>JAZSAH010000001.1:0-2830 GCA_045601745.1 Acutalibacteraceae bacterium
TATCAAGCTCAAGGGCGTTTCATTCCCCGCACCCTGCCTTCCCATGGCTGTCAAGGCTAAGAAGAAGGGCGAAGAAGATAAGGTTGCAGCAGGTCTCAACAGACTCGCAGAAGAAGACCTTACCATCAGCTACTACACAAATACTGAAACCAAGGAACAGATTATCTCCGGTCTCGGTGAACAGCATCTTGACGCTATCGTTACAAAGCTCAAGACAAAGTTCGGCGTTGAAGTTGACCTCGAAGTTCCCAAGGTTGCTTACAGAGAAACAATCAGCAAGAAGGTTGCCGTTCAGGGCAGACATAAGAAGCAGTCAGGCGGCAGCGGTCAGTTCGGTGACGTATGGGTTGAATTCGAACATATCGATTCCGAAGATTTCGAATTTGCAGAGAGAGTTGTCGGCGGTTCCGTTCCCAAGAACTTCTTCCCCGCAGTTGAAAAGGGTCTTCGTGAAGCTATCCTTAAGGGACCCCTTGCAGGCTATCCCGTTGTTGGTCTGAGAGCAACTCTCTATGACGGTTCATCACATCCCGTTGACTCCAACGAAATGGCATTCAAGATGGCTGCAAAGATTGCTTATAAGAACGGTATGCCTCAGGCAAATCCCAAGCTCCTTGAACCCTACGGCTCACTCAAGGCTTATATGCCCGGCGATAACCTCGGCGATATCATGGGCGATATCACAAAGAGAAGAGGCCGCGTTCTCGGAATGGGACCCTGCGAAGACGATCCCAAGATGCAGGAACTCGTAGCAGAAGTTCCCATGGCTGAAATGGGCGATTTCGCAACAGTTCTCCGTTCCGTAACAATCGGCAGAGGCTATTTCTCATTCGAATTTGACCACTATGAAGCAGCTCCCGAAAATGTTGCTCAGAAGGTTAACGAAGAAGCAAAGGCAAACGCAGACGACGAATAATTTATAAACAGTCATCCCCTCGGTGCGAACCGAGGGGATTTTTTAAACGGCGGGAGCAGAAAAATTTCGGTAGGGGCGGATATATCCGCCCGAAAGGTATCCGTCGATTATATCAAGCATCAAATCTCTGCGGCGTGCATAGAATATTGCGAGGTGAGAATATGAAGAAAGAAATAAAAACCTACGCAATTTCAATCGCCGCAGCCCTTGCTGCGGGAGGAATTTCTGCGCTTTTGACTGCAGGAAACATGGATATTTATTCTGCGATAACAAAACCGCCCCTTGCGCCACCGTCGGTGCTTTTTCCGATAGTCTGGACCGTTCTCTATATCCTCATGGGTGTCAGTGCGGCAATGATTTATCTGAAAAAAGAGGAAAATCCGACTGCCGCACGCAGTTCGCTCATCACCTACGGCATCAGTCTTTTCCTTAATTTCTTCTGGAGCATAATTTTCTTCAATATGCAGGCATTTCTCTTTGCGTTCATCTGGATTATTCTGCTCTGGATATCAATCCTTGCAACGATTCTGCAATACAGAAAAATCAGCCCCCTTGCCGCCGCACTGCAGGTGCCATATCTCCTCTGGGTCACCTTTGCCGCATACCTCAATCTTGCGATTTATCTGCTGAACGGATGATATCCGCACCTACCGCAGGAATTGATATTTTATCCGTAGGGGACGATGCCCACATCGTCCCTTACAGTCGGGAGAGCATAAAATAACCGCTTCACGGAAGGGAGGCACTTCATAAGGAAGTTGCCTCCCTTTGGCTTTTGTAGGCAGTCGGAATGATTGAATTGTAAGGATTATCAATCTATTACGGAGGTTTATAAAATGTCTGGTTTTATTGAAGAATTTTATTATGGCAACATTGAACCGCAGGAATGCTGTTCGGAGTTAAAAAATGAATTAAAGAAGAAATTAAGAATTCTCACCGAAAAGGAAGAAGAACTCAATTCAAAGTTAATCGGCGAAGAAAAAGATTTATTCGTAACCTATACAAGTACATACAATGATTTTCTGACAGTTAGCATAGCCGATAGCTTTATTTCAGGCTTTCGGCTTGGGGCAAAGTTTACACTCGACACATTTGTTACTGATTGAAAGGAAGGTTGGTTATGAATAAATCATCATTTGAACTCAACGGTGGCACATACAGAACAGTAGGAGATTACAGAATACCCAACATCACGTTACCTGCCAAAGCAAACAAACCGCTCGGCGTATGGGGACTGAAACGCAAAGATTATCTAATGAAACATAAACGAGTTCAATTTAATATAATGCTTATGAACGGCACATTGTGGGCTTATCTTGCAGAGATTGATGAACAGGCATCTGATATGTTTTCTCGGCTGGTAGAAAAGATGAAGGTCAATGAGGGCATAACGGAACAACTGAAAGCAGACAACCAAATGGAATGGGTTGCCCGTATGAACAATATAGAAGCGAGGGCAAGGGAGATTGTTAATCACGAATTGTTTTTTACAGAATAATTATTTCTAAAAACATAATTCAGGTGCAACGGAATTCGATTCCTGCTGCACCTGATTTTCTTTTTTGGCTTCTTTTTTTCTGTGGGGTGTCAGGGGTGAAAACCCCTTAATTGCGGATTTGTACACACAAATCCATTGCTCGCTAAGACAAATGCCATGATATGAAAACAAAAGCACCGAGTTGAACACTCGGTGCTTTTGTAAAAGATTGGGGGTAGATATATGATTCGTTATTTTAAAATTGAAACGGCATCGGAGATTGTTTTTTCCATTGCTTCTCTGCCGTATTTATCAACTTCGGACTTGTTCTTTTCGCCGTGAGTGAGGCATCCTGCGCCGCCGATGCATCCGCCGACACATGCCATGCCTTCAATGAAATTTGCATCAAGAACATTCTTGCTCTTTTTGAGAAGTGC
>JAZSAH010000002.1:0-3789 GCA_045601745.1 Acutalibacteraceae bacterium
AAAAAATAAAAAAAGCATTATCTCAGTCATATGGCATGCAGGCCGTACTGTGTCGCACGGTGTTAACCTCTTAATGCTGCTCGGTTCCCCGCCTGACATGGTTCGTGGCACTCCGTCGCACAGGACCAACACGCCACATGACTGAAATAATGCTTCGATTAAATCGCCTGCAATATCCTGATTATTATACTATATTTTACTTTATATATCAAGTAAAATTGCAAATTTTTTTAAGATATTGCAGTCAATTTCATATTTTAAAAAGTTCTTTTATTGAATTTTCTGCCTTCTTGATATAATCGGGCATAAAGTTCTTAAGATATTCTCTGATTTCGTTATTTTTTTCATAGAAATTCTTGAAAATTTCGATAAATTTCTCCTCATCGCAGAGCTCTTCAACAGGAACAACATAACCCTCATAGGTACCGAAAATATCCTTCGCTATTCCCTTTGATTTTATGCTGTATCCGATAACAAGAGTCGGTACGCAGGTGCTGTAAGCGGCAATTGTTGCGTGAGTACGTGCGCCGATGAATGCTTCACAGCGTGAAATAATGCTCTTGTATTCGGTTGCGGAATAATTTCCGCCGACAAGACCGATTCTTTCGCATCTGAAGTGCTCATAAATTTCAGAAAGTGTATCACAATCGGCTTTGTTATCTCTCGTAACGTGAGGAATGAGAAGAAGGTTAAGATCAGTTTCGTTTAGGATGTAACGGATAAGTGAAAAAACAGCCTTTTTTGCCGGGTGACTTTCATCACAGTCCTTAGGGTAGACGAAATTACTGATATTTATACCTATTGTGTGTTCCTTTACCTCAAAGGTTTCATTCATTCTGCTGTCAACGGGAAGTAAAAATGCCGAATCGGGATAAAGAACAGTGTTTTTATTGATTCCGTTTTTAATCAGAGCGTTGTAGGAAAAGGTTTCTCTTGCTACAATCAGGTCGAAGCCCTTTAAATCTCTAATTTTTTCGTCAGTCATATCCTCATTACCGATTGAGCATCCCCAGAGTACGGTTTTTTTGCCCATCGCACGTAAGGTTGAATTCATTGCCTTTGCAACGTGACCGTCACCGTAACAGTAATTATCACCGCCGACAGAAATATAGACGTCATTTTCCTTCAAAGACGGATTTCTGCATGGAATTGAATAATAAAACTCGTCAGCTTTTTTCTGAGATTTTTTTGAATACAAGGAAAGCTTTATTTTATCTGCAAAGCTAAGATTTTTCGGTGTGACCGAGTAGTTAAATTCTTCAATTTCATCAATGTTTTCAAGACCTGCACGGATATCCTCATCTTTTTTAAAAGTGTAAAGCTTGATGAAAGCATCGGGCTTTTCTTTTTTTATCATTGAGGAAAGTGTTCTGACTATCGCTTCACATCCGTGATTCTGTGAACCGCCGTGAGAATAAAAAGCGTATTTCATCATTAATCTCCTAATAATTTAACATCAACGTCGTCAAAGTGACACCAGCCCCACTGCCTAGGCCAGCTTTTTGAAGTGCCGTCAGCGTGAAGAACTTCAAAAACAAAAGCGGGGTATACATAATCGAGATTTTCACTGTTGGCCTTTGCCGATCCGCCCGAAAGAATAAGCGTTGCTTTATAAATTCCGGGACCGAGATTATGCTTGTTTATTGTGATTCCAACATCAAATTCACCGACTGAATTGATGTTTGCAAATGTATCCGTAAAGCAGACCTCAATCGGAGTTTCATCAGCCTGCCAGATAAGCATTCTGAAGGATAGGTCACCGATATCGGCAACCTTTGTTTTAATGCGGAGCTTGAGTTCGATCGGCTCGTTTGCCGCATAAATACAGCTTTCATTCTGAAGAACATCGAGCGAAAGTATCTGAGCCTTATCAAGGTTGTAACCCTGAGGACGCTGAAGCTCGCTGAAATCATAGCTGTTCTGCTTTTCCGTATATGCTTCGCTATTGTATATGCGTATGCCTTCCTCAACGTCACCGTCAAAAATAACCTCACCTTCACGCAACACAACAACTCTGTCACAGAGCTGACGGATTGTATTCATCTGGTGGCTGACGAAAAGGATTGTTTTTCCGCTTGCAGCGATATTGAGCATCTTATCTATACATTTTTTTTGGAAGCGTGTGTCACCGACTGCAAGAACCTCATCTACGAGAAGAATATCAGGTTCAAGGTGAGACGCAACCGCAAACGCAAGACGGACAAACATACCGCTTGAGTAACGCTTAACGGGAGTGTCGATAAACTTGCCAACCTCGGAAAATTCAAGAATTTCGTCAAACTTTGCATCAATTTCAGCCTTGGTCATACCGAGAATTGCACCGTTGAGGTACACGTTTTCACGACCGGTAAGCTCGGCATTGAAGCCTGTACCGACTTCAAGCATGGAAGAAATTTTTCCGAGCATTTCAATTCTGCCGTCTGTCGGTTCGGTAATTCTTGAAATAATTTTGAGCAAGGTTGATTTGCCGGCACCGTTTTTGCCGATAATGCCGACTTTTTCGCCCTGTGTGACGTTAAAAGTAACGCCTTTGAGTGCCCAAAAATCTTCTTTATTTAAGTTAGGTCTGATAAAAGAGTTAACGGCAGACTTTATTTTATCAACTTTATTTTCAGATTTTTTTGTTATATGCTTGATTCTGTAACGCTTTTTTACGTTTTCTATTTTTAAAACGACAGGTTTCTGGCTCATATTAATCCCTCCGATCAGACGATATCGACAAATGTACGTTCAGTTTTTCTGAAGAAGTGAATACCGAGGGGAACAAGAACAATAATCCAGACGAGTGCGATTATAAATGATGTCCAGTCAAAGGCCATATCCCTGATTATGCACCATTTAAAAGCGTTGACAACACCTGTAGCGGGATTGAGAGAATATAACAGTCTGAGTTTTTCGGGAATTGAATCGATTGAGTATGCAACCGGAGTGAGATATTGTCCGATTGAAACAGCAAAGGGAATAATCTGCGCAAGGTCACGCCATTTGACGTTGAATGATGAAAGGAAAAGTCCGAGAGCTGTTCCGAGAATAAGACAAAGCAAGAAGAAAACGGGGAAGAGAAGGAATTTTACTGTCGGAAGGTAGCCCTGAATGAGCATCATGATAATAAGCACACCCATTGAAATGGTGCTGTCAATGATGTGAGCAACCGATGTTCCGATGGGAGAAATAATTCTCGGGAAATAAACCTTTTTCATAATTGCGGCATTGGTGATGAAGGTATTTGCCGAGGTGGTAAGACCCTTTGAAAAAAGGTTCCACGGAATTGTTCCTGCATAAACCATTATGTAATAAGGAGCGGAACCGTCAGACTGAAGTCCTGCAAGGTTTCCGAAAATAAAGGTCATAACGAAAACATTAATAATCGGAGCAATGACAGCCCAGCCGAGACCGATTCTTGTCTGCTTGTAGCGGACGGTTACATCACGCTTTGCAAAGTTAAGAGCAAGCTCTCTGTAATTCCATATATCCTTCCAATACTGGAAGTTTCGTCCGTTGGGTTCAATTATAGTTTTTCTCAACGCTAATCATCCCTTTTATAACAAATTTGCACACATAATCAATTTATAATACCATTTTTCACGGATTTAGTCAAATTTTTTAAGTTCGGGGGATTGTAGGGTAGGTGATTATATTAATTGCATCGTAGGGGCAGATATCATCTGCCCGCGGATTTTGCGTACAATATCCCTGAGTCTTTTGCTTAGCAAAACCCACCTCCCTTGCCTAAAGGGAGGCAACGCATTATTTAAAACAGTGAAAAGAATCTCAACAAACCCGAACTTT
>JAZSAH010000003.1:0-4044 GCA_045601745.1 Acutalibacteraceae bacterium
CACCTTCTCGGGCTGCCCCGGTGACTGCGAGACCGCAAAATATCCCAACTGGGTAACCTGCCCCTGGCCCAACGATTTCGGCGAAATTCTTGATTGGCAGTGGAACGAGGTTCTTATTCCTTATTGGAAAGACCTTGTTGAATTTGCAAAGGCTCACGGCGTTAACAAAATCGCTCTTGAGCTTCATCCCGGCTTGTGCGTTTATAACACCGAGTCGCTTCTCCGTCTGCGTGAGGCGGTAGGTCCCGAAATCGGTGCAAACTTTGACCCCAGCCATCTTATCTGGCAGGGCATGGACCCCGTTGCCTGCATACGCAAGCTCGGCGATGCAATTTTCCATTTCCATGCCAAGGACACAAAGATTGACAAGTATAACACGGCGGTGAACGGCGTTCTTGACAATAAGCCCTACGGCGATGAAATCAACCGTTCATGGATTTTCCGCACAATCGGCTACGGCAACGACAATGCATACTGGAAGGATATTATTTCCAACCTGCGCATGGTCGGCTATGACTATGCAATCAGCATTGAGCATGAGGATTCGCTCATGAGCCAGAATGAAGGACTTTCAAAAGCTGTTTCATTCCTCAAGAATATCATTCTCACCGAATCAACAGGCGAGATGTGGTGGGTTTGATTTTTCGCCAATACTGCGTCAATCCGCCTCGAAACATCCGCATATTCCTTCGGCGGATTTCCTTGTCTTGACGAAAAATCATGACGGAGTCAATTAATGGCGAAGCCAAATCATTTATTTCTATCTAAGGAAGCGATACCATGATTAACAATAAATTCGGTTGTGCCGTTATCGGCTACGGCGGAATGGGCGGATGGCACGCCCGCAAAATCAAGGAAGAGATGGGCGAATATGCCGAAGTTCTCGGCGTTTTCGATATTAATCCCGACAGAAAAAATGTTGCCGATGAAAAAGGCTTTCATTTCTATTCATCAAGGGAGGAACTGCTTTCCGATGAGCGCATCGACCTTGTAACAATTGCAACTCCCAACGATGTTCACAAGGAAATTGCCATCGACGCCATGCGCCACGGCAAGAATGTTATCAGCGAAAAGCCCGTTACTCTTTCAACCGCAGATCTTGAAGAAATGATAGCCTGCGCAAATGAAACGGGCAAGCTTTTCACCGTTCATCAGAACAGACGATGGGATGAGGATTATCTCACGATGAAGAAGCTCCTCGACGATAACACTCTCGGCAGAGTTTTCCGCATCGAATCCCGTGTTCAGGGTTCAAGAGGCGTTCCCGGTGACTGGAGAAATCAGCCGCAGCACGGTGGCGGCATGGTTTATGACTGGGGCATTCATCTGCTCGACCAGGCACTTATGATGACTCTTCCCAGAAAGCTCAAGTCGGTTTATGCGGAGCTTACCAATGTCACCAACGAAAACTGTGACGACGGTTTCCGCACAACGCTGATTTTTGATGACGGTCTTTCGTTCTATGTTGAAGTTACAACGAGCAACTTCATCGAGCTTCCTCTCTGGTATATGCTCGGCGAAAACGGAACCTCGGTTATCACCGACTGGGATTGCAACGGCAAAACCGTTATGGTTTCCGACTGGGAAAACAGAGATGCGGTTCCCATCGTTGCAGGTGCAGGCATAACAAAGACCATGGCACCCAGAACCGATGACACAATTGAAACATATCCGCTTCCCGTTCAGAAGGCTGACTGGGGCGAATACTATAAAAACATCTTTGCTCATCTTCGCGGTGAGTGCGATGCGATAGTCACTCATGACCAGCAGCGCAGACTCATGCGCCTTGTTGAAGCGATTTTCGAATCGGGCAAAACAAACAAGGTTGTTGAGTTTAACGATGTAATATAATAATTAATATAATAACCGCCGCACTGCCAATCGGAAGTGCGGCGGTTGATTTTTATCGTAACGGAATGCAGAAGATGTGTCTTATTTTTCTTTCTTCAGGACTATCGCCGTTCTGTGGGGCAGATAGCATTTAAAGCCTATCCAGCCTGCAGGAGTGGTGACTGTTTTATATTTAACGGAAGAACTGACACGGGAATAGCCTCCGAATTCACCGTCATCCGATGAAAGAACAACTTTATATGTTCCTTCTTCGCCCACGGGCACAAAATATCCTTCAAAGGACTTTGTCGGATGGAAGTTGAAAATAAACACGGTGTCGCCCTTGGTAAAGATAAGAATTTTATCCTCCTGATGCAGCCATCTGTTTTCTGCGGATAAAGAAAGCAGGTCATTTTTTCTCAGCAGGCTTATCATTGCCTTGTCGAAATTATTGAGCTCTCTGTATCTGAGGTCGGGGTTATCAACCAGACTCCATTGTCTGCGGCAATAGTGATAACTCCAGCCGTTGCCCTCACGGGGGAAATCTATCCATTCGGGATGACCGAATTCATTGCCCATAAAATTGAGATATCCGTTTCCTGCAAGAGATGCGGTAACAAGGCGTATCATCTTATGAAGCGCAATGCCTCTGTCTATCACAAGGTTGCTGCCGAATTTGCTCATGCCCGTATACATTTCTGCATCGCAAAGCCTGAACATTATTGTTTTATCGCCGACAAGCGCCTGGTCGTGCGATTCGCAATAACCGATATTCTTTTCCTGCGGACGTCGGGATGTGAGTTCATACCAGAGCTTGCCGATATCCCAGTTTTCGTCGGTGCATTCCTTGATGGTTTTTATCCATAAATCGGGAACGCCCATGGAAAGACGGTAATCAAATCCGATGCCGCCGTCTTTTACGGGAATGCACATTCCGGGCATACCGGACATATCCTCCGCTATGGTGATTGCATGGGGGTTCACCTCGTGAATCAGTTCATTTGCCAGCTGCAGATATGTAACCGCATCCGTATCGGTGTTCATTGAAAAATACATACCGTAATTGGTGAATGCGCTTCCGAGTCCGTGGTCATGATAAAGCATGGAGGTTACTCCGTCGAAACGGAAACCGTCAAAATGGAAAGCCTCCATCCAGTATTTAAGGTTTGAAAGCAGAAAATGAAGAACTTCATTCTTGCCGTAATTGAAAAGCTTCGTGCCCCATGCACTGTGGTTTCCTTTTTCTCCTTCGTGGAAAAACTGATAAACCGTGCCGTCAAACTCATTGAGTCCCTCGTTGGTATTTTTTACCGCATGGGAGTGAACAACATCCAGCAAAACGGCTATGCCCATTTTGTGAGCAGTGTTTATAAGCTCTTTTAAGTCACGGCTGTTGCCGTAGCGTGAGGAAGCGGCGAAAAAGTTGGAAACCTGATATCCGAATGAGCCGTAATAAGGATGCTCCATAATCGCCATAATCTGTATGGTGTTATATCCGAGCTCTTTGATTCTCGGAAGAATGTTTTCCGTGAATTCCCTGTATGTGCCGACTGCGCCTTTTTCCTGCGCCATGCCGATATGGCATTCATAAATAAAGGGCGTTTTTTCGGGTACAAAGCCGCGGTCTGTCCAAGGAAATTTTTCCGCAGTGTCTTCGATTTCGGCGCACCATGAATATGTGACAGGGTCCTGCACAACCCGTGTTGCATAAAGCGGAATGCGGCGCAGTATACGCCCCGAATTGATTATAACAGCCTGAACCTTCTGTCCGGGTTCAAGTGCATTCCTGCCTTTCAGAACAACCTCAAAAACGCCGTTTTCAAGCTTTGTCATAGGGCAGGCTTCAATGTTCCAGTTGTTGAAATCGCCTGTGAGATACATTGCTTCGGCGGCAGGAGCCCATTCTCTGTAAACCCAGCCGGTGCGGGTGCGGTGAAAGCCGAAATAATTATGACCGTCAGCGAAATTCTTTATCTTTCTGCAATTGCCCAGAAGGGCTTTTCTTTTGCTGAGGTAAAGCTTTGTTCTCATATCGATATCATTTTCAAAGGGTGCCAGATACGGATCGATTTCCAAAATTCTGCTGCTCATATTATCCCTCGATTCATAATAGTATCAAAACAACTGTGCGCCGCCTCTTTTACATAAACTATTATAAATGTAAAGATTTACAAAATCAAGCTATATGAGAATTTTTACCGATTAAAAAAGCCG
>JAZSAH010000004.1:0-6215 GCA_045601745.1 Acutalibacteraceae bacterium
TGCCCGTGCAGTTTTCAAGGTTATCAATGGTGAGGCGGTATTTCATTGCAAGGCTTTCATAGATGCAGCGCATAACCTCGCCCACGCTTTCGGGAACGGGCTGATTTGTTTTGCGGCAGTATTCACGCACTCTTTCGGGAACGTTTCCGTGAGGAACAAATTCGGGTGCATCGGGGTCGATGAAGCACTTGAAGGGTTCAGCCGCAAGAGCAAGCTTTTCAAGGTCGGCATAGGAATAATCGCTGCCGTGTCTGTTCCAGTGTCTGCGGCTTTCCTGAATGAGCCAGAGACCGATTATATTTTTTAGGAAGCCGACGGAAGAATCGCAGCCGCCTTCGTTGGTAACGTTCATTGCAAGGGATGTTTCGTTGACGATGGGATTTTTAAGCTCCGTTCCGAAAAGCGACCATGTGCCGCTTGAAAGGAAGGCGAAATCCTCGCTTTCGGCAGGAACGGCTGTTATTGCGCTCTGCGTATCATGACCGCATACGCTGATAACGTCAACATCCTTTATGCCGCATTCCTCGCAGATATCGTCTGTCACCTTGCCGAGAACCGTTCCCGACGGAACGATTTCACCTAAAAGCTTTGAGGGAATGCCGAGCTTTTCAATATAGTCGGTTGCCCATGATTTTGTTTCAAGGTCAATCATCTGTGAGGTGGTTGCGATTGAATATTCGGTTGTCATCTTGCCCGTGAGCATATAACCGAAAAGGTCGGGCATGAAAAGAAGTCTGTCTGCTCTTTCAAGAAGATGAGGACGGTATTTTTTGAGCGCATAGAGCTGGTAAACGGTGTTGAGCTCCATGAACTGAATGCCCGTTTTGAAATAGAAATCCTTGTTGGGGATTATTTCGGCGCATTCTTCGATAAGACCGACCGTTCTTTCGTCACGGTAATGAACGGGATTTTCGAGAAGGCAGCCGAATTCGTCGATAAGTCCGAAGTCAACGCCCCATGTATCAATGCCGATGCTGTCGAAGCCGCCGGCATTTTTGGCATTGATGATGCCCTGCTTGATGTTATAGAAAAGGCGCAGAACGTCCCAGTACATGGTCTTGCCGACCTTTACGGGGTCGTTTGAAAAGCGGTGAACTTCTTCAAGGGTGATTTTTTCACCGTCGAATTTACCGAGAATGGCTCTTCCGCTTGATGCGCCGAAATCGATGGCTAAAACTCTTTTGTCCATGGTTTTCTCCTTACTGAATAACTACGCCTTTTTTGAGAATGATGTTGGCATAGATAGCTGTTTCGCCTGTTGCGATAACGGCATATGCCTTCTTTGCTCTGTCATAGAAAGCAAAGCGTTCAACAAGCTCGATATTCTTTTCGCCTTCTTCGGCAAGGATTGTTTTCTTATAATCTTCCCAGATGGGAGGGGGATTTGATGCGTCGCCGTTATCCATGAGAGCAACGGGTGCGTCAACATATGTATCAAGAGGCATGAGCTTGAGGATAGCGGAAAGAATTTCGTCAACTCCGTGACCGTCAAGGCGTACAAGTCTCTGTGCAATTGAAGCTGAGGGGAAATTGCCGTCGCCGATAACGATTTCGTCACCGTGACCCATTTCCATGAGAATTTTGAGAAGCTCGGGGGAGATGATGGGGGAGATATTTTTAAGCATTGTGTTACCTTCCTTTTTATTATGATTTGGCTTCGCCATGATTTGACTTTGTCATGATTTCTCGCTTCGCTCCATGAATTGAATTGCCAAAAATGCACCGCAGGTGCAAATCATGCCACGAGGCAATTCATTGTAATCGGCAGAGACGATTACATCACCGCATACATACTATACATATTGCTGTATATACCGCCTTTTTCCATGAGACCGGAATGTGAGCCGTGCTCAGCGATGCCGTCTTCGGTGAGAACAATGATTTCATCGGCATTGCGTATGGTTGTAAGACGGTGGGCGATGGTGAGGGTTGTTCTGCCCTCGGAAAGGCGTTCAAGCGATTCCTGAACAAGCTTTTCGCTTTCATTATCGAGAGCCGAGGTTGCTTCGTCAAGCAGAAGCACGGGAGGATTTTTGAGGAAAACTCTTGCGATTGAAATTCTCTGCTTCTGACCGCCCGAGAGCTTCACGCCTCTCTCGCCGATATATGTATCAAAGCCGTCGGGGAGTGCGCTGATGAAATCATATGCACCCGCCTTTCTGGTGGCTTCAATAATTTCTTCTTCGGTTGCACCGGGTTTGCCGTAGATGAGGTTATCACGGATTGTGCCCGAGAAAAGATAAACATCCTGGGCAACAACGCCGATGTTTGAACGCAGCGAATGCAGGGTTATATCCTTTATGTTCTTTCCGTCAAGGAGAATTTCGCCGCTTTCAGCTTCATAGAATCTCGGAATAAGATTGCAGAGCGTTGTTTTGCCGCCGCCGCTGGGTCCCACAAGCGCAACGTTTGAACCGCTGGGAATATGCAAATCAAGATGGTTGAGAATGGTTTTTTCACCCTTGACATAGCTGAACGAAACATCCTTGAAAACAATGTCGCCCTTCACATCGGTGATATCAACGGCATCGGGGCTGTCGGTGATGTCGGGAATTTCGTCCATGATTTCCGCAAAACGCTCAATGCCGGTTATGCCTCTGCTGAACTGCTCACTGAAATCAACGATTGAACGGATTGAACCGAGAAGGGTTGAAACAAGAAGAAGGCTTGCCGCAAAATCGCCGGGAGTTGTGACGCCGATATGCATGAAATATGCGCCGACTCCCACAACCGCAATATACATCGTGCCGTCAAGCATGGTGACGGTTGAGTGAAATTTGGACATATATTTGTAGCTCTTCTTTTTGATGTCAACATACGACTTGTTGCCGTCGGAGAACTTTTCTTTTTCGGTCTGCTCGTTGGTGAATGAACGCACAACTCTGACACCGAGGAGACTGTCTTCGATTCTGGCGTTGATTTCACCGACCTGATGACGGCTCTGACGGAAGGTGTCACGCATTTTTGTGCGTGTTTTCTTTGTGAGAATTATCATGAACGGCATCATGGCGAAAACGCAGAGTGCAAGACGCCAGTCCATGGAAGCGAAAATGAAAAAGCTTGCGAAAAATTTGACGATTGTCATAAACACCATTTCGGGGAAGTGGTGCGCCCATTCGGCGATATCGAAAAGGTCGGATGTCATGCGGCTCATAATCTGACCGACCTTTGTGTTATCGAAAAATGTGAACGAAAGCTTCTGGAGATGGTCAAACATATCCTCGCGCATTCTGTTTTCGATTTTGACGCCCATGATATGACCGTAATATGCCTGACAGTAGTTTGCAATGCAGGCAACTCCCTTGAACGCTATGTAGAAAAGGCAGACTGACAGTATTCTTTTAAGGGTGAGCGATGCAATATCCTCAACGCCCGCATTTGTGATTTCACGCACGATAAGGGGCAGCGCAATATCGCAGGCGGCGGTGATTGCAACGCAGCCGAGCACGAGCGCTTCCGTGCCGAGATGTTTTTTCAGATACGGGAAAAATCTTCCCATGAGAGAAAAGCTTCTTTTCATTGAATTTTTCTTAGGCTCTTCCGGTTTGTTTCCTTTCATTTTTATTTCCTCTTTCACAATATGATTTCTATATAATTATACATAGTATATTATGTAACAAATTTCAGAAATTGTAAAGAGGTTTATGGAATTAATTTTGTCCTGTGAACAAATGCAAATTCATTTTCAGTGTTAAGTGTTAAGTTTTATTCTGTCTTTGACAGAGTGATGTTTTATTCGTCGAAAACTTGCGGAGCAAATACCGCTTGACTAAGTCAAATATCACTGCGAAGCCATACAACTCGCCGAAAGCGAATAAAACTATATAAAGAAAAAACCGAGGCGTTTCTGCCTCGGATTTTTCTCGTATAAAACGGGGGGGACAAAAGATGGTAGTGGTCAAATTAATTATTTCTCTGCCTGCTTGGAATATTTGAGAGTATAAACAATTCTCATAAGCCATGCTTCGGCAGGGTTGATTGCCTTCGTCTTGCCGAAAACCTTTGAGGTGAGCAAGGTGAGGCCGCTTTTGCTCATAATCATGTCAACAGCCTGAGCGTCGCCTTCGTTTGCACCGCAGCAAAGAGCACCCATATCCTTGATAAGAACGGCATTCTTGCCCTTTATCTTCTTTGCGGCATATTCGGGAGCTTTTGCGCATTTGACGGTCGGACCGCATATCTGAGCAAAGTCATCAAGCAGAGGCTTCATTGTTTTGCCGAGTCTGGAAACGGCAACAACCTCGTCTGATGCGTTATGAATTATATTGTTGAACTTGGGACAAGCAAGATAGATATCCTTATGAGCATTTGCAACTTTTGCGAGATTGCCGATTGCGGATGAAGGACCGTTGAGCTCCATTGTCATTCCGTCGCCGTTTTCGTTGGTGAAAACGATTTCGCCGCTTTCTCTGTTGCAAGTACTATTATACAGCATGGATTTATCAATTTCAACAGTTTTTTCGGATTTTGTAAGTTTATCTGCAATTTCTGTGCAGAAATCATCAAGATTGTCCGACTTTAAACCGAGTTTTGATTTTGCGGCATCAAGGATATAGTCAGCGCAGACCTTTTCAAGGGAGCTTGCAACCTGAAAAGCTTCTTCGCTGTCTTTTCCGAAGCAGAGTGCACCGTGGTGAGCCATGATAACAGCCTTTGAGGGGCTGAGCTTAAGAGCGTTTGTTACGCCCTTTCTGAGCTTCTTTGTGCCGGGAAGACCGTAGCCGCCGAGATGAACAACGCTGCCGATAAGGCTTGCGGCTTCGCCTGCAACCTTTTCAATGCCCGTTGAAAGAGCGCTGACTGCGGAAGCGACCTTCTGATGGGTATGGATAACGAAATTTGCTTCGGGATACTGCTTATATACTTCGGCATGAATACCCTTTTCGGACGAGGGCTTTACGTTGCCGCCCCATTCGAGAGTGTTGATTGCAACCTCAACGATATCGTCGGGAGTGAGTCCGATATAGGGCTTGCCGCTGGGAGTTATAACAAAGGTTTTATCGTCAACACGGCAGCTTACGTTGCCCCATGTTCTTGCGATAAGACCGTTTTCAACAAGTCTTTCGCCTGCTTCAATAACAAGCTTTTTAGCGGTTAAAACATCCATGGTAGTTTTCCTTTCGGATTATTTAAAATAAGGCGGGATAGGGTTATCCCGCCGCGGTTTTTAATTATTTCTTTTCGAGGCAAACGATATTTTCGAATACCTTATCGAATCTTGCGATTGCATCGTCAATCATTTCTTCTGTGTAAGCTGCGCTTGTGTAGAGACGGCTGCCTGCAAGAGTTACAAGACCTTCTGCCATGTAAGCAGCACCCATATGAGTCATTTCCTTCTTGCGAGCCGATGTTGCATCGAGAACGCCGGGGATGCCCCAAGGCTTCTTCCAGTTGATGGAGAAGTTAAGAGTACCAACGGTTTCGAGGTGGCAGATTGAGCCCTGGTTGAATGCTACGAAGGGAAGATTTCTCTTCTTGATGATTTCCTGAAGACCTGCTGTGAGTCTGTCACCCATGAGGGCTGCCTTGTAGCAGGCATCAGCCTTTTCCATTTCTTCAAGCATTGTGTAGCCTGCGATACAGCTGAGGGGGTTAGCTGACATTGTGCCGCCGCAGAATGCCTTCTTTATCTTCTTGCCTGTGTCGTCGAGACCTGCGCCGAGATACTTCATGTATTCCTTCTTGCCGCCGAGACCGCCTGCACCGGGATATCCGCCTGCCATAACCTTACCGAATACGGTGAGGTCGGGTGAGCAGCCGAAGTAACCCTGAGCACCACTCATGCTGACACGGAAAGCTGTAACAACTTCATCGAAGATGAGGAGAGCGCCGTATTTACGGCAGAGCTGTTCAACGCCCTTGCAGAAGTTCTTGTCAACGGGTCTTGTACCGCTTTCGGGACCAACGGGTTCAAGCATAACTGCTGCTGTGCCGCCCTTGAGCTTGTTAGCCTTGAGCTTTCTTTCAAGGTCATTGAGGTCGCCGGGGAAGAATTCTTCCGTATCTCTGAAGCAGAAGAGGGGAACACCTGTTGCCTGAGTCCATTTTGAACCGGGAACACGGATGCCGTAGCCGAGCTGATCTGACCAACCGTGGTATGCGCCGCCCATCTTGAGAATCTTCTTCTTGCCTGTTGCAAGACGTGCAACACGGATAGCTGTCATACAAGCTTCGGTACCTGAACCGAGCATACGGAACATATCAACGTTGGGAAT
>JAZSAH010000005.1:0-15965 GCA_045601745.1 Acutalibacteraceae bacterium
GCTCCTGACCGGGGTTTGCGCTGATAAGGAATTCTATTGCATCCGCACCCCTTGAAGTAAGCGCAGTTGCTTTTCTTTCAACAACAAACGAAACCTTCGGCATATCAAGGAATTCAAGCTCTGCCCTGACCTGCTTTTCAAATTCTCTTGCCGCAGTCATACGGCTGTCAGTCAGTTTTGCCGAAAGAATCTTTATTTCATCGGAAAGCGCATAGAGCCTTTCTTCAAGCTCCGATATTCTTTCATCCGAAACTTCAATTGCATTTCTTTCTTCAACCGCTTTTTCAAGGCAGTCAAGAATATCGCTTTCGTTTGCGCCGTATTTCATGGACATTCTGTAAAGAAAATCAAGTCTTTCGTTAATTTCCGTAAGCCTTTCGGGGCTGAAATCAAAGCTGTTGACAATTTCCCTCACCTGTGCGGAAACATCGGAAAGCTCATATGTTACGGCACGCATATTTTTTGCGGCATCCTTTGCACCGTCAAAATATTTGGAAGCGGTATCAAGCTCATGTGCGCAATCCTCGGCACCGGATAACAGACCGTTATCATCGCTGAGTGCGGCATAAGCCTTTTCGAGAGCTTTGACAACTCTGCCGCTGTTTTGAAGAAGCTCTTTTTCTTTTGTAAGTTCTTCACGCTCACCGATACGGATATCGGCATCGGTGATTTCCTTTATCTGAAAATTGAGATAATCGAGTCTTGCCGCCTTTTCATCTCTCGTATCATACAGAGCTTCAAGCTCTTTTTTTACCGACACAAGCTCAGTGAAGATGCGTTTATACTCCCCTCTCAGCCCCTCATTTTCGGCGAGAAGGTCAATGAATCCGCAATGCTTATCAGGCGATAAAAGAGCCTGACTGTCATGCTGACCGTGAATATTTATCAGACCCGAACCGATTTCTTTAAGGGCGGAAACGGTTACGGGAGTGCCGTTTATCCTGCAGGAATTCTTGCCCGAAGCAGAAAGAGAACGACTCAGAACAAGCGTTTTATCAGGCATTTTTTCAATTCCCATTTCGTCAAGAATGCTTTCGGTTGCGGCGTTTATATCCGAAAATGATGCAAAAACCTTTGCGCTTTCGGCACCTGAACGGATAAGCTCTCTTGATGTTCTTTCACCGAGAACGGCATTGATTGAATCGATAACGATAGACTTACCCGCACCCGTTTCACCCGTCATGACATTCAGACCCGGGTCAAATTCAATCTCTGCACTTTCTATTACGGCAATATTTTCGATTTTCAGACCGACTAACATAAATTTTTTCTGTTCCCTTCAAAAATCATCCGAGTAAATCGGCAATCGCATCCTTCATGCTGTTTGCAAGCTCGGGTGTTCTGCAAAGCGCAAAAATGGTGTCATCGCCTGCAAGAGTGCCCACAAGGCCGTCCCAATGCATGGAGTCAAGAGCCGCACAGGCTGCCTGAGCCATGCCCGTGTAGCATCTGATAACAAGAGTGTTTCCTGCATAATCGGCAGAAATAACGGAATGACTGAAAATACTTCTGTATTTTCCGAGAAGCTCGCCCGACTCACCGCTGTCTACGGCATATCGGCTTCTTCCCATTTCGTCAACCTTCTTGATGGGGCGTAAGTCCTTGATATCTCTTGAAATCGTTGCCTGAGTTGTGTCAAAACCCTCCCTGCGGAGCATTTCGAGAAGGTCAGTCTGAGTGGAAAGGCAGTTTTCCTCGATTAATCTGACTATCGCTTCATGTCTTTTCTTTTTCACGTTTTTCATCCTTTCAGCGCAACAACGCTTATCTTCTTTGCGCTAATTTTTTATATAAGATGTCGATAAAATTATCCGACTTGATTCTGATAAAATCTGCAGTCAAATCTGCTCTTGAAATTTCCGCACGGCATCCCGGCGCAATAACAACGGGTTCTGCTCCGTCGTTTGATATGCAAAGCGGCAGATCCTCCGCAGAGGTTACCGTTATGACTGCATCGGGTCTGAAAATCAGCGAACGGTCAACAAGCGAATGCGGACAGAGAGGCGTGAGCAATATGCTTTCAAGCTCGGGGTCAACAACCGGACCGCCTGCCGACAGCGAATATGCCGTTGAACCGGTTGGAGTTGAAACGAGAACGCCGTCGCAAAGATAGCTGTTGAAATTCTTGCCGTTGAGAGCAACATCAATCGCAGTCATTCTCTGCTTTTCTTCGTTGGTTATAAGGCAGTCGTTAACGCAATAGCCTTTATCCGTCACATTACCGTTTGCATCGATTATTTTTGTTCTGAGCAGAAGCCGCTTATCGAGAGTATAATCGCCGTCAATGAGTCGTGAAAGCAGGTTCAGCTCGTTATCTTCAAGACCTGCCATGAACGCAAGCCTGCCTGCATTGATTCCGAGAATGGGTTTTTTCTCGGTTACGGCGAGCTTTGCGGCATGGATTATCGAGCCGTCACCGCCTATTGCAATCACCGCATCACACAGGGCAATTGCTTCTTCAACCGGAAGAAACTCAGCTCCGGTGAACTCAAATTCAGTCCTGAATTCCGAAGAAAAGCAATATTCCGCACCGAGATTTTTAAGGCTTTCGCATATTCCGACGGTAACGCTAAAAGCTTCTTTCCGTGTTAAATTCGGCATAAGAACAATTTTCATTTTCTTATCCCCTTATTTATCAAGATTTTCATGTGAACGCTCAACAAGCTCCGAAACAGAGCCTTCCCAGAGCATTTCACCGTTTTCGCATTTTTCAATATACATAAGATATTCAATATTGCCTTCGGGTCCTTTTATCGGTGAAAAATCAACGCCAAGAACTTTGAAACCGTTTTCAGAGGCAAATGCGGTTATGCTTGCAACAACATCCTCATGCACGCTTTTATCTCTGACAACGCCTTTTTTCCCGATATTCTCTTTTCCCGCTTCAAACTGCGGTTTTATAAGGCACACCGAATGACCGCCGTCTTTGAGCAGAGTATGCATAACCGGTAAAATCAGCTTCAGCGATATAAACGAAACATCAACGCTTGCAAAATCAATTTCATCGGGCACCTGCTCACGGGTGACATATCTGAAATTTGTTCTTTCAAGATTGACAACTCTTTCATCGCAGCGCAGCTTCCATGCAAGCTGACCGTAGCCGACATCGATTGCATAGACCTTGCTTGCGCCGTTTGTTAACATACAGTCTGTAAAACCGCCCGTTGATGCGCCGATATCCATGCAGATGCAATTGCTCAGATTCAATCCGAAGCTTTTAACCGCTTTGTCAAGCTTGAGACCACCTCTGCTGACAAACGGGTTGACGGCACCTCTGACCTCAATAACATCTGTTTCTTTAATATTGACGCCGCCCTTGAGAGCCTTCTGACCGTTGAGATAGACGCTTCCTGCCATAATCATGGCTTTTGCCTTTTCCCTTGTTTCGGCATATCCTCTTTCAAAAACGGCAACGTCAAGCCGCATTTTTTCACTCATAACCGAACCTCTTTTTCGATTTTCCTTACCATGCCTTCGGCATCCATCGAATATTTTTCCATAAGCCTTGCAACGCTTGCATGAGCAACGAATTCATCATCAACCGCAGTTACCGAATATCCGCCTCTGAAACCGTTTTCAAGAAGAAGCGAGCCGAATTTTTCAGCAACACCGCCCGAGCGCATTCCTTCCTCGAAAAAGAAAACATTTTCGCATTCAAGCGCGTTTTCAGTTGCACCGTGTGGCATGGGTTTAATTTTGTTAATCTTTATTATTCTTATATCAATACCTTTTTTGCAAAGCATTTCTTGAGCTTTGAGGGCATTGAAATACAGTCTACCGTAGGTCACGATTGCAATTTTACCGTTTCCGATAACATCAAAATCGCCGCCTGATATTCCTCCGTCGGAAACATCCGGCATACTTCCCCTCGGATATCTGATAACGATGAGATTATTATCTTTATAGAAAGCATTATAAAGAGCCTTGTTAAGCTCCGAATAGGTTGCGGGAGAATAAACCGTTGTGTTGGGTATGCTCTGAAGAAGCGCCGCATCAAAAAGACCCTGATGGGTTTCGCCGTCTTCACCCACAAAACCTGCTCTGTCAACGGCGATAACCATTTTCTGCCTCTGAAGCGCACCGTCATGGATAAGCTGGTCTGTGCATCTCTGCAGGAAAGTTGAATAAACAGCAAAAACAGGAAGCATTCCCGCCGCAGAAAGACCGCTTGCAAAGGTTACGGCGTGTTCTTCTGCAATACCGACATCAAAGAATCTGTCGGGATAAGTCTTTGAAAACTCATCAAGACCCGTGCCGAGAGCCATCGCCGCCGTTATTGCACATATTCTTTTGTCTTTGGAAGCGAATTCCGAAAGTGCCTTTCCGAAGCGTGAAGAATAGCAGTCTCCGCCTCCGAGAGGCTCACCCGTGTTTATATCAAACCGGGATATTCCGTGGAACTTTTCGGGTGCGTTTTCCGCAAAATCATAGCCTCTGCCCTTGAGTGTGTTGATATGAATAACAACGGGGCGTTCAATCATCTTTGCGCTGTTCATCGCTTCGCAGAGCTTTGAAATATTGTGACCGTCAATAGGTCCTATATATCTGAATCCCAGATCCTCAAAAAATGAGCTGGAATAAATAATGTTCTTGATTGTATTTTTTAGTCTTAAGATATGCTGTGAAAGTGATTTTCCGACAACGGGAATTCGGTTGAGAGCCTTTTCCGTTCCCGCCTTGAAGCGGTAATATTCGGGTTTCGCTCTGAAAGAAGCAAGATATCTTGCCATTGCGCCGACATTCTCGGATATCGACATTTCATTATCGTTGAGAATAACGATGAGTCTTGTTTTTGTTGAGCCTGCATGGTTGAGGGCTTCATAAGCCATTCCGTTGCCGAAAGAGCCGTCACCGATAACCGCAACGGCATAATTCTTGCTGCCCTTTGCGGCATTTGCGGCAGCAACACCTGCCGCCTGAGAAACGGACACGCCTGCGTGACCTTCATAAAAGCTGTCGTGTTCACTTTCATCGGGGCGCACAAATCCCGATATTCCGCCCTCCTTGCGAAGGGTTGAAAATCCGGAATATCTGCCCGTAAGAAGCTTATGGGTATATGCCTGATGACCGACATCCCATATTATTTTATCATCGGGTGAACGGAAGCTCTTATGCAGGGCAACAGTCAATTCAACCGTACCAAGATTTGACGCAAGATGACCGCCCGTTGAAGCAACGGTATCAATCAGCGTTCTGCGTATCTCTGCGCACAGCGATTCAAGACCCGCACCGTCAAGATTTCTGATGTCCGACGGATGCTTTATATTTTCAAGAATTGTCTGAGCCATAATCAGTTTTTTCTGTCTGCAAGCATATCGGCAAGCATAACAAGAAATTCTCCTTCATCTCCGAAAATATCCAATGCCTTTTTTGCATCTTTGGTAAGTTCTTCGGCATATTCAGCCGATTTTTCAAGTCCCAAAAGCGAAACATAGGTTGATTTTCCGTTTTCACTGTCGCTTCCGATGGGCTTGCCGAGGGTTTCCTCATCGCTTGTCACATCAAGAATATCGTCAACTATCTGGAAAGCAAGTCCTATATTTCCGCTGTAAATTTCAGCCGACCTGATTTTTTCTTCATCGGCGCCTGCAGCTATGCATCCCATAACGCAGGATACCCTTATCATTTCACCCGTTTTAAGCCTGTCCGTTTTTCTGATTTCGTCAAGAGAAACGGATTTTCCTTCGTTTGCAAGGTCCATGACCTGGCCTGCAATCATGCCCGAACAGCCTGCAGCCTTTGCAAGCTCAAGACCTGCCCTTGTTTTTGCTTCGGCACTCATTCCCTCTGCGGAAAGAACCGTTTCAAATGCAAGGGTGAGAAGTGCATCGCCTGCAAGAAGTGCATTTGCTTCACCGAAAACCTTATGACTTGAGGGCTTTCCCCTTCTCATATCGTCATTATCCATACACGGCAAATCGTCGTGTATAAGCGAATAGGTATGAATCATTTCCGCACCGAGTGCAAAAGGAACAGCTTTTTTATAATCACCGCCGCACAGACGGCAGAATTCAAGAGTCAGCAACGGTCTGATGCGTTTACCGCCGTTGCTGAGAGAATAAGCCATAGCCTTCAGCATTTCAGAAAGACCCGGGGATTCTCTGCCGTCAAATGCCTTTCCGGAAACATATTTATCTGCCGCCTCATTGATAAGGTGAACATATTCATTGAACCGTTTGTTGAAATCAATCATTTGTTTTCTCCCGAAGAAAGTTCTGTTATTCTGAGCTGTGCGGCATCAAGACTCTTTGAGCATTTTGCGGCAAGGGAAGTGCCTTCCTCATAAAGCTTCATCATTTCTTCAAGGGCAAGGTTGCCGTTTTCAAGCTTGTCCACAATTTCTTCAAGCCTTGCAACAGCCTTTTCATAAGTCATTTTTTCCATATTCAACAACCCTTTACGTTTGTTACTTCGCATTCGATATCTCCGCCGCCGACTCTGACATTAATCATATCGCCTTTTTCAATACCGGAAACATCCGAAATTATTTTTCCTTCTTTGCTTGCAACGCTGTAGCCCCTTGCAAGGATTTTCAGAGGACTCATCGCTTCAAGTTTTGCACAAAGAGAAGAAAACTCTTTTGCTCTGACCGTCACGCCGTGCTTCACCGCATTTTCCATTGGCATTGATGCACGGTCACAGCGTACACGGAGATTATCAATGTAGTTCTGCGGACTCATTCTCTGCAGAACGGAGTTTTTAAATTCAAGCTTTGCTCGTTCCGTTCCGATTTTATCATAAACTGCAGAATTGAGCCGTCTCTGAGCATTATCAAGCATTTCTTTCTGCTGATACATATCGGGAACGGCAAGCTCTGCAGCTGCCGAAGGAGTCGGCGCTCTTAAATCTGCAGCAAAATCGCAGATTGTGAAATCCGTTTCATGTCCGACAGCGGAAATGACGGGGATTTCACTTGCCGCAACGGCTCTCGCAACAATTTCTTCGTTGAACGCCCATAATTCTTCTATTGAACCGCCGCCTCTGCCGACAATAAGAACATCCGCCGCTTTCTGTCTGTTGAATTCCTCGATTGCAGCTCTTATCTGCGGTGCGGCATATTCACCCTGAACGGCAACGGGACAAAGAATGAGCTCCGTCAGAGGGAAACGCCTTGAAATAACATTTATTATATCTCTTATCGCCGCACCCGTCGGTGAGGTTACAACCCCTACCCTCTGAGGGAATGCGGGAATCTGCTTTTTCTTTTCAGAATCAAACAGACCTTCTTTTGCAAGCCTTTCCTTAAGCTGCTCAAACGCATAACTCAATGCGCCTATTCCGTCGGGCTGCATATCGTCTATATACAGCTGATACTGACCGTCACGCTCAAAAACGGAAACCCTGCCTTTTATAATAACGCTCATCGCATTTTCAGGCATGAATTTAAGACGCATATTTGCGGTTTTGAACATCACTGCTTTTATCGACGAAAATTCGTCTTTGATTGTCATATAAAAATGGCCCGTTTTATAGTGATTGGTAAAATTCGAAATTTCGCCCTGAACAAAAACGGTCTGCAGATTTCTGTCCTGCTCAATAATCGATTTCACATATCTGTTGAGCTGGCTGACAGTCAATACTACTCCGTCAGACATCGTTGCAGCCTCCTTTCAGGGAAGCAAGATATGCAATACCTGCCGCATTGTCGCATGAAAAATCGGGATGAGCAAAACTTGCGTTTTTATATTTACCCGTGATTTTTTCTTTTATTATTGAATTTGACATAACTCCGCCTGCATAAACAATCGGTAATCTGCCGTATTTTTCAATAGCGTAATCTGTCATTTTTTCAACGGTTTTTGCAACAAAATCTATGCAGTAGCGTGCAACATTCTCATGTTTTTCGCCGCCGTCAAGCATTTTTCTGCATTGATTTTCAAGACCCGAAAGACTGCAGTTTCCGTCTTTGACGCATATTTTGGGATTATAGGTTTTATCACAATTCAGCGCAAGCTTTTCAAGCTCTTTTCCGCACGGAAACGAAAGTCCCATCATAACTCCCGCACGGTCAACAGCCTGTCCGCAGTTGAGGTCAAGGGTTTCGCCGATTATTTCAACATCAAAAATCCTCTCACGGCTTGGTGAAACAAGGAGCATCTCACTTGTTCCTCCCGAAACATGAAAGGCTATGAATTTTTCATTTATAAGCTCTGTTTTACCGCACGAATAAAGTGCGGCAGCTATATGACCCGACTGATGAGAAAAACCGTAAACAGGTTTATTCATAACAGCACCGATACAGTTTGCCGTATTCACTCCGACAAGGAAGCAAGGCATATACGAGCCTTCCGCATCCCTCGGTTTCTCGGAAACGCCTATCGCACCGATTTCACCGCTGTTTTCCTCAAAAAGCTCTTTCATAAGAGGATGAAGTCTTGAGGTATGATGAAAAACCGCATCACTCTGACGAAGCCCCTTCTCCCCCTCTTTGACGGGTAAAAGGAGCTTTTTCTGACGCATTTCACCGCTGATACTGTCATAAAGACAGACAGAGGTTGTGTAGTTGCTTGTGTCAATTCCGAGAGTGAGCATTATTTTTCTTCCTTTGCAATTGAGCTGAGAATGCCGTTTACGAATGAATAATCATCCTTTGATGCATACTTTTTGCAAAGCTCAACAGCTTCGTTAATCGAAACTCCCACGGGAATATCGTCATAGAAAAGTATTTCGCAGATTGCAAGGCGCATAACTGCAAGCGCAACCTTGGAAATTCTGTTCATTTTCCATTTAACTGAATGCTTTTCAATGGCTGCATCGATTGCTGCGAGATTTTCCGTAACCTTCACGGCAAGGTCCTTTGCAAAATCACTTTCTTCAATGATCTCATTTTCAACCGCCATTTCGTAAAGCTCCGTAACGGCAACATCCTCGTTGAATGATTTTTCAAAAAGCAGAATAAAAGCCTGCTCTCTTTCTTCTCGTCTTGTAAGCATAGTATTCCTCCGAGTATAGGGTTACCCCATATTACCCGTTGATTATACCATTAAATGTTTAAATATACAACTATATTTTATAAAATATTTGTTAATATTCCATTTCGATGATTGTTATATTGTCAACAGGAAGTCCCGTATGCTTGACAACAACCTCTTTTATCTTCACAACGGACACCTCATCAAGCGACCCGTTTTCAACAATAATCTCTGCATTCCCTGCGTTGAGGATAACAAGATTCTCACAGCCGACCTTTGCGGTGATAAGATTTTCAACATCGCTTTCCAGCGCAATTGACTTTGAAAGCTCTTCAAGAACCTTAGTCGCTTTTGAAACCGCATCGGATGATGACGAGCTGTCTTTGATTATATCGTTAAGCGCTTCGGCGGCTTCATCGTGAGCTGTTTTTCTGCGAAGCTTTGCACCGGAAAAATATTCCGTTGCCTGAGCCTGTGCAGCGGTATCTTCAAGCAAGGCATCGGTTGAAATAACATAGCGTGCATCTCCGAGGTTTGCACCTTCCTGAGCCTGAATCTCCGTTGTTTCTGTTTTTGCTGCTGCGGATTCAACCTGCGGTTTTGTATAATACCAATTAACAAAAACCGCCGCCGCAAGGGCAAAAACAAGGGTTGCAAGCAATAACTGTCTTCTTCTGATAATCATGATTATATCCTCCATTTATGTATTTTTATGCATTAATCCATTTTTGCAACGCTGACTCTCGCACTGCTTATGTCGAGCAGCGCCGTGACAGCCTCGGTGATTTGCGCACGCACCGTTTCCGAACCACCGCCTTCACAAACAACAACAACTCCCCTCACTTTCGGTTCGGCTCTTCTGACAACTATCCCCTGCTCTCCCGAAGACCCGTCAATTATGACATATTCATCCTTGCGTTCAAAGCTGTTTTTTTCGCCGGAAACAGCATTCTCGCCGTAGTCGGAATCGTGAAGATAAATATCCTCGCCGCCGCTTTCGAAAGTTATCATAACCCTTGTTGCTCCTGCGCCTTCAATGCTTGATATTATTGAAGTCAAGCGTTGTTCGAGCGCTTCGGAATATTCCTGCATACCGTAAGCGGAGGTCGGCTCCGTAATATCGGCGGATGCTGTTTTTCCATTGTCGGAAAGCTCACTTGCCAAAAGCAGTATTATCCCCGACACAAGCATCAGAACAATCAGCAGAAGCCTTTTATTAAGGCGGCTTTTTGCCGAAATTTTTTCAACAGTTTCCTTAATGATTCGGGTTATGTTTTCCACCTTGAATACCGTTCCTTATTCCGCAATTACCTCTGCGGGAACGCCGAGATTTTCGCTGATTTTTACAGATAAACTTTCCTTTGCCGATGTTTCGCAATCACTTATATTCACAACAATTTTATGTATATTTATACAGTGGTTTTCATCAACCGTTATTTCGGAATTTACAGAAACAACATTTATATTCAGTTCCGATGCAATTTCTTTTACATTTGAATCTATTTCCGAATTGAAAAATCCAATCATCTTTTCCTGCATTTCTGCCGTATATGAGTCATCCGATAAAATCTCATCTGATTTTACAAATGCCCCATCGATCAGCTCCGTTTCCGATATCTGCGCAAACGGTGAACAGATAACCGCAACAACAAATATTCCGACCACCGCACGAAGAGTTTTATCCATCGACCCCCTCGGCACAATGACGGTTGCAAGAGTTCCTGCCGCAGCGGCGGCTATAAGACCAAGTGCCGTATTTTTCAGAAAATCCATATCAACCACCCGTTCCGACAAACGCAACAATGCCTGCCGATATGATAAAAACAGCCGCACAGAGAAGCAGAAGAACATTCACCGTTGAAAAGATAAAAGCAATTCCTTTTAATAACTCGGAGCATTGTTTCTGGTCAAGTAAATCGCTTATCATGCAGGAAATTCTCAGCGAAACAATCCACAGCGCAAGGTTGATTATCACGGGTATTGTTACGGCAAAGAAAACAATGATTGCATATATACCAACCGTTTTTCTTATCATTGACAGACTGCCGACAACCGATGTATACGCTTCGCCTATTGCACCGCCGATTACGGGAACAAAGGTATTCGCCGCAAGCTTCACGCCTTTGACAGCCATACCGTCAACCGTTGATGCAAGAACATTTTTGAGTGTCAGAAATCCTGTAAAAAGTCCCGAAGCAGAAGTCAGAAATGTCAGCGCAGTTTTTCTGACGGTTTCGGATATCGCCGAAAGCCGCAGGGTTGGAAAAATTGCACCCGTTATATTGAGTGCACCGCATATTCCGACAAGAGGCATAACGGTATCCGACGCAAAAGCTTCAACAAACTGCGCCGCCGCAAACATCAATCCCTGAGATGACAAGGCTGTTGACGGTTTTCCGCTTACGGTTACAATCGCCGCAAGAACGGGTATAAGCGCTTTTTCAAATGCCGCACACGCACCCATTGCAGATGCCGCCGCACTTACGCTTTTTATCGCAGGAGTGAAGATTTCGATTATCAGAAAGCTTCCGCAGATGAGATTGAGAACGGTTTTACTTTTTTCATCATCGGGGAAAAATCCCGAGCATATGCTCACAAGCATAACGGCACCCACAGTTTTGAAAAGACATTTCATCGGCTCGGTTATCCCGTCAACAAACAAATCTTTTATCAGCTCCGTTACAGAAGACAGCGATACGGAAAATATTTTTTCAAACTCAATATCTTCACAACCGAGCTTTTTCAGATAATCGCTTGTTTCATCGGTCAGATACTCAGAAAGCTCATTTGCTCCGCTTGATTCAAGCCAGTCATTTCCGTATTCATCAACATTTGCAAAAGCGGTTGTGCCGAAAGAAAAAAATAATATTACAAAAAGCAGGAACGCCGATATTTTTTTATATTTCATAGTTCATCCGTTTATAAGTCCCATGGCAAGGCGTGCAACGGTTTCGAGCATCGGCATGGCAAGATACAGTGCGCCGATTCTGCCTGCAAGCTCAACCGCCGCCGCAATTGCGGAGCATGAATTATCATAGCAGATATCCGCCGCAAACTGCGTTGTGACAAAAATTCCGAGCGCCTTGAGAAGAATCTGAGCGTTTTCTTTTCCGATCCCCGAAAGTCCCATCATTTTTTCCGCACCGTCAGACAAATCCGAAAACCTGTTTCCGACGGCAATGAGAATCACCGCCGTGCCTCCCAATACGGCAAGAGGCGCAATTTCGGGTCTTGTGTTTCTCAGGAATGCATAGATGAGAGCTGTCAGTATTCCGAGAAATGCAACCTTGACTATATCCATAATTTAAAAATCGACAATACTCTTTACCGTATCGAGAAGCTGTGAAAAATGCGGAATGAGCATCATCAGCACAACAACTATTCCTGCAAGAATGGTTATCATCGCATAATCATCACGACCGGAACGGACAAGAATAGAATTAAGAATTGCAACAATAATTCCGACGGATGCGATTTTTATAACAACGGTTATATCCATAAAACACCTCAGTCATCAAAGTATAAATATCGCCGCAGAAATTCCGAGGAGTAATCCCAGCGGCGGGAAAAGCTTTTTGTATTTCATGCTTTTCTCACGCTGCGTTTCAAGTTCACCGAAAAAAATCTGTTTGTAGTATTCACAACCCGAAAGCTGACTTTCAAGGTCGGTTGACCCTATATCCGCACCGAATGCGGTAAGTACACCGACCGAATCGGGCAAAAGTCTGCATAGAGATGTTTCGGATTCAACGCTGTTTTTCCATGCATCGGGAAACGCCTCTCCGAAACAGACTCTTTCACGGCAGATTTTTATAAATCCGAGGTCCGTAAGTCCCGGATTATCGCAAAGCACACGGAGCAAATCCGTAACGGGAAGATGGGAATAACGGAGCTGTGACTCGATAATGTTTATCATCAGCATTATTTCGCCCATGACGGAAACACGCTTTTCCTGAATTGATGACGCCCATCTTCCTGCAAGCGCAAACGCCGCTGCAAGAAGAAGCATGGCGGAAATTTTAAGCAATCAACTCACCTGCCCCGTATATTTTCTTTGTTTTTCCGACTTTTTCATCCGAAAGAAGAATAACCCTTCCGAATTCCCCCGTTTCAAGAAGCTGTTTCAGAAGCGGTTTTGATTTAAGCTCCGTTTCGTTGCGTGCATGAATGCTCAATGCAAAACACACTCCGCTGTTGACACCCGAAACAATCGCCCCGACTTCTTCATAAGTTGAAACCTCATCGCAAATAATAATATCCGGAGAAAAAGAACGCAGACCGATCATTATTCCCTCTGCCTTCGGATATGAGGTTATAAGGTCACTGTTTATTCCGATATCATTCTGTTCAATCCCCGAAAAAGAAGCGCCGATTTCTCCTCTTTCGTCACAGATAAACGTTTTTCTGAATGAACCCGCAGACGAAGAGAGCTGTCTTGCAAGGTCACGGAGAACCGTTGTTTTTCCGCTTGACGGAGGACCTGCAATAATGACGGAACAAAGTCCGTGAGAAAAGAACATTTTCATGATATCATCCGCTGAGCCCTTGATTTCCCTTGCAATCCTTAAGTTTACGGCGCAGATATCACGCACTGCCGTTATTTTTCCTTTTTCGGTAACAGCCGTACCTGCAACTCCTGCTCTGTGGCCTCCGTTTATTGTTATATATCCGCGGTTTATCGCATCCGCAAAGCTGTGAACCGAATATCCGCATATGCGTCTGAAAATATCCGAAACCTCATTTTCGTTTGTTGTGACTGCAAGACCGGAATAAATCTGCGTTATCCTTCCCGAAGATGTCAGAAATTCCGTTCCTTTGTCGGTTATAACGGTCACGGGGCGTCTGTTTCTTATTCTTATTTCACGGATTCTGTTTTTATCGGCATCATCCATGGCAAGGAACATCTCCGAAAGCCTTTTTGAAAGACTGACAACGGCGGTATCAAATCGTTTTATATTATCCATTTTCGTTTTCCTTTACATTCCGTTTGTAAATATACTTTAATTAACAGCAACACATAAGTCTGAAATACAATAATATCACGCACATTCGGACATTTTTCTCTTTGACATACGCCCGTATGCCTGCATCGAAGAAATGCCCGACTGCACGCAATCTATTGCATTTCAGATGCAAAGCAGTTTTGAAAGTGGAGATTTTCGTCACAGCAAGGCAAAAATCTGCAGGAATACAAGGTTATTTCAAAAATTTTTAACGAAGCTGTGGCGGAAAGATACCTTTCAAAACCTTATGGCTTGTTGTCAATTAAAGTATATGGCTTCTTGTCCTTGTTTAGAACAGAGATTTACAGTTTGTTCATCTCATTTACAGATTGTTCACTTGAAATGAAAATAATTATATGTTATATTTAATGTGTATTGAAAAAATTTCTTTCGGAGGAAAAAACTTATGACTCGACTTGACAAAAAGCCGTCGCTTTTAAGACGCTTTTTTGCAGGCAACTCCTATTGCTGGCTTTCGTGCTTCTGCACGATAGGCATCATGATGCTTGTTTTTTATTGCTACGACCTTTTCCCCTTCGGTGAAACAACAATTCTCAGAATGGACCTCTATCATCAGTACGGTCCTCTTTTTGCCGAATTCTATGACAGAGTAACGGGACTTCAGTCCTTCCTATATTCATGGCAGACAGGTCTGGGTTCACCGTTCCTCGGTAACTTCTTCAACTATCTTTCCAGTCCGAGCGCAATAATCATGCTTCTTCTCGGTCATGAAAATATGCCTGAAGCAATTGCGGGAATGATAATAACAAAGGCCGCCCTTGCAGCAGCCTCATTCACATATTATCTTAAAAAGTCGCAGGGCAGACACGACTACACAACCGCCGCTTTCGGCATTCTTTATTCGATGTGCGGATATTTCATCGCCTATTACTGGAATGTCATGTGGATTGATGCGATGGTTTATTTCCCTCTTGTTATACTCGGAATCGAAAACATCATTAACAAACGCAATCCGAGAGTTTACATCGCCTTCCTTGCACTGACTCTCCTTTCAAGCTACTACATGGGATTCATGACCTGCATATTCTCGGTCATCTATTTCCTTGTTTATTATTTCAGCAAAAGCGAAGCAGGCTCCGTTCATGTTTCAACACCCTATACCCTTGATGAAAACGGCGAAAAAGTCTATAAATTCAAGGATAAAATCAAGGGCAGTCTTTTCCTTCGCAGCGGCTTCACCTTTGCTTTTGCAAGCGTTGCGGCGGCAGGTCTTGTTGCAGTATCGCTCATTCCGACCTTCCTTATTTTAAGAAACTGTTCGGCTACTTCAGGCACCTTCCCCACGGAATATGATTCCTATTATTCCATTTTCGATTTCCTTGCAAACCACCTTGCAAGCGTTAACCCCACCATCCGCAGCAGCGGCGACGATGTTCTTCCCAATGTTTTCTGCGGCATGGCAACGGTTATTCTCGTTCCCCTTTATCTTTTCACCAAATCCGTTCCTCTCAAAGAAAAGGTTGCCAATGTTGCACTTCTCGGAATAATGTATTTCAGCTTCAACATCAACATTGTCAACTATATCTGGCACGGTTTCCATTATCCCAATGACCTCCCCTATCGCTGGTCATTCATGTATTCGTTCATCCTTCTTGTTCTTGCATATAAAGCATTCACAAGGCTCAATGAATTCAGCGGCAGAGCAATTCTCGGAACGGGCGTTGCCGTTCTCGGCTTCATAATTCTCGTTCAGGAAATCGGTTCAAAGAATGTTGAAGAAATAACAGTTCTTATCAGCATTATTTTCACCGTTACCTACTGCCTTGTTTTTGCCCTTATGAAGGACAAAAAATATCAACAATCGGCAGTTGCCGTGCTTCTTCTCTGCTGCGTTATCGGCGAGGTTTCATGCGCCAATACAGACCGTTACAGCATGGATCAGCTAAAATCGAACTTCACGGGTGATTACGCAGATTTCAAGGCTCTTAAAGAAGAGCTTGACACCTATGACGGCGGAGATTTCTACCGTATGGATTTAACCTATAACAGAGCAAGAATGGACCCCGCATGGTACGGCTACAACGGTGTT
>JAZSAH010000006.1:0-10786 GCA_045601745.1 Acutalibacteraceae bacterium
GTCCGTGACCGTGTAAGAGCTGCTCTCAACGCAGGTCTTAAGGTTATCCTTTGCGTAGGCGAAGTTCTTAAGGAAAGAGAACTCGGCATCACCGCAGAGGTTGTAAGACTTCAGACAAAGGTTGCTCTTTCAGGCGTTTCCGAAGCTGAGCTTGCAAATATCATCATCGCTTACGAACCCGTCTGGGCTATCGGCACAGGTCTTACCGCTACTCCCGAGCAGGCAAACGAAGTCTGCGCTGTTATCCGTGCTCTTATTGCAGAGCTTTACACAAAGGATGCAGCTGATAAGTTTGTTATCCAGTACGGCGGCTCAATGAACGATGCAAACGCAGCAGAGCTTCTTGCTCAGTATGATGTTGACGGCGGTCTTATCGGCGGCGCATCACTCGTTGCAGAAAAGTTTGCAGCTATCGTTGCAGCAGCTTCAAAATAATTAAAGTTTTCAGGGGGTCGGAAACCACCGACCCCTGTATTTTTGAAAGGATGTTTGTTATGAGCAAAAAACCCGTGCTTCTTTGCATAATGGACGGTTTCGGAAGAAACGACAGTGATTACGGCAACGCAATTGCCGCTGCAAAGACTCCTAACCTTGATAAGATAATGGCTGAAAATCCCATGACATATATCGGCGCATCGGGTATGGATGTAGGTCTTCCCGACGGTCAGATGGGTAACAGCGAAGTCGGTCACACCAATATCGGTGCAGGCAGAGTTGTTTATCAGGAGCTCACAAGAATCACAAAGTCAATCAATGACGGCGATTTCTTTGAGAATGAAGCTCTTCTCGGTGCAATCGAAAACTGCAAGAAGAATAATTCCGCACTTCACCTTATGGGTCTTCTTTCTGACGGCGGTGTTCACAGCCACAATACCCACCTTTACGGTCTCATCAAGATGGCAAAAGATATGGGTCTTGAAAAGATTTTTGTTCATTGCCTTATGGACGGCAGAGACGTTCCTCCCACATCGGGCAAGGATTTCGTAGCTGACCTTTATAAGAAATGTGCAGAAATCGGTGCAGGCAAAATCGCAACAATCATCGGCAGATACTATGCAATGGACAGAGACAACCGCTGGGAAAGAGTTGTCAAGGCATATGATGCAATGACAAAGTGCGAAGGCGTGAAGTTTGACTGCGGCTGCGAAATGATTGAAGAATCCTATAAGAACGAAGTTACCGATGAATTCATTGTTCCCGCTGTTTCAAATGATGCACAGCCTGTTTCGGATAATGACTCGGTTGTTTTCTTCAACTTCCGTCCCGACAGAGCAAGAGAAATCACAAGAGCTTTTGTTGATAGTGAGTTCAGCGGTTTTGAACGCGAACAGCTCAAAAATCTTTACTATGTCTGCATGACTCAGTATGATGCAACAATGCCCAATGTTAATGTTGCATTCAAGCCTCAGACTCTTGACAATACTTTCGGCTAATATCTTTCAGCAAAGAGTATGACTCAGCTCCGTATTGCTGAAACAGAAAAATATGCTCATGTAACATTCTTCTTCAACGGCGGCGTTGAAAAGCAGTATGACGGCGAAGATAGAATTCTTGTTAAGTCACCTGCAGTTGCAACTTATGATATGCAGCCCGAAATGAGCGCATATGAAGTAACCGAAAAGCTTCTCGAAGCTATCGATACAGATAAATATGATGTTATCATCCTCAACTATGCAAACTGCGACATGGTTGGTCACACAGGCGTGTTTGAAGCAGCTGTTGCAGCGGTTGAAGCTGTTGATACCTGTGTCGGTAAAATCTGCGATGCAGTTTCCGCAAAGGGCGGCGTAATGCTCATTACTGCTGACCACGGTAATGCAGACAAGATGTATGAACCCGACGGCTCACCCTTCACGGCTCACACAACAAATCCCGTTCCCTTCGTTGTTGTAGGTCATGACTGCGAGCTTAAGGAAGGCGGAAAGCTCTGTGATATCGCTCCCACAATGCTCGATATCATGGGTCTTGAACAGCCTGCACAGATGACGGGCGAATCGCTCATTAAATGATTGACATCACCGGTTTTGCGTGATATAATAAGAAAAAATAATTTTTCGGAGGATACAGATATGAAAATCAAGACTCTTGAAACAAAGAATCTTTGCGAAAGCGCTAAAAAGGGCGGCTGCGGCGAATGCCAGACATCCTGCCAGTCAGCTTGCAAAACAAGCTGCGGTGTTGCAAACCAGCAGTGCGAAAGCAAGAAATAATTGATGCCTGCGATAAAGGCGACGGAACGCAAAAAGATTTTGCTTGACGTTTTTTCGCAATCGACGTATCAGCATACGCCTTCATGCGAGAAAAACGCCATCCGTCATCCTTTCTCATCAGTCATCCTATAAAAAACAAAATGCCGCCACAAGGCGGCATTTTTAATGAAATTATCCATCATTTAACAGGTGATACTATGATACATTGTTATAAACTCGGCGGTATGAATATTGTTCTTGATATTTTTTCGGGCTCCGTTCATGTTGTTGATGAGGTTGCATACGACATAATCGAAATGTATGAAACCGAAAGCCGTGAGGATATTATTGAAAAAATTCTTGCGAAATATCCTGACCGTGAGGATGTTACAAAGGAAGAAATCGAGGGCTGTTTTGAACAGCTCGAAGAACTCCGTTCTGCAGGAAAGCTTTTCACTCCCGACACCTTTGAACCCATGGCGGGCGACCTTAAGAAAAAAACCTCGGGCGTTATAAAGGCACTCTGCCTTCATATTGCGCACACCTGTAACCTCAATTGTTCTTATTGCTTTGCAAGTCAGGGTAATTACCACGGTGACAGAGCAGTCATGAGCTTTGAGGTGGGCAAACGTGCGCTCGATTTCCTTATTGAAAATTCGGGAAGCCGCAGAAACCTTGAGGTTGACTTCTTCGGCGGTGAACCTCTTATGAACTTTGAGGTTGTGAAACAGCTTGTTGAATATGCTCGCTCCGTTGAAAAAGAAGCAGGCAAGAATTTCCGTTTCACCCTCACGACAAACGGCGTTCTCGTTGACGATGACGTTATCGAATTCTCAAACCGTGAAATGAGCAATGTTGTTCTGAGCCTTGACGGCAGAAAAGAAGTGCATGACCGTTTCCGTGTTGACTATGCAGGCAACGGAAGCTGGGAAAAGATTGTTCCCAAATTTCAGAAATTCGTTAAGGCAAGAGGCAATAAAAACTACTATATGAGAGGCACATTCACCCATGCAAACCCCGATTTCCTTGAGGATATAAAGCAGATGCTTGACCTCGGATTTACGGAGCTGAGCATGGAGCCCGTTGTCTGCGCACCCGATGACCCTTCCGCACTCACCCGGGAGGATTTGCCCGTTGTTCTTGACCAGTATGAAAAACTCGCAGAGCTCATGCTCGAAAAACATAAGGAGGGCAAGCCCTTCACCTTCTATCACTACATGATAGACCTCAAGGGCGGTCCGTGCATCTACAAGAGAATTTCGGGCTGCGGCTCAGGCACGGAATATATGGCTGTCACTCCGTGGGGCGACCTCTATCCCTGCCATCAGTTTGGCGGCGAAGAAAAATTCAGGCGCGGCGATATCTGGAGCGGCGTTGGTAATCACGAAATTCAGAAGGATTTTGAGTCCTGCAATGTTTATGCAAGACCCGAATGCAAGGATTGCTGGGCAAAGCTCTATTGCTCGGGCGGCTGTGCCGCAAACGGCTATCATGCAACGGGCTCGGTCAAGGGAATTTATGAATACGGCTGTGAGCTTTTCAGAAAGCGCATGGAATGTGCAATTATGCTTGAAGCCGCAAAGGCAGTTGAGGAATAATGAAAACCCCGATTTGCGATTTTGTGAATGAATATAAAAACAGCGGAAAGCTCCGTCTGCATATGCCCGGTCACAAGGGTAAAGCTTTTCTCGGCATTGAAAGCCTTGATATAACCGAAATCGGCGGTGCAGATGTGCTTTATGATGCGAAGGGTATAATCAGAGAGAGCGAAGAAAATGCGGCAAAGCTTTTCGGCACGAAAAAAACGATTTTTTCCGCCGAAGGGTCGTCGCTTTCAATCCGTGCAATGCTTTATCTTGCGGTGCTTCATGCAAAGGAAAACGGAAGAAAGCCTGTTATTGCCGCAGGCAGAAATGCTCACAGAGTTTTCATGACTGCCGCCGCACTTCTCGATTTTGAAATTGCATGGATATTTCCCGAAAAGAAAGAAAACATCATTTCCTGCGATATTTCACCCGATTATCTCGATGCATTTCTTTCTGATATGGCGGAAAAACCCGCCGCAGTCTATATCACAAGTCCCGATTATCTCGGCAATGTTGCGGATATAAAAGGGATTTCCGCCGTCTGCAAAAAACACGGCGTTCTCCTTCTTGTCGACAATGCCCATGGTGCATATCTCGGATTTCTGAAAGAAAACCGGCATCCGATTTTTCTCGGTGCGGATATCTGCTGCGATTCGGCGCATAAAACCCTGCCTGTTTTAACGGGCGGTGCATATCTTCATATTTCGGAAAATGCACCCGATATGATGAGCGTTCATGCCGAAAATGCAATGTCGCTTTTTGCGTCAACAAGTCCGTCATATATCATCATGCAGTCGCTCGACATGGCGAATAAATATATTTCCGACGGTTATCCCGAAAAGCTTGAAAAAACCGTAAAGTCTGTTGAAGCTCTGAAAAGCAGACTTGTCGGCTATGGATTTGACCTTGTCGGAAATGAGCCGATGAAGCTTACCCTCAGTCCGAAAAGCATGGGACATACGGGCGAAGAAATTGCGGATATTCTTTCGGAAAACGGAATTGAATGCGAATTCTCCGACCCCGATTTTGCGGTTATGATGTTTACTCCCGAAATCGGAAAAGAAGAAATTGAACATATCGGGAATATTCTTGTTTCGATTAAAAAAAGGGAAGGAATAACCGTAAAGCCTCCTGTTCCGTCAATGTCCGAAAGAGCAATGACCGTCAGAGAAGCTGTTTTTTCTCCGTCGGAGGAGATTGATGTTTCCGAATGTGAGGGAAGAATTCTCGCTTCTTCGGCAATAAGCTGTCCGCCTGCAATTCCTGTGGTTGTATGCGGTGAAATCATTGACAAAAATGCAATAAAATGCTTTGAATATTACGGAACAGAAAAACTTTCCGTTGTTAAATAATAACTTGAATAAATAACAAATCACTCTGCAAAAATAAAAGCAGGGTGATTTTTTTGGCTGTAAAAAGAAGAAAATTTATAAGAACAATTTCATATCTTGTTGCCGTGTGCATGGTTTTTGCGGTTTCGGGGATGTTTTCGCAAAGGGCAAAGGCAGGTTATGAGGAAACCCTCGGCAAGGTCAGAATGACAAATCTCGGGTCAATGTGCGAATATTTCCGTGATATCAGTGCAGGCTTGCGGCTGCTTGCCGTTTCGACAGACAATTCAGTGTCTGAAAGCATTTCCTATATTGAAGCAAGGGTGATGGGCGCAGGCGGCTGTCTTAACGGCTTCAATCCGAAAAAGGTCAGGAATATCGGAAAGTTTCTTAAAACCGTCAACAGCTTCATGCAGGAATTCAGCGGTACAAGCGAAAAAAGAAAAATTGCAATTTATCTTTCCGAATATGCTCAGGAGGTTTATTTTCATCTGAACGATGTTTCGTCAGCTGTTCTTAACGGCGCATATTCTCTCACCGAATACGGAAGCGTTTATGTCGGAAACGAAAAACCTTATTTTGAGGATTTTGTTGACTATTCCAACGGCAACGAAAGGGAGCTTTTCAATGCTGCGGCACCTGTTTCGGCAACGGTGAATACATCCTTTTTTGAAAACGGAAAAGATATATCCGAGGAAAAAGCAAAGGAAATTGCAAGCAGCGTGACGGGCATAAGCTCCGCATTGTGGAGGAATAACGAATCCGATAACGGCGCATATTCTTTCTGTCACGGCGATGTTGCCGTTGATATAAGCAGGTCGGGTATGCTCTGCAGAATGATAAATCCCATGCCCTGCAAAACGGCAAAGCTTACAGAAAATGAAGCCGAAGAAAAAGCCTGTGAATTTCTGATAAAATACGGATACAAGGATATGTTTTTGTTGAGGCGTGAAAGCGGCGAATTCACAGCCTCTTTTTTGTTTTATCCCGAAGTGAACGGTGTTTTGCTCATGACATCACCCGTTGAAGTTGAGATTTGCAGGTCAGACGGCGAAACGGCTTATTTCAATTCTTATGAATATATAAAGCATTTCAGAAATGATTTTTATGCTCCCGGAATCATGCCCGATATAAGCGGAGTTTTGCCGTCGGAGGTTACGGTGAAGCAAAGCTTTTATTGCGTCAAAGAAATAAACGGCACGGAAAGACTGTGCATTCTCTCCGTATGCAGTTATAATCATTATGATTATTATCTGTATATTGACCCCAAAACGATGAAAATCATAAAAACGGAAAATGCATAATTTTTCTTTACTAAAGGAAATTGTTGTGATAAAATAAAAGACAAGGAGGAATGAAAAATGAAGAAAACATTAAAATTCATCTCGCTTATTATGGCAATAATCATGCTCATGCAGGTTCCCCTTGCGGCAAATGCGGCATTTGACGCACCAACTCTTTCAAGAGCAGAATGGGATGAGCTTTATGAGGAATATTGCGATGAGAACACCCTTCCCATGCTCTGCGTAGGTTCGGATGAAAAATCTGTCAGCCTTGTGTGGCATGCAGATAAGGATAAGGCGCAGCCGAAGGTTCGTCTTGCAAAGAAAAAGAATATGAACGGCTACACTGAATATACGGGCAAAACAACCGAAGCTGAAAATGATGAGCAGGTTGTCTGCCGTGTAACCGTTGACGGTCTTGAGGAAAACACAACCTATTATTATAAGTGGTATTCCGACAACGGCTGGAGTAGAGCTTATAAATATGAAACCAAGTCCTTCACCGACCATAAGGCGCTTATTGTTGGCGATATTCAGATAGGCGGCCAGTCGGAGGACTCGAGTGTTCAGTCCGATGTCGGCTATAACTGGAACAATGTTCTTGCTCATGCACTTCAGACAAATCCCGATGTCAGCTATCTTGTTTCCCCCGGTGACAACACTTCAACGGGCAAAACTGCCGATGAATGGCAGACTCTCCTCATGCCTGCAGGCGTCAGAAGCCTTCCCATGGCTCTTGCAATCGGTAACCACGATAAGAAGGGCATGGCATATAATTATTTTACCAATATGCCCAATGAATACTACGGCAAGTATTTTGAAGGACTCGACAGAGATTTCTGGTTCAGATACGGCGATGTCCTCTATCTTGTTTTCGATGCAACCTCGGCTTCTGCGGCGGACCATATGGCTATGGCAAAGGAAGCTGTTGAAAAGAACCCCGATGCAAAGTGGAGAATAGGCGTTATGCATCAGGCGTTGTTTGGTCCGGCTTTCTGTGCATTCAGCGGTGAAACACAGATTCTTCTCAATGCCGTATTCACTCCGATTTTTGATACATTTGATGTTGACCTTGTTCTCACGGGCCACAGCCATATTCAGGGCCGTTCACATTTCATGTATGAAAGCATGACAATCGGTGCTGCAAAAAGCGGAAAGACCTATAAGAATCCCCTCGGCACAGTTTATCTCAACACCAATGCATTCTGCGACCACGACAGTTTTGAAGAATATGAATTCCTCAATCTTCCCTATGTTGCATACAGCTTCGGAAAGAACGATGTTACAACATACACAATTCTTGATTTCAAGGGCGACACCATGGAAATCAAAACCATGAGAGGCGACAACAGCGAGCTTCTTGATTCGCTCACAATCGAAAAGACAAAGGATGACCATAACGATGACGGCATTCTCAAAAAGTTCCACCGTCTTCTTTATAAAGTTGTTGAGGTTCTCGGCTGGGTATACCTTGAGGGCGATAAAATAACAGTTGCCATCAGAGGCGGACATTTTTAATATGTAAGGATACAAGGGCAGCTTTTCACGGCTGCTCTTGATTTTTTGTTTTATAAAGGATATAGACATTTTGGAATATATATGTTAAAATAATCGGTAATAACTGCGGAAGCGTAACTTGCATGGGGAGAAATGTATTCGGTTTTTTTGAAAAACTTGAAAGCATAACGGTTCCTGCGGGCGCAGAAACAACAGAAAAACAAACGGTAATGGCGGCAGTAATCTGCCTCTGCATATCATTTTCGGAACAAGGAGGGAAAATTAATGATAATCATTGCATCGGTAGCAGTAATCGTTGTTATTGCAATTGTAAGCAGCTTCTTTTAATAGAAAAACTGCGAAAACGGCCTGCGAGGGATAACCTTTGCGGGCTGTTTTGTTTCTCTGCGGATTATAAGAGATTGCTGCGTGACTTGCCGTCACGGCAGCAGGAGCAATTGACAAATATACCGATTATCTTTATAATTATATCCGAAATATTACAAATTATTAATCAATAATTGCATTTCCGACCGGTTTACGGTGCTGCTTTACCGTATAGCCGCAGCAAAAAACGAAAGGAAAAAACTATGATTTCGGTTACTGATGTTTCAAAATCATTCGGAAAAACAAAAATAATAAAAGATATATCGTTTGTTGCGCAGGCAGGAAAAATAACCGGTCTTATCGGAGCAAACGGCTCGGGCAAAACAACAACCATGAGACTCATTTCCACAATTCTGAAACCCGACTGCGGAACAATTCTCGTAGACGGAGCCGATGCGGTGAAGAATCCCTCGGCGGCAAGAAAGAATCTCGGCGTTCTTTTCGGCGGCGATGTTTCGCTTTATAACAGACTCACCGCATGGGAAAACATAATGTATTTTTCAAAGCTTCAGGGAATGAGCGATGAAGAAGCTGAGCAGAGAATAAAAATCCTTTCAAATCTTCTTGATATGGACAGCTTCCTTTTCAAGCGTGTTCAGGGATTTTCAAGGGGTATGCGCCAGAAAGTTTCGTTTGCCAAATCCATAGTGCATAATCCCTCGGTCATCATGCTCGATGAGCCTTCAACGGGTCTTGATATTTACAGCATCCGGGATGTGCAGGATTTCATCCTGACCTGCAAGGAGCAGGGAAAAACCGTTCTTGTTTCAACTCATAATATGCATGAAATCGAGCGTCTTTGCGATAACCTTGTTATTATCGCAGACGGCAGAATAGTCAGAAACGGAACAAAAGATGAAATTCTGAGAAATGAAGGAACAGACGATGTTATGGAGATGTTCTTTAAAATTGCGGAGGGTTCGGACTGATGTTAAACGATTATGTTCTTATACTCAAAAAAGAACTGACAGATATTTTCAGAGATAAAAGGAGCATCGCAACTCTTTTTGTTCCGGTTCTTCTTTTTCCTCTTATGTATTTTTTTATGGGAACTCAGCTCAGCGGAGGAAATCTTACCGAAAACATTCCCTGCATCGTTGATTGCAAAACGGCTTCCGACGAAGCTCTCTATGAAGCGATATTTGCCGATACAGATTTGATTGAAAAGATTGATGTTAAGGAAGACAAATATACCGACCTCAAAAAAGGCGGAATTTACGGCATCATTGAAATAGACAACGGAAAAATCAGAGTGATATGTAATCTGAGTTCAACCAAAACGCTTGCTTCAATGGGCTATATCAATGAGAGAATCGTTCTCTGTTCAAATTCAATGTTTACCGATTCGCTGGTCCGTCAGGGCGTTGATTTCGGGGCGGTAAAATCGCTTGACTATGACGGCGCAATGACGGATTTGTCGGAGGTCGTTCCCGATTCGGGCAACTCGATGATGGCGTCGATTGCACCGATGATGCTTGTTATGGTTATTATGAGTGGCGGAGTTTCGGTTGCAGTTGACCTTTTTGCCGGTGAAAAGGAAAAGGGCACATTCGAAAGCCTGCTGACAACTCAGGCAAGCCGCACGGCATTGCTTACGGCAAAGTTCACGGCGATACTTGTAATCAGCCTCATGAGTATGGTCTTATCGATTGTTGCTTATGTTCTTTCGTTCAAGCTCAATCCGTCGGCAATCGTAATGTATACGGGAAATCCCAACGTCGACCCGAGCGATTTTGAAATCATGACGGGCAGACAGGTTGTTCTTGTTATCCTCGTTTGCTTCTCGCTTTCATTTTTTGCCGTTTCGGTTATGACATTCCTCGGAATCAACGCAAAAACAGTTAAAGAAGCGCAGTCGCAGATGAGCCTGATAACAATAATTCCGACCCTTCTCAGCGGTCTGACGATGTTCATGGACAGCGCAAGCATAAGCGATGCGGCAATGCTTATACCTGTTTTCAATACCATTGCTTCAATAAAAATGATATTTCTCGGAACCGTTCAGCCCGTACATATCATATTATCGGTTATTTCGTGCTTTGTATATTCGGGCGTTCTCTGGGTTCTGTGCGTAAAGATGCTCAACAGCGAAAAGCTTCTCAGAGGATAAAAACAATTTCCAAGGCCATAGTCCTTTTTATCGGTTACAGAAAAAAACACATTCAGACTCAACTGATTTCGGAAAGGAAATTCATGAATGAATTATGAAAAGCTTTGCATATCGTGTTTTCGTGAAAATGAAAACGAAATATGCAGATACTGCGGATATATTGAGCCGGATAACAGACGGAAATCCTTGCTCCCCTCAAGAATGCTGCTCAATGAGAGATATATTATCGGCGAGGTTGTGAATGCCGATAAGTCATCGATTGAGTATAAAGCATGGGACACAAAAGAAGAACGTCTTGTTGAAATTCAGGAATATTATCCCGAAGAAGTAGCGCTCAGAGGCGAAAACGGACTTGATGTGAATGTTATCACGGAAGAAAACTGCAATGTTTTCAGAAAGAACA
>JAZSAH010000007.1:0-8668 GCA_045601745.1 Acutalibacteraceae bacterium
CCCGATATCAAGGGACAGATTATCTGCCTTGTCGGACCTCCGGGTGTCGGCAAAACATCGGTTGCACGCTCAATGGCAAGCGCAACGGGCAGGGATTATGTGAGTATTTCTCTCGGCGGCGTAAAAGACGAGGCGGAAATCAGAGGTCACAGAAAAACATATATCGGTTCGATGCCCGGCAGAATTATCAACGCCATGCAGCAGGCAGGCTCAAGCAACCCTCTCATGCTCCTTGATGAGGTTGATAAGCTTTCATCGGACTATAAGGGAGACCCGACTTCTGCACTTCTTGAGGTTCTTGACCCCGAACAGAATTCAACCTTCAGAGACCACTATATCGAGCTTCCGTTTGATTTGAGCAGGGTTATGTTTATAACAACCGCAAATGTTGAGGCAAATATTCCCGACCCCCTTCGCGACAGAATGGAGATAATTGAGCTCGGAAGCTATACTGCGGAAGAAAAATTCCGTATTGCAAAAAAGCATCTTATTCCCAAACAGATAAAACGCCACGGTCTGACGGCAAGCAAGCTGAGAATTACCGATAAGGCATTAAGACTTATCATAGAAGGCTATACCCGTGAAGCAGGCGTCAGATCGCTTGAACAGAAAATTGCCGCAGTTTGCAGAAAGGCTGCAATGGAAATTGTTGAAAACGGCGCGGAAAAGATTTCGGTCAAGCCCGAGGATGTTGAAGAATTTCTCGGCACACGCCGCTATAAAGCCGATAACATGGTAAAAGAAAATGAGGTAGGCGTTGTCAACGGTCTTGCATGGACAAGCGTAGGCGGTGATATGCTTGAAATTGAATCGGCTGTACTTAAGGGAAGCGGCAAGCTTGAACTTACGGGTTCGCTCGGTGATGTTATGCAGGAAAGCGCTAAGGCGGCGGTGAGCTATATCCGTTCAAAGGCGGACAATCTTCCGTTAAACGGCAATTTCTATAAAGAAAACGATATTCATATCCATGTTCCCGAGGGTGCTACTCCGAAAGACGGACCTTCCGCAGGCGTAACAATCGCAACCTCGCTTGTTTCTGCGCTTACGGGCATAAAGGTGCGCAAGGACGTTGCAATGACGGGCGAAATAACTCTCAGGGGCAGAGTTCTTCCCATCGGCGGACTCAAAGAAAAATCCATGGCAGCTTACAGAGCAGGTATAACAACTGTTGTTATTCCTTATGATAATGTTTCTGACCTTGATGAGGTTGATGAGGTTGTCAAGGAAAAGGTGACATTCAGACCTGTCAGAACGGTTGACGAGGTGTGGGATATTGCTCTTGAAAAGGAAGAAAAGACCAAGGATAAAAAGGCTGCTCCCGTTGAGGCTGCAAAAACCTCCCGTGCATCAATTACACAGTAAAGGAAAATATTATGAGATTTGATAAAACAGAATTTACGGCGGCTTACGGCACATCGAAACAGCTTCCGCCCTCAAAAGAAGCTGAAATAGTTTTTTCGGGTCGTTCAAATGTCGGAAAATCGTCGCTCATAAATAAGCTTTTCAACAGAAAAAACCTTGCGAGGGTAAGCTCCGTTCCGGGTAAAACCATAACGGTCAACTTTTTCAAGGGTGACGGCGTATATTTCGTAGACCTTCCCGGCTACGGCTATGCAAAGCGTGAACAGGCAGAAAAGAAAAGATGGGCAGAACTTATGGAAGGCTATTTTCAGTCGGAGAGAAACATCGCTCTTGTTATTCAGCTTATCGATATGCGCCATGCACCGTCAGCTGATGACATGATAATGCTCAATTTCCTTAAGGAAACGGGAATTCCGTTTGTTATTGCGCTCACGAAATGTGATAAGCTCAACAAAACGGAAACCGAAAAGAGGAGAGAAGCTCTCGAAACCGAGCTTGCCGATTATGCCGATATAAAACGCATTGAATTTTCGGCAATCAAGGGCACGGGTGTTGAAGAAATGAAAGCTGCAATAGAGGCTGCAGTATAACGGAGGAATAAAAATGTTTGTTTCGGATTGTATCTCGGTCAACGAAAAAGGTCATCTGACCGTCGGCGGCAGAGATACCGTTGAAATATCAAAGGAATTCGGAACTCCCGTTTATGTTTATGATGAAAACGAAATCAGAAAAAATATCAGGGAATTCAGAAATTCGATAGAAGAAAATTACGGCGGCAGGGGTCTTGTTCATTATGCAAGCAAGGCTTTCAGCTGCAAGGAGATTTACAGAATATGCGATTCGGAAAACATCGGCGTTGATGTTGTTTCGGGCGGAGAGCTCTACACGGCTCTTTCGGTGAACTTTCCTGCTGAAAAAATTGCATTTCACGGCAACAACAAAACATATGCAGAGCTTGAAATGGCTGTTGAAAACAATGTCGGCAGAATTATCGTTGATAATATAACAGAGCTTGAAACTCTCAACTCAATTGCTGCAAAGCACGGCAAGACGGTCGGAATCATGTTCAGAATAAAGCCGGGTATTGATGCTCATACCCACGACTTTGTCAAAACGGGACAGAATGACTCCAAATTCGGTTTTGCGCTTGAAACGGGCGAAGCTATGGAAGCAGTCAGAATTGCACTCGGAATGACAAATGTAAAGCTTTACGGACTTCATTGCCATATCGGTTCGCAGATTTTTGATATCGACCCGTTTGAGCTTGCGGCAAAGGTTATGCTGGAGCTTTTTGCCGAAGTGAAATCGCAGACGGGTGTTGAGCTTGAAGAACTCAATCTCGGCGGAGGTTTCGGTATAAGATATCTTGAAAGCGATAACCCAAAGCCTTTCGGTGATTATATGAAGGCGGTTTCAAAGACGGTTCACGAATGCTGTGAAAAGCTCGGTCTTGCCGTTCCTTTTATTCATCTTGAACCCGGCAGGTCTATAGTCGGCGCTGCAGGCATAACTCTTTATACCGTCGGAGCAGTCAAGGAAATTCCCGATATCCGCACCTATGTTTCAATTGATGGCGGTATGACCGATAATCCGAGATATGCGCTTTATAAGTCGGATTATGAAGTTGTTTGCGCAAACAAAGCAGACGAAGAAAGAACGGAGATTGTGACAGTGGCAGGCAAATGCTGTGAAAGCGGTGACCTTATCCAGGAGAACACAAAGCTCCAGAAGGTTGAGCCGGGTGATATTCTTGCTGTTCTTTCAACCGGCGCATATAACTATTCAATGGCTTCAAATTATAACAGAATCCCGAAGCCTCCCGTTGTTATGATAAAAGACGGTGAAGCAAGAGTGGTCGTAAAAAGAGAAACCTATGAAGATGTTGCGGTATGTGACATCTGATTTTGTGGAATAATAAATAAAAAAATTAGGAAGTGACACAATGCCTCAGATAAGAAATATTGCTGAGCAGGTGCGTTTTGTTTCGGTTGAAACAGACAGTTTTAAAACAGGCAGAATATCCGTTTCCATGGCTTTGCCCATGGATGAAAAAATGGCGGCGAATTCACTGCTCATATATCTTCTCAAGCGTTCATGCGAGGATTATCCCGATTTTTCGCTCCTCAACGGAAAACTTGATGAACTTTACGGCGCAAGCCTTTCCGCAGGTGTTACCAAAATCGGCGAATCGCAGGTGCTCTCCCTTTCGCTAACCTGCCTTGATGACCGTTTTGCTCTGACTGACGAAAGCATCGCAGAGCAGTGTGCGGAGCTTCTTGCGGGCATGATATTCAATCCCAACTGCAAAAACGGAAGCTTCGGCTCGGATAATCTCAACGCCGAAAAAAGGCTCCTCATTCAGCGTATAGAGGAAGAACTCAACGATAAGCGCACCTATGCTTTCAATAAATGCATTGAATATATGTGTGCAAATGAGGCTTACGGCAAGGATAAATACGGCACGGTTGAGGAAATCAGAAATGTGAAAATGGCTGATGTTTATTCAGCATGGAAAAATATGCTTGAAACCGCCGTTTTCCAGGTTACCGTTGTCGGAAGCGCATCGGATAAAATTGCCGTTATTTTCACAAAAAAATTCGAGAAAATCGAAAGAAACCCCGTCAAACCCGAAACGGTTTTCATCAAAAGAGGCAGACACTTCGACAGATATGAGGAGACCTATCCCGTAAATCAGGGTAAGCTCGTTATCGGTTTCAGAGCAGGAATGGAAAACAGCAGGGATAATATTGACGCAATAACAGTCATGAATGATATTTTCGGTATGGGAACCTATTCCAAGCTTTTCATGAATGTGCGTGAAAAGCTCAGTCTTGCATATTATTGCTGGTCAAGACTCATTGCAAGCAAGGGAATTGTGCTTGTTGAGGGCGGAATAGACACCGATAAGGAAAAGAAGGTTTCCGCTGAAATCTTAAGTCAGCTTTCCGATTTGAGAAACGGCAAAACCGACCCCGAAGTGCTCGAATCATCAAAGCGTTCACTCAGAGAAAGATATACTCTCACAACTCCCGAGAGCATCTGCGCCTGGTATGCAGCACAGGTGCTTGAAGAAGAAATCGTTACACCCGAAAGCAAAGCGGAGGGTATTGAGAGAGTTACAATGGAGCAGGTATGCGAAGCTGCAAAGAAGCTTTCCATTGACACAATATTTATGCTCAAGGCTCAGGAGGAGGCAGAAGATGAAGATTAAGCAGCTCACAAACGAAAAGCTCGGAGAAACAGTTTTTTCTGCCGTTCATCCCTCGGGTCTTGAAATAAGAGTTATGCCTAAAAAGGGTTACACCTCAGCCTATGCTGTTTTCGGTGTCAAATACGGCTCAATTGATACGGCGGTTATGAATGATAACGGTGAATTTGAAACGATACCCGAAGGCACGGCTCATTTTCTTGAACACAAGCTTTTTGAAAGCGAGGACCTCAACGCATTTGAACGCTTTGCCAAAACAGGTGCGAGCGCAAATGCATACACGAGCTTTGAAAAAACAGCCTATCTTTTCAAAGGCTCGGAAAATATAGAGGAATCGCTTGAAATTCTTCTTGATTTTGTCCGCAATCCTTATTTTACTCAAGAAACCGTTGAAAAAGAGCAGGGGATTATCGGTCAGGAAATCAGAATGTATCAGGATTTGCCCGATTGGCAGGTTATGTTCAACCTTCTCAAGGCTCTCTATGCGGCTCACCCCGTAAGAATAGATATCGCAGGCACTCAGGAGTCAATCGCAGAAATTGATGCCGACCTGCTTTACAGACTTTATAAGAATTTCTATAATCCTGCCAATATGGTGCTTTGCGTTGTCGGTGCAATCGAACCCCGGACAGTTTTTGATATCGTTGAAAAGAATATCAAGGAAACCGACGGTAAAAAAATTGAAAGAAAATTCGAAAAAGAGAGCGCAAAACCCGTCAGGGATTATATCGAAGAAAAGCTTTCTGTTGCCTGCAAGCAGTTTCTTCTCGGATTCAAAGAAGATATTTCTGAGCCTCTCCTTTCTCTTGAAGATGAACTTGCATCCCAGATTATGCTCGAGGCAATCGCAGGCAAATCATCGCCCCTCTATAAAAAGTTGCTCGACGAAGAGCTCATCGACCTCGGTTTCGGAACGGAGCTTTTTAACGGCTACGGTTTTTCGTGTGTCATGATGGGCGGAACAAGTGCCGACCCTGATAAAACAGCATCTATTCTCCGTGATGAAATAAAGAGAATGCAGAAAGAGGGCATAGACCCCGCCGCATTTGAAAGAGCAAAGCGCAAGACCTACGGCAGAATGGTTATGGGTTATAATGATATCGATGACACGGCAAACCTCATGATGAATCTTTATTTCAACGGCTATGAACCCTTTGCGGAGCTTGAGGTATGCAAGAGCATAACTCTTGAAAAGGCGCAGGAAAGACTTGCTGTTCTCAGAGAAGAATCATCGGCAGTTTCCGTTATCAGCCCCATTGAATAAGGTTAATGAATTCGAACCTCATATGGTTTTGAAAAGCATCTTTCCGCCACGTCTGTGATAAAAACCTTTGAAATAGCCTCGTATGGCGAAGAAAAAAACGCTTCGATGGGTCGGAAATCCGACCTTTACGGCATATTTAGTTCGAACACATTAACCTTAAAGGGAGGAATAATAAATGTCCGATTACACAATAGTTTACTTCAAAGGATTTGAAAAAGTCTTTGAAGTGCCGAGCACTCTTGCCGATTTTTCAATTTTCGGAATTGATGTCAGCATCAAATTTTACGGTGCAATAATAGCCTTCGGATTTATGCTTGCCGTTCTTTTCGGCGGCAGAATGGCTTATAAATGGAAGATGAGCCTCGATAAAATGGTTGATGTTCTTATTTACGGAACTTTGGCAGGCATTGTCGGCGCAAGACTTTATTATGTTTTCTCAAAGTGGGATTACTACGGTCAGAATCTCTCCGAAATTCCGCAGATATGGAACGGCGGACTTGCCATCTACGGCGGAATTATCGGCGGTGTTCTTGCGGCATATATTGTCTGCAAGGTCCGTAAGATGAATTTCTGGAATCTTTTGGATATCGCATCGATGAGCCTTCTTATAGGTCAGGGCATCGGCAGATGGGGCAATTTTACCAATCAGGAGGCTTTCGGTATCAACACCGAGCTTCCCTGGGGTATGTGGAGCGAAAAAATTGCCGCCGATATAATCAGGAATCAGGCGCTTCATGCTGAAAAAGGTTTTTATGTTGACCCTGAAAAATTTGTTCATCCGACCTTTCTCTATGAGTCGATATGGTGTCTTCTCGGCGTTCTTGTTCTCTATATAATCTGCCGCAAGGCAAGAAAATTCAGCGGACAGATAGCTCTTTGCTACGGCATCTGGTACGGCATTGAAAGGGCGGTTGTTGAAGGCCTCAGAACGGACAGCCTCTATATTGCAGGCACAACAATCCGTGTATCTCAGGCACTTTCATTGGCAATTGCAGTTGTTTGCGCAATTCTTCTTGTTGTTCTTCTCATAAAATATACGAAGAATCCGAAGCCTATCGACGGCGTTGATTTCTTCCTTGAAGAAGAACTGAAAAAAGAGGCTGAAGCAAAAAAGAATGCCGAAAAAGAAAAAACGGCAGATATAAATAATAATGTAATAAAGGAGAGTGAGCCCGATGGCAAAGATATTTGACGGAAAGGCTGTCAGAGAATATAACCTTGATAAAATTGCAGAACAGGTTTCCGTTCTCAAAGAAAAGGGAGTTTTGCCTACTCTTGCAGTTATTATTGTCGGAAGTGACCCTGCAAGCCGTATTTATGTGAACAACAAAAAAGCCGCTTGCGAAAGAACGGGTATGCGTTCTCTTGAATATGCACTTCCCGAAGAAACAACAACCGAGGAACTGCTTGAACTTATCGACAAACTTAATGCAGATAAAGAAGTCAACGGAATTCTCTGCCAGCTTCCCGTTCCCAAACATATCGATAAAAATGCGGTTCTTGAAAGAATACTCCCCGAAAAGGATGTTGACTGTTTCCATCCCGAAAATGTCGGCAGACTTTCAATCGGAAACGGTGAGCTTGTACCCTGCACTCCCATGGGCATGGTAAAGCTTCTCGAATATGAAAACATAGACCCCACCGGCAAGCATTGCGTTATCATCGGCAGAAGCGATATCGTCGGAAAACCCATGGCAATGCTCATGCTTGCAAGAAATGCAACCGTTTCAATCTGCCATTCAAAGACGGTTAACCTTGCTGAAATAACAAAGCAGGCTGATATTCTTGTTGCCGCAGTCGGTATTGCAAAATTCGTAAAAGCCGATATGGTCAAGGATGGCGCAATCGTTCTTGATGTCGGTATGGACAGAGATGAAAACGGCAAGCTTTGCGGTGATGTTGATTTTGATGAGGTCAAAGAAAAAGCTTCATTTATAACACCCGTACCCGGAGGAGTAGGTCCCATGACAATTGCAATGCTCATGAGAAACACTCTCACGGCTGCAGATATACAAAACAGATAAGGAGATAGAAATATGGAAAGAAAGATTTACAGAAGCAGAACAGACAGAAAGCTTTTCGGAGTTCTTGGCGGATTTGCAAAATATTTCGGAATAGATGCAACAATTCTCAGAATTATCTATGTTCTTCTTTCCCTTTTTGTGCTTGGAAGTCCCATTATTATTTATCTTATTGTGGCACTTATTATTCCGGAAGAACCCGAAAACACAGAATATCAGCAGGTAAATTACGAACCTGTTGATAAAAACTGATTTTTCTTGAAAATTATTAAAAAAAGATTTGACAACACTTGATTGTTGTGCTATAATCTTTCATGCCGCATATTCGGGGCGGGTGAGTTATGCCCAAAAACGGATTTATCCGTGCCTCCGGTAACCCAACTATAAGAGTTACGAGAATAGCGAGTCTTAAAGAAAAGGAATGAATTCCGATGTACGCAATTATTGAAACAGGCGGCAAGCAGTACAAGGTTGAAGCCGGCGATGTTATCTACATCGAAAAGCTTGGCGCAGAAGAAGCAAGCGAATACACCTTTGATAAGGTTATCGCTGTCGGAACCGATGACGGTATCACCGTTGGCGCTCCCTATGTTAAGGGTGCAAGCGTTTCCGCAAAGATTGTCAAGAACGGTAAGGCAAAGAAAGTTATCGTTATGACCTACAAGCCCAAGAAGAACTCAAAGAGAAAGATGGGCCACAGACAGCCTTACACTAAGGTTGAAATCTCTGCTATCAACGCATAAGTTCTTTTCCCATGATAAGGGTCAAGTTCTTGGTCGGTAACAGACAGCTTGCAGGGTTTGAAATCAGAGG
>JAZSAH010000008.1:0-12991 GCA_045601745.1 Acutalibacteraceae bacterium
ACCTGAAACATCATCAAAAACCGCAACCTCCGTTAATGTTGAATGGAACGGCGATGAATATACCGCAGAAAATGATGATTCACTTATCAACATTCTGCTTATCGGCCAGGACAGGCGTGAGGGAGAGGAAAGACAGCGCTCGGACACCATGATTCTTTGCAGCTTCAATCCCGAAACGAGCAAACTTTCGATGATATCTTTTCTGCGCGACCTTTATGTTCAGATTCCGGGTTATGATGATAATCGCCTTAATGCGGCATACGCTTACGGCGGATTTGAACTTCTCAAAGAAGCTTTTGAACTGAACTTCGGAATTTCGGTTGACGGATGTCTTGAATCCGATTTCGAAGGATTCGAAAAAATCATAGATACTCTCGGCGGCGTCAATATTGAACTTTCTGCCGCAGAGGCTGAAATTATAGGCAACGGTGCAACCGAAGGTGTTTGCATTCTGAACGGCAAACAGGCTCTCACATATGCAAGAATCCGAAAGATTGACAGCGATTTTCAAAGAACCGAAAGACAAAGAAAAATTCTTAATTCTGTTTTTGAAAAAGCAAAAACATATCCGCTTTCGGAGCTTGCCGTATTCTTCGGAGAAATTCTTCCGCTTATGACAACGGATATGACCGAAGAAGAAATTATGACACTGGCTCTGACCCTTGCAGCCTCCTTTGCGGACCTTGAAACAGAAAGCTGTATTGTTCCCGCAGAAGGAACCTACGAAAACGCAACAATAAGAGAAATGGCAGTTCTTGTACCCAATCTTTACGAAATCAAAAAACTGATTTTTGAAGAATATCTGCCTGTATGAAAAGGTGAAATCAATGAAAAATATCAAGAAAGTATCCGCTTTATTCCTCGCTCTGATTATCTGTTTTGCCTGTTTTTCAAACGGAACGGTTTTTGCCGCAAAAACAATAATCAACACCGCAACAACAAACAATGATTTTGCAAAAAAGACTGCTGAAATCATTAAAAATAATGACGATTCTTCCATGTTGAGAATTATAGGAAGATTCGGAGAAAAACCTTCTTATTCGATTTTTGCAAACGCCGAAGATGCCGTTGTATCAAAAGAAGGAAGGTTTGTTTTGCAGTTTTCATCGGAAAAGAAGCTTCTTTCCTGCCTTGAAGAACTGAACAATAACCCCGATATTATCTACGCTGAACGCGATGTGCCTGTTTACACGGAAGGTCTCGAACTCGGAACGGAATACCTTTCGTGGGGTGCCACGGCAATTGAAGCCGATGTTTATTCGCAGAGAATTGCTCCGTCGGTATCGGACAGAAGCGTAACCGTTGCAATTGTTGACAGCGGCTGCGAGGATATTGATTTTATCAAGGATAAACTTGTTCCCGGCTATGATTTCTATGAAAACAAAAAGGATGCTTTTCAGGATGAAAGCGTTGACAGCCACGGAACCTTCCTTGCAAGCATTGTTGCGGACTGCACTTACGGTATCCCCGTAAAAATCATGCCTGTAAGAGTTCTCGGTTCCAAAGAAGGTACTATTATAAATCTTATCAACGGCATTATTTATGCGGTCGATAACGGCGCTGATGTTATCAATTTAAGCCTCGGTGCGGTTCTTAACAACTGTAAGGCTCTTGAAGATGCCGTCAATTATGCCGAAGAAAATAACGTTTCCGTTGTTGTCTGTGCAGGCAACCTTAAAATTGACATCAAGAACTTCTGTCCTGCACACATTGACAGCGTTCTTACCGTTTCTTCCGTTAATCAGGAGCATGAATTTTCCGAAAGCTTTTCAAATTTCGGCGACAAAATCGATATTGCCGCACCCGGCGAAAGCATATTGGGCTACAATGCTTCAGGCAAAATAACAACCTTAAGCGGCACTTCAATGGCTGCGGCATATGCATCTGCAGCAGCTGCAATGTTCCGTCTTGACAATCCTTATCACACCTCAAAGCAGGTTCATGACGCACTTAACGCCTGCGCAGAAGATTACGGCGCTCCCGGTTGGGATAATTGCTATGGCAACGGAGTTCTCAAGCTTGGCAATATACCGCCGCAAATCGCCATTCCCGTAGAGTCTGTAGCTTTTTCGCAAAGCTCCTATGCACTTAATGTCGGTGATACACTTGAAATCAAGCCTGTTTTTTCCCCTGCAGGTGCTGCTGACAAGTCATTCACTCTTTCCGCAGACAACGGCAATATCTCCATAAACGGTAATATTATCAAAGCTGTTTCTCCGGGAGTGACAACTCTCACCGTAACGAGCAGCAACGGTATGCAGGACACCGCAATTATAACAATAACAGAAAAGATTCCCGAAACAACTGCAACTCTGTCAATAAGAAACAATCCGGGCAAATATACAATCAACTATGGCGAAACGCTGTGTCTTACGGCAGAAATAACCGACATTTCCGAAAACACATCGGTATGGTGGTATGTTGACGGAATTAAAAAAGGCGAAGGCACTTCCTTCAGAATTTCACCCGAAAGCGGAAGCGTTGAAGTAACTGCAAAGCTTGTTGATGCAAACGGAAATGTTATCACCGATAAAAACGGCAATGAAATTTCCGATTCCGAAACTGTTGCCGTTAAATCGGGCTTCTTTCAGAAAATCATTTCTTTCTTCAAGAACCTTTTCAGATTAGACAGAAATGTAGTTCAGTTTATCTTTGAAAAATGATGAAAAATGCCGATTCACTTTTCACGGTGAATCGGCTGTTTTTTTATTTCAGCAAGTTGTTTTCAATAAGCTGCATAAGGAATTCCTTGAGATCTGTTTCGGCTTCTTCCTTTGTAACATCATAGTTTTTGAGTATTGCGTCGAGCAATTCATCAAAGCTCTTTTCTGTTGCAAGCTCATCCCAGAGGAATTTGCTGACGGGGTTGAGAATCACTATATTCGTTCCGCATGAAGCATCAACGGGCACGGCGATATATTCCCCTGCTATTTCTCTTGCAACATAACCCTGCTTTATGCTGAATTTTTTATTTTCCATTTCAATACCTCACATATAAAATTCTTTGTACCACTCTGCGAATTTGCGGAGACCGTCACGCAAAGGTGTTGAGGGTTTAAACCCGAAATCTCTTTCAAGCGCCGATGTGTCTGCATATGTTACCGGTACATCGCCTGCCTGCATGGGTACAAGCTGTTTATGAGCTTCAAAATCATAATCAGCAGGCAAAACCTCAGCACGGATGAGCTCCTGCTGAAGAATATCAACAAAATCAAGAAGATTTTCGGGGCTGTTGTTGCCGATGTTATAGACTCTGTAAGGCGGAACGGGAAGACCGTCTTCTCCGTTTTCCTTTTCGGGGGCGCACTGCATAATGCGTTTTATTCCCTCAACGATATCATCAACAAAAGTGAAATCCCTCTTGCAGTTTCCAAAATTGAAAATCTGAATATTTTCTCCGTTGCGAAGCTTATTCGTGAATCCGAAATAAGCCATATCGGGTCTGCCTGCAGGTCCGTAAACAGTAAAGAAACGAAGCCCCGTTGACGGGATATTATAAAGCTTTGAATAGGAATGCGCCATGAGCTCGTTGCTCTTTTTGGTTGCCGCATAAAGGCTCACGGGGTTATCAACCTTATCATCCGTGCTGTAGGGAATTTTCTTGTTTGAACCGTAAACACTTGATGACGAAGCATAGACAAGATGCTCAACAGGATGATTTCGGCAGGCTTCAAGAATGTTGTAAAATCCGATTATGTTACTTTCGATATAGACATCGGGATTTGTTATCGAATAGCGCACACCCGCCTGAGCCGCAAGATTAACAACAACGTCAAAACCGTATTTTTCAAAGCATTCGTCTATAAGTGCCCTGTCGGCAATATTCCCTTTGATGAATATCCATTCGCACGAATTTTTTCCTGCAAGCTTTTCGATTTCACGAAGTCTGTATTCCTTGATGGAAACATCATAATAATCGTTCATGTTGTCAATGCCGACGATTTTTATATTATCAACGGTTTTCATCAGTTCTGTAACAAGATTTGCGCCTATAAATCCTGCTGCACCCGTCACAAACACTGTTTTACCGTTAAGATTTACGTTTTGTGTTAACACGGTTTAACCTCCTCATCCGTAAATAAACTCATGCATTCTTCTTGCGGCATCATCAATATCAAATGAAATGATCGCCATGCCGTTATATCTTTTATAGGTATATGCGCCGCTGTACGGTACATGCTGAGAATCCATCTGTAATCCGTTTTTGTAAGCACCCGTTGCAATATCGCCTATAACCGATGTCAATTCAGTCAGACTGATATTAGTTTTGACAAGTCCGAACGCAAAATTTGTGAGGTCATATATTTCGGAAAGGCTCTTTTCATTGAGAATCTTTCTTGCAAGAGTTTCAATAACATTTCTCTGCCTTGCCGTTCTTCCGAAGTCACTGTCGATTTTACGGATTCTCATATAAACAAGGGCTCTGTCACCGTTGAGGTCGTTAGGCCCGACATTATACTTAACCTTACCGCTGCTGTATTTTGTCATATAATCAACCTCTGCCTGAGTGAGATTGATGGTAACTCCGCCTGCTTTATCGATAAAATCCGTAACGCCGTTAAAGTCTACAACAACAAAACGCTGAATATCCAGATCGAAAAGCTGATTAACGGTATTAACCGCAAGACCTACTCCGTCAAATGAATAAGCAGCATTGATTCTGTTCCACTTATGCCCTTCAATAGGAACGAGTGAGTCACGGAGAATGGACACCATTTTTATTGCACCCGTTGTTTTGTTATAGGACAAAACAATCATTGCATCGCTTCTGCCTCTTTCACGGGTGACATCTCTTGAGTCGGTTCCGATAATGAGAATATTTTCGATATTGGGGTCCTTCTTTTCAACTTTATAAATCGGAGTTTTTCCGTAAACGCTGATTGCATTTGCATTTCTGCCGAATGAAGCGTGTCTGTCAAATTTACTCTTTGTTGTTCCCTTGTTTCCGCCTTTGTTTCCGCCTGAATTAATATTATTGGCAATAGTTTCACGCACAGCTGTTGTTGCTGTGGTAAAATCTCTGCCAAGGTCCTCTTCTCTGAGAGTAACATCCGCCCATTCTTCAGGCTGAGGATCAGTTTCGGGCATGATATATTCGTCTGTTCTCTCAACAATATCTGCTTTTTCATAGGAATTTGTCTGATAACTTATAATAAGCGGCAGAGTAATTCCTGCAACCGTGCCGAAAATGAGAACAAACGGAATAAGCAGGCATATTATCAATATCTTCTTTTTCTTTGATTTCTTTTTCATAAAAGCACCTGTCTTAAATTTTATTATATTGTATTTATTTTATCATATTAAATGCAAAAATACAACTAATAATTGGATGTGTTGATATTAAATACAGAACATTCAACCTTTTGACCATTTTTTCATTGACCCTTAGTTTATTAAATGCTATAATAATAAAAAAGGAGGATTTGCCATGATCAATAAAAAGGATGTAACTTTGATTGTTAGTTCGTGCGACAAATATGAAGATGCATGGGATCCGTTTTTCAGATTATGGAATAAACAATGGCCGGATTTTCCGTACAGAATTATACTTAATACAGAATATAAACCTTTTTATTGCGACTATTTATCAATTGAATCCGTACAAACAGGTGATCAGGAAACATGGATACAAAGACTGAAAGCTGCAATTGAGATAATTGATTCGGAATTTGTCTTATTCTCTTTAGAGGATTTCTTCCTTCTTTCTCCCGTTAATATTCCTGCATGGAATAAAGCAGTCGAGTATATGAAAAAGAACCCGAAAGTAGGCTTTTTATGGTTTCCGTCAAATGAAAATTTCCAGCCGAAAAATTATAAAAAAGAACTTGAACCAAACTTTTATATAACTAAAAGAAATACACTCAACAGAGTAAATGCTACAATCGGATTATGGAGAAAAGAATTTTTATTGCAGATGTTGTTCAAAAACGGTGATCCTTGGTTTTTTGAACGTTCAGCACTTTTTCTTTCTAAACTTTCTGATTTTTCTGTCGCATTTTGGGACCAGAAGAATTGCCCTGTTTTCAACTACAGAGTTAATCCGAAATACGGTTACGGTATTGTCAGAGGCAAATGGCTGTCAAAAAACCAAGAGCTGTTTGAAGCACATAATATCAGCGTCAATTTTGAACGACTCGGTGTTATCAATGAAGAAGTTACATACCAAAAACTCGGATTAGATAATAACGGTCCTGAAATTCATAAAAAGAAATTTCGACTGTATAAAAAAATTAAACATAAAGTTAAAGAACTCAAAAGAATGATAAAGGTATATCCCTCCTTCAAAAAATACTGCAATTCACTAAAAGTCAACAAAAATTAAATGATTAATTGATAATCTAATTTTTGCTTTCAACGCTTTTTCCTCACTGACATTTTTTCAGATAATAATTATTATATATCCCTCCGTTATCCGGAGGGATATTGTTATATAAAAACAGACTCCGTAAAATGAAGTCAGTTTTTCGCTCAACTAAAAATCAAACAACCTTATATTGCTTAACTTCTTCTAAAAACTCATTCATGTTTACACCTTTTATTAAAGAATTATCGGTTATGTTTGCTCCGCTTCCGCCGTGATGATGGAGAATACCGTTTTTAGGGAATCCCATATTATCACCATATTTTTCATTAAGATATCTGTGGCAGTCATTGGACAAAAAAACTCATAACCTTCTAACTCAATTGTTTTAAGAAGAAATATCATATCATTGTCAAATATACATCTGTCGGAATTAAACTCAACATTCTGAAGCCATATTGGATTATCCGGATTTTCACGACCTATTATCTTTCCCTTGGAAGCTTTCAAAGAATCTTCGCTGTCATTTTGAAGTTTTACATAATATCTGCTGTACTCAACGGTCCTGTTTCTCAAATCATCAATATCTTTTATTAAACTCGCACCAACTTTATCCGCAGGTATAATATCAAGTATCAAGTCTGCAATCCATATAGTAATTCCTATTCTCTTTGAATTAGTTTTTATAACAATGATATTGATTTTTTTAAGTTCTGTCAGAATATTCTTCAGCGCCTTATTGTAATTATCATTAGTCATACAGATATCCATATAATTATCAAGAAGACGTCGCATTGTTGTGAATTCTTCTTCAATTTTATTCCAACCGACCGTTTTGCGAGCAACAGGTCATAATATCTCAATTATGTAATTAATAATTCTTTTCATCATACCATCTTTCACCAAATTATCTGATATGTATTTCTTCTGCCTGATATTGCAGAAACGAACAACCTGATGAATTTATCAAAGTATTTTTGGAAGATTCCCCTGCTTTACTTGATTAACATTGTTATACAGCAGAAAAATTGGTTTATCAATATTTTTATTCAGATTTTATTCTCCTTTCATTTTTTGAGTTGATAACCGTGTGCCTTATTAAATTAATACAGGGCATTTATTTCATAATCAATTTAACACCCTATGGTGTTATTTTAACATCAACGGGTGCCATCGCCGCCCCCATGTTATTGGGGTCTTTGATTCCGTAGTCCTGTATTCTCCCGATTATTGCTTTTTCAACAACAATTTTCGATTTCTTATCGGATATTACAACCGCACCTGCAGCTGTTGCAGTCCATTGAGATGTCGGGGTGCGTTGTCCCCCATATTCAAGAGGCATTCTGAACTGCTTTTCGGCTGAACAAAAATGAGAGGATGTTGATGCAGCTGCGGTGTTCATAATTCTTGCATCAACAAATAATGATGCCGCTATCATTGAAAGAGCCATAGTTGAACAAGCACCGTATAATCCCGCAAAAGGAATCCCGAGTTCCTTTATACCGAAGGTTGTTCCGATGCATTGATTGAGCAAGTCGCCTGCAAAAATAATATCAATATCACCTGCCGATAAACCTGCTTTTCCGATTGCTTTTGTAACCGCTTCACCGTGAATGACACTTTCTGCCTTTTCCCAGGATTTTTCACCGGCAGAACCGTCTTCAAAAACAAGGTCGAATTTATTTTTAAGCGGACCCTCACTTTCTTTTTTGCCGACAACCGAAGCATATCCGATTATTCCGGGCTCAGAAATTAAAGAAAGAGTATATTTCCCTTGTCTGACAGGCATTTTACCACTCCGTTAAATAAAATGAATCAATGATGCCATTATTTTTGCCGAATAATTTCCGTATATACAAAAAGACCGATATTCCGTTTGGAATACCAGTCTTTTTGTTTTTTATGGAATTCACGGGGCAGCCCCGTGAGGTGGGACTGCCCCTAAAGGAATTCAATTAAAGATTAAAGGAACCAGGGGAAGAGAAGTTCAGTAACGATGTTCTGAGTAAGTGTGAACCAAAGAACGATGTCGAGGTTCTTGAAGCCGCCCTGGATAACGTTGAGGATGTCACAAGCTGTGCACTTGCCTTCTTCTTCAGCGTTTTCGTTGTGGGGCCAGCAATCATGGCACGAAGCTGAGAACGGAATTTCTCTGTATTCATCAACGATGATGCCTTCAGCATAGCAATCAACGCAGAATCTTCTTTCAATTCTATCCTTGAAGATAGATTCAGCTCTGAAGGTTTCCCATTCGCTCCAAACATGTGCAAGTCTGTCAGCGGGAACGAGAACTTCTTCACATCTGAGGCAAACCTGATCTTTTGTGCAGGTGCTTTCGGGACCTGCATCGTGACCAAGAGGATCAAGGATCATTGTTGAAACGATATGGTCGCAAGTAGTGCAGTATGTGATAGCTTCACCGTAGTTTTCGCAATCAGCATAGATTGTGATCTTATAGCCGCTTTCGTTGTGGCCATAGGGAGCGATAACTTCTGTTGCGATAGCCTGTGCACATACTGTGCAGTACTGAGTCTTTTCACCGGGAACTGTGCAGGTAGCAGCTTTTGTTTCAACAAAAGCACCTGCTGCATGACCTGTTGCGGGAATAGCTTCTTCGCTCATAACTGCACCGCAGCTTACGCAAGTTGTAGCCTTGATACCGTCAACTGTGCAAGTAGCTTCCTTAACGATGATTGAAGCACCAGCAACGTGTTCATGAGCGGGAAGAGTCTTGGAAGCGATTGTTGCGTCGCAACGTGTGCACTTCTGAACTGCTTCGCCTTCTGCTGTGCATGAAGCAGCCTTAGTTTCAACCCATGCGCCTGCTTCGTGACCGAGAGCAGCGATAGCTTCTGAACCGATTACTGCATCGCAAACTGTGCAAGCAAGAACCTTTTCGCCAGCTTCTGTGCATGTGGGAGCCTTAACTGTTACATAAGCGCCATTGTCATGACCTGTTGCGGGGATAGCTTCTTCTGTCATAACTGCTTCGCAGATTACGCATGATGTAGCCTTGATACCAGCAACTGTGCATGTAGCGTCCTTGATGATTTCAGTCTTGCCAGCCTTGCATTCGTGAGCAGCAACTTCTGCTGTTTCAAGAACCTTAGCGCAAACTGTGCATGACTTTGTCTTTTCACCAGCTGTGGTGAGAGTGGGATCGATTGTGATCTTCCATGCGCCTTCTGTGTGACCGAGAGCAGCAACAGCTGTTTCTGACATTGTCTTGTCACAGATTGTGCAGGATGTGATTCTAACGCCTTCAGCTTCGCAAGTGGGAGCTACAAGGATTTCGGGGTTGCCTTCTACGCAAGTGTGAGGAGCAACAGCCTTTTCAGCCATCCAAGCGCCGCAGATTGCGCAGTACTGAGTCATAACGCCATCATCAGCAGCTGTGGGTTCCTGAGTGATAACCCATTCGCCGGGGATGTGGTCAAGTGCGGGAATAACTGATGAATCAAGAACAGCATCGCAAAGCTTGCAGTTCTGAACCATTTCACCGGGAGTTGCGCAAGTTGCGGGGATTGTTGTAACCCATGCACCTGCTTCGTGACCTGCTGAAAGAACAGCAAAATCCATAACGAGGTCGCAGTTTACGCAAACTGTGATCTGGAAGCCTGCTGTGAGGCAAGTGGGAGCAAGGATAACGATCCAGTTGCTTTCTTCGTGAGGAGCAAGAGGAGCGGGTCTGTTGTCGAGTTCAACGCCGCAGTCAACGCAGTAGAGAGTTTCTACGCCGTTTTCTGTGCATGTTGAGGGAACAGTTACAACCCATTCACCGTCATAGTTGTGACCCTTTGCAGGAATTGTGCCTGAGAAGCCAAGGCTTTCGTTGCATACTGTGCAAACTTTAGCAAGCTTGCCTTCTTCTGTGCAAGTGGGTTCAAGATATGTGTATTCATATTCTGTATGACCAAGTGCGGGGATTGTTTCTACGATACCAACGTTTTCATTGCATACCTTGCAGATACCAGCCTTTGAGCCTTCTTCTGTGCAGGTGGGAAGTTCGTAGGTGTAGATATAAAGGTCATGACCGAGAGCAGGAATAGCTTCTGTTCTGATTACCTTCTTGCATACATCGCACTGAACAGCAAAGATGCCGTCTTCTGTGCAAGTAGCCTTCTTATAAGTGTAGCCCTTACCGGTGTCAACATGACCGAGAGGAGCAACAAGGTCTGTGTCTGTTTCTTCGCAAGCTTCGCAAGTACGAGCCTTGAGGCCGTAATCTTCGCAAGTTGCTTCGACGACGTCGATCCATTCGCCCCATACGTGGCCAGCTGCATTGGGATCAAGAGTCTTTGTAATCTGATCGCCGCAGTTGGGGCATTCAAGAACAACTGCACCTGCTGCTGAGCAAGTTGAGTCAACTCTTGAAACTTCTACTGAATAGTCATGAGCAAGCATGGGGATAACTTCTTCAGCGAGAACTTCACCGCAATCAGCGCAAGCTGTTACAACGCTGCCTTCTGCAGTGCATGTTGCAGGAGTAACTGTTGTTTCAGCATTGTGTTCAAGAACGGGAAGAACTTCGTTAACGAGTTCAGCACCGCACATTGTGCAGTTGATAACGATGCTGCCTTCTGATGTGCAAGTTGCGGGAGTGATTACGGGTTCGCCGCCGATGCAATCAATGGGATCGATGAAGATGCCCTGATTGTAATCACAGTTCTTGCAGGGAAGAATAATATAACCGCTGAGCTGGCAAGTGGGGTCTGCCTGAGCGATGGGAAGATCGTAGCAGTGACCTCTTGCGGGGATGATTTCTTCCATCTTAGCGCCGCACTTTGTGCCGTCTGAAAGAACGTTGCCGCAGTAGTTGAACTTATGTCCATCTTCTGTGCAAGTGGGTTCCTTGTCAACATTCCAGTCCCATGCGGGAACGTGGTTTGTGCAGGGTTCTACAACGGGTTCTTCGGGTTCAACGGGAGCTTCTTCCCACTTGAGAGCACCGCAGAGTTCACATACATAAAGATATGCGCCGTCTTCGAAGGGCTGTGAGGGTTCACCCCATACGTGTTCGCATTCTTCGGGTTCAACAACAGGTGTATCTTCTTCGATAACACCGTCTTCGTCCCAAGCTGCGTAGTCGCAATCGGGACATTCAACACGATACATACCCCATGCAGGAACTTCTGTTACTGTCATGTTGGGATGTGTGCATGCTTCATCAGCTGAAGCAATGTTTGCAAGTCCCATACCGGCAAAGGGAATAGCGCCGAATACGAGAACTGCTGCCATCATAACGCTGAGTACGCGCTTGATGAGCTTTGTTTTTGCGTTCATTTGAATTCCTCCATTTGTTTTATTTACAAAGCCGCAAAGGCACTTTGTATGAGGTTCAGATTCTCATTTTGGCGATAATACGCCCATAGAGAATACGACAGAGTTATATTACACCCTTTTATTTAAAAAGTCAACAGATTTTTCACATTTAGTTCATTATTGGTAATTGTGCCGTCACCCCCCTCCCGAAAATTGTTCATATTGCATAATTAACATTAAAAATCCGTCTTTTTTCTCCCTTTCTGAGTCTGATTTCCGGCATATTATTAAGTAAATTTTTTAGTATATTTTTCCATTTCATTATTTATTACATTATATACTTGTGTTTTCCGATGCAAAATCCGCCTGCGGAAGCTCCGTTTTTTGTTTCGATTTTTTCTTGGTCTTTCTTCATTCAATAATCATGCATTTTTTCGCTCTGAAAAGCATAAAAAAGTGGTGTTTTTTTATTATTTTTCGTAAAGCTTCATACCTTTACACTGCTGCTTTATGACGGTTGAGAAACTGCTGCTTTTCTCAATAAATTGTGTAAGTTTCAGTCTTTTAAAGAATTATAACGGAAAATGTTGTTGCGCACTGAAAATTTTCCGCTTTTCCTTTCTGTAAAGCAAATAACTTTACATATCAGATTCTTATTCTGTTCGAATCAAGCAAAAAACCGTTGGTGTAAAGCAATCCGTTTTACAGCGCAATTATCTCGTTTTTATTGACATTATATGAATAATTATGATAGAATTTATTATCAGATTCGATCAGGAGGCGTATAAAAATGAAAATTTTAAGAAAAACCGTTGCAGTCATGCTTTGCATCTGTATGACATTTTCTTTTTGCTTTGCGGGTGCAGCTGCAAACGAGGCAGATAAAGCCGTTACGGTATCATGCGAAGAAGACCTGAAAAATCTCAATTTTGATGTTCCCGTTGTTTACATAATCGGTCTGGAGGGAGAATTCTATAAAGGTCTTTCAACCGAAACAGAAGATGACGATGAGCAGATATGGGGCTTCCCCGCAGATTTGATTGTTGAGGTTATTTTCAAAAACCTTCCTGCACTTTTATGGAATCTTATCATCAACGATTATGATGCGATTGCTTCACTTCTCGGTCCTGTTGCAAACGAGCTTTTCGGACCAATTGCCTGCGACACAAGCGGCAAGCCTGACCCCGACACGGGTAAAAAGGACAAGAGCGATTACGAACTCAAAGAAGGCTACGGCTACGAAAACGCTTATGAATTCGTTTATGACTGGCGTCTTGACATGAGCACAATCGCAGCTCAGCTTGATGAATATATCAATTATGTTCTTGAAATTACGGGTTCGGACAAGGTTGCTCTTGCGGCAATGAGCATGGGCAACAGCGTTCTTACCACATATCTTTATGAATATTACTACACCGCAGAAAACTA
>JAZSAH010000009.1:0-20394 GCA_045601745.1 Acutalibacteraceae bacterium
TCGAAGAATTTGCTTCTGATATCTGGAACAACCTCGATGAAGAAAATAAAATTTCGCTCTATGTTCGCTATATCAGCCTTGAAGATGGCAGCATCAGCGAAACACTTATAAACAAAAACTAATAACGGAGGATTTAAAAATGAAAGAACTCGAACTCAAATACGGTTGTAACCCCAATCAGAAACCTGCCAGCATCTATATGGCAAACGGAGACGATCTCCCCATTACAATTTTGAGCGGCAAACCCGGTTTCATCAATCTTCTCGACGCTTTCAACTCCTGGCAGCTCGTTAAAGAATTAAAAGCAGCAACAGGTCTTCCTTCTGCTACTTCCTTTAAACACGTTTCTCCTACATCTGCTGCTGTTGGTACAATCCTTCCCGAAAAACTTAAAAAAGCTTGCTTCGTAAACGACATTAAAGGTCTTGACGATTCTCTCTTAGCTTGCGCATTTGCAAGAGCCAGAGGTACAGACCGTATGTGTTCTTTCGGCGATTTCATCGCTTTGTCCGACACTTGCGACGCTGTAACAGCTAAAATGATCAAACGTGAAGTTTCCGACGGCGTTATCGCTCCCGGTTATGAGCCCGAAGCACTTGAAATTCTCAAGAGCAAGAGAAACGGCAACTACAATATCGTTAAGATTGACCCCGATTTTGTTCCTGCACCCATCGAAACAAAGCAGGTTTACGGCATCGCTTTTGAACAGGGCAGAAACAATTTTGAAATCAACAACGCTCTTCTTGAAAATATCGTTACAGATAACAAAGAAATGACAGATGATGCAAAGCGTGACCTTATCATCGCTCTCATCACTCTTAAGTATACTCAGTCAAACTCCGTTTGCTATGCAGTTGACGGTCAGGCAATCGGCGTTGGCGCAGGTCAGCAGTCGAGAATCCACTGCACAAGACTTGCAGGCAACAAGGCTGACATCTGGCATCTCCGTCAGCATGACAAGGTTCTCAATCTCCCCTTCCTTGACACGGTAGGCAGACCCGACAGAGATAACACAATTGATGTTTATATCTCCGACGAATGCGACGATGTTCTTGCAGAGGGCAAATGGCAGAAATATTTCAGCGAAAGACCCGAACCCTTCACAAAAGAAGAACAGAAGGCATACCTTGCAACAATCAAGGGCGTTGCTCTCGGCAGCGATGCTTTCTTCCCCTTCGGCGACAACATCGAAAGAGCTTCAAAGAGTGGCGTTACATATATTGCAGAACCCGGCGGCTCAATCAGAGACGACAATGTTATCGAAGCCTGCAATAACCACGGCATGGTAATGTGCTTCACAGGCATGAGACTTTTCCACCACTAAGAGATATCCCGCAAAACGAAAGTCAAAAACTGAACAAAGATAAATGGCTTGCAGAGGAATTAAACCTTTGCAAGCCATTTTTTCGTATTATAATATCAAATCTTCAACCGGGCGTTTAGGAACATAATGAACGCCGTTTTCATCTCTGTAATATGCCGTTGAACCGTTTTCGGGTAAATCAACTATTCTGACATCTTCTTTCGGTTTACCCAGAGCAAGAACAAGCTCAACCGAATATTTATCAGTATCAATATCAAAAAGCGATGCGAGCTTTTCACGCTGAATGCTTCCGAACATACAGCCTCCGAGCCCCATATCCGCAGCACCGAGCATTATCGTCTGCGCAGTTATTCCGACATCGAGATGCTTATTTTTTCCGACAGACAAATCGCCGAGAACAACAATGTATGCAGAAGGTCTTTCACCTTCTTCGGGACCTGACCAATCCTTGAGAAGTCCTGCCCACGCAAGAGTTGAGAAAACCTTCGCATTGTCCTCTTTGTCATTCACAAGCAAAAACTTAAGAGGCTGTGAATTGACTGTTGACGGAACAAACCTTGCAATTCCAACAAGCTCTTTTAATTTTTCATAAGGGATATATTCTTCATAAAATCTTCTGTATGACCTGCTTTTTATTACTAACTCCTTAATCATGCTAACCTCCGAAATATAATATATTATCAAGTATAGCAAACATCCGGTTTAATTTCAACCGAAATCTTGCTGCTTCAGTTATGCTATGCGCTTTTTATACGGTTTTTCAGATAATTGTTTATTATTTTTGTTATTTTTACACAAAAAGTATTGCTTTTTCGGAACAATAGGTGTATAATTGCATATAAGAAAAAAGCTTTGCAGGCAAAGCATAATAAAAGGACAGCTTATGTTGTCCTTCGGAGGGTAAGTATAATGAAAAAAATCTTATGTACGGTTATCGGATTTCTGATAGCCTTTGGTTCGCTTTTCAACATCGTCGGCGTTGTTTCGGCAAACAATGCCGTAAACAGCATCACAGCAGACGAATTTGCAAATGAAATAGGCGGTCTGCTTATGTCCGTCAATGAAGCGGAGGGTCTTCCCGGAAAGGAACAGTTAATCGGGAATGAGTTCGAAACAGCAAGGCTTGTTGTAAAATGCAACGGCATTCTTGACACTCTTGATGCCTCATCTGTTATCAGCGGATTTGACGGTCTTTGGGTGCTTCAGTTTGACAGCAGTGAAGATGCCTGCGAAGCATATGACTATTATTCAACACGGGCAGGCGTTGAATATGTTGAAGCCGATAAAATACTCGAAACCTCAGACCCTCTTTTTTTCGAAGAAGATCCCGTTGTCTTGAACGATATAAACGAATATCTTTCCTGGGGACCTGCCCATGTCGGTTTTGATAAATTCAACAAAGCAGTTCTTGAAACAGGTGCCGTTTTGAACGACACGGTTGTTGCTGTTGTTGACACCGGTGTTGACTCCGACCATCCTTTCCTTGAAGGCAGAGTTATCCCCACAAGAATCAACACAAGCTCCTCGGGCATCAGAAACGATTCCGAGGATGACCACGGTCACGGAACACGGATTGCAGGCGTTATTGCCGACAGCACTCTTGACAATGTTTATATCAAGCCTTATAAAGTTATGGACAGTTGGGGCAAGGGTACCGTTATAACCGTTGCGGCAGGTATCAACTGCGCTGTCAGAGACGGCGTTGATGTTATCAATGTCAGCATCGGTTTTGAGGAAAACAGCGAAGTTCTCAAAATGGCAATCCGCAATGCCGAAGAAAACGATATTGTTGTCACGGGTGCGGCAGGTAACGATGCTTCCGATACAATTTACTATCCGGCATCATATGACAGCGTTCTTAAGGTTACAGCTGTTAATGAAGAAAATGTTTTCACAAACTTCAGCACATACGGCAACGGCGTTGACCTTGCTGCTCCGGGCTCCGATATAATCACAACGGATATCGGAGGAGGATATATCACCGTTAAAGGCACCTCATTCGCATCTCCTTTTGTTGCCGCTGCGGCTGCGGCGATAAACTCGGTTGAGCCCAGCGCATCATCCGAAGATATCCGTGAAATCATTCTTAACAGCACGGTAGAAGTCAACGAATATAATTCGGAAGAAAAATTCGGCAAAGGAATTCTTTTCCTCCCTGACTATGCACCGGAAATAATGAATAACGGGAAAACCGAAACTCCGTATTTCTCACACAAATCCGCTTACTATACCGAAAGCATTGAGCTTGAGATATTCTGCGATGAACCCGATGCGGTTATTTATTACACAACTGACAGGTCTGTTCCTTCAAAGAGCAATCCTTATGCAAAAATTTATGACGGAAATCCGATAACTGTTTCTGAAACAACCGTTCTCTTTGCCGTTGCGTATTCGGAAAACAAATTCCGTTCATCGATAGCAAATTTCAGCGCATTTGTTATTCCGTATGCAGAAGAAAGCGAACTTACGGTTGACGAAGCAGGAACCCTTCTTTCTTACAGCGGTTCATCTCCGGGCATAACAATTCCGGGCAAGGTAAACGGTATAGAAATCAAAAAAATCGGTGATGGCGCATTTGCAAACAGCGATATCATTGAAGTTGTTATGCCTCAGTCGGTTAAAGAGATTGGCGTTTCCGCATTTGAAAACTGCCGTAATCTCAGAACAGTTTCCGCATACGGTGCAACCAAAATAGGTGAAAAGGCACTTTATGACTGCATAAACATCCGAAACGTTTATTTTAACGGTCTGACGGAAATAGGTAAATACGCTTTTTATAACACCGGCAAAAACCAGTTCATGCTTGAAGAACGCAACTTCTCGCTGAATCTTGAAAATGTGACAAAAATACCTGAAGGCGCATTCACGGGTTCATCAATTTCAAGCGTTGAGCTGAATAATATCGAAACAATTGAAAAGAATGCCTTCTCGGAATGCAACGCTCTTGTCAGCGTCAAGGCAAACAGAATAAGCAATCTCAGCAACGAGGTTTTCAGAAGCTGTGCATCTCTTGCATCGGTTGATATAGCTGTTATGTCATATATTCCTGCAAAAACTTTCAGTATGTGCAAAAATCTTGTCAGGGTATCTGTTCCGAATGCAACGATAATCAATAAGGGAGCTTTCGAAAACTGCATCGCACTCAGAGAAATTACACTTGAAAAGGCCGAAACCGTTTTCTCGGATGCCTTTTCGGGATGCAGTTCACTCAGAACAATCAATCTTCCCGAAATGACGGGATTTGAAAACAAGTTCAATCCTGATCTTACCATCATCCCTGCTTTCCCTGCAAGCCTCGACACCTTCAATGCACCCAAGCTTGAAAAAACGGTCAGCAATATGTTCTTCCATTCAAAGAACATCCGCATAATCAATATCGATTCCGTAAAGGAAATCGCACCCAGCACCTTTGCTTCCTGCAATAATATTTTCTTCCTTGATATCTCAGGTATTAAAAATGCAGGTAAAAACGCTTTCAATAATTGCAGGATAGAATTTATTGATGCAAGGAATCTTGAAACAACCGAAGATTTGCCCGACAACAGCGGAATTCTACTTTCAAATAAATTCATCGAATCCTCGGATAACGCTGCAAATCTTATTGTTTACGGAACACCCGGAACATTCGTTGAAAGATATGCAAACCACAAGGGATACCAATTCATTTCAATCCCACTCATTTACAACGAAATTCCCGATTATGTTACCGAAAACAGTGAAACTGTTTTTATCAACGCCGCAGGTTTTGACCTGACCTATCAGTGGTACAGCAACACGGTCAATTCAACCCAGGGCGGAAATCCGATTGAAGGCGCAGTTACAAGCTCATACACATTCACCCAAGCGGATGATGCACCCTATTATTACTGCGTTATTGTTCAGGAAGATATGGGAACGGTATCAACAATAACAACCCCTGTTATCTCAAAGGATACGAAGCCTGCAGACTACACGGCATATAACGAAGCTCTTAAGCTTGCAGAGGCTGTTGACCGTGATGCATATGAAAACATTCTCATTCTTGATTCCGTTCTCAATGTTGATGTAAGCAACAGATATTCCTGCGAACAGGACATTGTTGATGCTCAGACACAAGCCATTATTGATGCAATTTCAAAGCTGAAAAAGAAAACCGTCAAGTCCGTTTTGCTTTTTAAACCGGATGTTGAACTCGGAATTTTTGATACGACGGTCATCGGTTTTGAAACTCAGCCGGCTAATGTGCCGTATGACAAAATAGAATGGTATTCGGACAACATTAATGTTATTCTTGTTAATAAAGAAGGAAAAGTGAGATGCATCGGCGACGGCACGGCAAATGTTCACGCAAGGCTTGTCAATGAAGACGGCTCCGTTGCGGAGGGAACAATCACTTTCAAATGCACTCTTACTCCTGCCGAAAAAATCATTGCAGGAATTCTTCAGCCGATATTCATTCTTGGTTATTGGTATAATCTTGCATAACTCAAACATAAAACGGGCTGTTTCATTTTTGAAACAGCCCGTTTTGGTTATCCGTATATTCTTTTACTGTACTGTGCATATTCTCCGTTTTTGATTTCTTCAATCCATGCGGAGTTATCGAGATACCATTGAATTGTTTTCTTCATGCCCGAATCAAAATCGGTTTCGGGGGTCCAGCCGAGTTCGCTTTCGATTTTTGAGGGGTCAATTGCATATCTGAGGTCGTGTCCTGCTCTGTCTTTGACATAGGTTATGAGCGATTCGGGTTTATCAAGCTGATTGAGAATTGTTTTGACAACCTGAATATTCTGCCTTACATTATGACCGCCGACATTATAGACCTCTCCTACCCTGCCGTATCTGATTATCATATCAATTGCCTTACAGTGGTCGTCAACATAAAGCCAGTCACGAACATTGAGGCCCTCTCCGTAAACGGGAAGCGATTCGTCTTCCTGCGCTCTGACTATCATGAGAGGAATGAGCTTTTCAGGGAACTGATAGGGTCCGTAATTATTTGAGCAGCGTGAAATGGTGACGGGCAAACCGTATGTTCTGTGGAAAGCAAGAGTAAGCAAATCCGCAGATGCCTTTGATGCCGAATAGGGACTTGAGGTTGTCAGAGGCAAATCTTCGGTAAAGAACAAATCAGGTCTGTCGAGGGGCAAATCGCCGTAAACCTCATCGGTCGACACCTGATGATATCTTTTGACGCCGTATTTTTTGCTTGCTTCAAGCAGGCAGGCTGTTCCCATAACATTTGTTTCAAGAAATATGAACGGGTTTTCGATTGAACGGTCAACATGGCTTTCTGCAGCAAAATTAACAACAACATCGAATTTTTCTTCGGCAAAAAGCTTATCGACGAGTTCTTTATCGGAAATGCTTCCTTTTACAAATTTGAAGTTTTTATTATCCTTAACGCCGTCAAGGCTTCTGAGATTTCCTGCATAAGTCAGTGCATCAAGGCAGACTATATCGCAGTCATCATATTTACCGAGCATATAATATATAAAATTACAGCCGATAAAGCCTGCGCCGCCTGTTACGAGAATTTTCATGAGTCGTTCTCCTCGGTTTCAATTTTCTGTTCGGGTTCTTTCACGGAAACTATTTTTCTGAATTCCACTTCATCATACAGCTTTTTGAAGCGTATTCCGACGGAATAAGTAAGATCGCATTCGCTGCAATAAAAATTCGCTCTGAAAAACTGACAATGGAATTTCCATTTGGTAAGCTGTTCACAAGCTGAGCCGCAGTTTTCGCAATTATGGCAAAGCTTCTTTTTGTCAACAAGAGGATTATCTATATTGCGGATAACCTTTGCTTTATAAAGCAAGCGGGAATAAAAATCCTCATTGCAGTCGATATATTCAGGCTCAACAAAGCCCGTGTTATAAATCTTTTTGAGAATATCGGCTGTGAGCATACTGTCACCGAGAGCACGGTGGTGGATATACATTTCAGGGTCTATTCCGAGCATTTCCGCAGCAGCAAGAAGACCTGTTTGCTGACCCTTTCCTGCCTTGCTGTATTTCTGGAAGCATTTCTGCAAATCGCAGTATGTTTTCAAAAACGGAATAACCTTTATACCGTTTAAGTATTTGAAGTTATCAAGTAAAACACGGATATCGCCGTCACCCCATGTGAAGATAACTGTTTCTTCGTTTCCTATCCATTTTCTGAAAAGAGAAAAGGTTTTTGTGAACGGCATACCTGCGCTGATATCGTCATTGGTAAGCTGAGTGAGCTTTTTGACGCTTCCGCGAAGCTTCTTTCCTATCTGTGAACGGATAATGCATGAAAAGGTGTCAACGGTTTCGATATCCTCATCGAGCTTTACGGCACCGATTTCAATAATCTCATTGATATAACCGTTTGCTTTTTTTGCATATGTGTTATTCCATTCGAGGTCCATTACAACGAACTGCATCAAAACATTCCTTTATTTCAGTCTATACATATTCAGTATATAATATCCGACAAATTATTTCAAGTGTAAATATCCTCAATCGGTAAATCACAGATATTTTCTGATAAAATCATGGAACTGACTCTGCGATTTTTCAAAGCAATCAGGATCATGAGCAAGACCGTGGTCGGAATTGGGATAAACATTGAAATAGTGTTCAACACCGCATTCGGTCAGTTTTTCATCAAGTGCAACGGCATTTCTGAACGGTACAACATCATCCTTGCTGCCGTGGTTGATAATTGTAGGCACGGAATTTTCGGTTACATAATAAAGAGGTGAAACCTTCTTGATTTCTTCAATTGCGTCATCCCGTGTTTCACGGGTTATCTTTTTTCCGCAGGCCCAGGAAAGAAGCTGCGAAATCTGTTCTTCATTTCCTATGGCGTTTTCTTTTCCGAGTTCGGGGTTATAGTAATAATAGTCATCGGTCAGGTCGGTCGGTCCGCAATCGCTCATAACGGCAACGGGCGGAATTGCAGAGTTTTCCACTCTCGAATATGAATATAAAAGCGCAAGATTTGCGCCCGCCGATCCGCCGGTCAGAATTGAACGGTTTATATCAACGCAGTGTTTCTTACCAGTTTCTTTTATGCAGACCATTGCGGCATCAATATCGTCCATAATATCGTTGATATCAACGGTATCGCAGATATATCTGTAATTAATCGCCGCACAGGCAACGCCGAATTCTTCGCTCATTTCTTTGATGGTGTCACTGTATCCACTCTTATCGCCACCGATCCATGCTCCGCCGTGAATATAAAGAACCAGACCGGTTTCTTTGGTATTTCCCGGAATATACAGGTCAAGAGTATTTCTTTCGTGTTCACCGTAAGAAAGGTCACGGTAAACTTTGGTTTCAGAAGTCATAACAGGCACCCCCAGAAGCTGTAAAAAGAACATTATTATTGACATAAAAAAAGCTGTTATTTTTTCGAGCATTTTTGATTCCCCTTTTATTATATTCTGAATTAAGATTACAACAAAAATCCGTTATTGTCAATTATCTCTTGACGGGTATTAATCGTCAGGGTTATAATTCAGTTATATCACCGAAAGGAATGAAATGCATGGATTATAATTGGCTCGGCAAATGGATCGGCACTGATATGACGGTTAACGACAGATTTGCGCCGATATTCAGGAAAAAATTCAATATTAAAAAACAGATTCACGATGCACATATAAAAATCTGCGGTCTCGGTCTTTTCGAGCTTAAAATCAACGGAAATCTCCCCGACGATACGCTTCTCAATCCTGCACATACTCAATACGGCAAAACGGTCTTATACAGAAATTTTGACATTACGGAATTCATTCTTGACGGTGAGAACGAAATCACGGTTGAACTCGGTAACAGCTTTTTTAACGAGACAACATCCGTCTGGAATTGGCAGAAGGCTTCGTGGCGTTCAGCTCCGAAGCTCATTGCAGACATTGTTTTATCATATTCCGACGGAACAACCGAAACTGTTTTCACCGACGAAACATGGCTTGTTACACATGACGGTCCGATAACAAAAAACAGCATTTATTACGGCGAAACCCATGACCTTAGAAGAACGGAATTCAATTGGAAGAATGCCGTTTTCGTTGATGCGCCGGAAGGAAAGCTGAAGCTTCAGGATATGCCTCCGATAAGAAAGATTTCTGTTTTTAAACCGAAAAGCATCAAGCTCATGTCAGACGGCAGTTATGTTATCACCTCTCCCGAAATGACAACGGGCTGGGCAAAAATATCACTCGATATTCCCGAAGGAACAAAAATCACCGTTACCTACGGCGAAAAGCTCGATGATAAGGGTCTTGTTCAGAGAATAGGCATTAACGAAGGACGTGATGGTGCATGGTGGCCCGATGCTTATATACAGCAGGACTGCTTCATTGCAAAAAACGGCAATAATACTCTCGAACCGAAATTCAGCTATAAAGGTTTCAGATACATTCAGATTGACGGCTGTCCGTGTGAAATAATGGAAAACGACATTGAAATATACCGCATTGCCAATGATGTTGAACACATCTCGGATTTTTCATGCTCCGACGAATTAATAAATAAGCTCCACAGAATCATGAAGCGCACTCTGCTCAACAATTTCCAATGGAAGCCCACCGACACTCCCGTCTGGGAGAAAAACGGGTGGCTCGGCGATGCAAACTGCGCTCTCCACGTCATGATGCTCAATTTTGATATGAATAAATATATGCAGAGCTTTGTTGACATCATGGATGACTGCTTCAAAGAATACGGAAAAGTTCCCGTCATAGTGCCGACGGCAGACTGGGGTGTCGGAAATTCGCCCGTATGGAACACAATTTTCGTTTTTGCCGTTGAAGCACTTATCAATTACTGCAACAACACGGAATACGCCGAAAAAATTTATCCCGACCTGAAAGATTTTGCTCTGAATGATATCAAAGAACTGAAATCACTCGGTTGGGTATGGGGCACAAGAGGACTTTCCGACTGGCTTTCGCCCTCGGGAAACGAAAATGCCGAAACAGCGGCAGATCCGTCGGAGGGTGCGGAAATATGCTGCACGGCATTCATTTACCGTATGCTTGAATCGATGATTTTCATAGCGGAAAAGCTCGGCAAATCCGAAGATAAAGCAATATATGAAGAAGCAAGAAAATGCATATATAAGGCATTCAACGAAAAGTTTTTTGTTGCCGATAAAAATATATATCAGACAACCTTCTGGAGAGAATCGGGTATCCGCACTCAATACAGACAGACCTCCAACCTCCTCCCTCTTGCATTCGGAATGGTACCCGAAGAAAAAAGAAAAACCGTTGCAGAAAACCTTGTTAACGATATCATCGGAAAAGATTATCATCTCGACACGGGATGCACGGGCACAAGATTCATTCTTCCTGTTCTTTTCGATAACGGATATGCCGATACAGCCTTTATGATTCTCACTCAGAAAACATATCCGGGCTGGGGATACTGGGTCGAATGCGGTGCAGACAGTGCATGGGAAGCATGGGAAAATACAACCCGTTCACAGAATCATTATTTCCTCGGAACTTTTGATGAAGCACTTTTCACTCACATCGCCGGCATAAAAAATATCCGTGACGGCTACCGTTCATTCACGGTTATGCCCGAGCTTTTCTGCGGTCTTGAATCCGCAAATGCATCAATAAAAACTCCTCTCGGCAGACTTTCTGTTGAATGGAAGAAAAAAACCGACGGCAGATTTGATGTTACAATCGAAATCCCCGACGGCGCAAAAGCTGAAATTATTCTCGGAAATAAAATAATAGAAACCGTTAACGGCGGTAAATATTATTATACTGCATAAAAGAAAGGGGCTGCCTCAACGAGACAGCTCCTTCGGTTTTATTAAAGGTTATAATACTTATCAAATTCAGCAGGATGAGGAATTGCCGAAAGCTGACGGCATTCTTCTCTCTTTGACTTTATGAAGTTTGAGATAAGCTCTGCGGGGAAAACTCCGCCTTCGGTAAGGAATGCGTTATCTGCTTCAAGAGCATCAAGTGCATCTTCAAGGCATACGGGAAGCTGCTGAAGCTTTGCCTTTTCTTCTTCGGGAAGATGATAAAGGTTTACATCGTAGGGACCCCAACCGTTTGCATGAGGATCAATCTTATTCTTAACGCCGTCAAGACCTGCCATAAGGATTGCCGCATAGCAGAAATAGGGGTTGCAGGTTGCGTCGGGATTACGAAGCTCGAATCTTCTCTTGTCGGGGCTCTTTGCATAAGCAGGAATACGGATAACCGCACTTCTGTTTGATGTTGCGTAGCCGACGGTTACGGGTGCTTCATAGCCGGGAACAAGTCTCTTGAAGGAGTTTGTGCTGGGATTTGTGATAGCACAGAGAGCACCGATATGCTTGAGAAGACCGCCCATGAAATAATGAGCAGTTTCGCTCAGATGTGAATAACCGTTATCATCTGAGAAAACAGGTTCACCATCCTTGAAAAGGAGCATATGAACGTGCATACCGCTTCCTGCTTCGCCGTAGATGGGCTTGGGCATGAAGGTTGCGGGCTTGCCGTATTTGAGAGCTGTGTTATGGATGATATATTTAATCATCATTGATGCGTCTGCCATATGAACAACTTCGCCGAGCTGAGGTTCGATTTCAAACTGACCCGATGCTGCAACTTCGGGATGATGATAGTTGATTTCGATACCTGCATCCTTCATGTGCATACACATTTCACTGCGGCATTCATAAGAAATATCAAAGGGTTTTGCGATGTGATAGTTCTTCTGCTTTGCAACAATAACGCCATGACCTTCATTATCGGAATTCCAATATGACTGCTTAGCATCTACGGTTGCGCCGATATGTTTGCCTTCAACGCTCCATCTAACATCGTCAAAAAGATAAAATTCAAATTCGGGAAGAATCTTCATTTCATCAGCAATACCGCTGTCTTTCATATACTGAACGGCAGCCTTGATGATGTTTCTGGGATACTGTGCAAGAGGACGGTTTTCAGGTGAATCGATAATCATTGCGTTACCTGTCATTGACAGAGTTGCGATATCACAGAAGGGGTCGATAACAGCGGTGTCGGGGTCGGGAATAAACACCATATCGCTCTTTTCAACAACGGCATAACCGTAGTTTGAAGCGTCGAAACCTATGCCGCTTTTCATTGTATCTTCCGAGAAGTTTTCTGCGGGAATTGTAACATGACGGTATTGACCGTTGATGTCAACCATCTTGAAGTCTACCATTTTGATGTCGTTTTCTTTGATGATGTTCAGGATATCCTGAATGCTCTTTGCCATTGGAATCACTCCTTGCAAAATTTTTCGCATAAATTATAACAATATTTTAGTTTCCCGTCAATACTTGACAAAAATAAAATCACGCCGTTTTTATGTGCTCCATTGTTCTTTCAACGGCTTTTTCTATTTCAACCGTTCCGACGCCGAAAATCGAGGTGTGAATTTTGCCGTTGACGGGTTTTTTCCAGTATTCGTCTATGCCGTCAACCGTATTTCTCATTCCGAGAACGGAGCCGACGGTTGCACCGTTGCAGTCGGTATCAAACGCCATTCCGACAGCAAGACAGATTGATTTTCCGAAGTCGCCTTCACCGTAAAGAAGCGCGGCGGTAACTATCATGGCATTGGAAATTGTGTGGCACCAGCCGTGGTCCGTATGTTCATCATATTCAGCGTGGATAATATCAAAGCATTCATCAACCGTAACGCCGTTTTTATAGCTGTCAACGATTTTCATGACGGCTTCAAAAAGCCTTGATGTTTCGGGAATCTGCGAAAGACCGCCGAGGATGATATCTTCGATATTGTCCGTAACTGCGGCGCAGGAAATCATTGCGGCAGCAAACATTTCGCCGTAAATCCCGTTTTTGACATGAGAAATCCTTGCATCTGTATATGCCATTTCCGCAGCTTTCCCGGGTTCACCCGGATTAATATATCCGAAATAATCCCCTCTTATCTGCGCACCTATCCATTCACGGCATACATTTTTATACATAGCCGATGCGGGAGGTCTGATGCAGTTTATGAAATTCACATAAGCAATTCTTTCGGCTGTGAAATATGAATGAACGGACTGATACTTCATCCATGCGTTTGCAACATCATCGGAATCAAAATCTCTGCCGTAATCATCGATTATTTTCTGCGCAAGAACAACATAATTCGTGTCATCGTCAACAGGCATACCGTCAACCGTATCGGCATAAGGCTTGTTCTTCAGAAAGAATTTGAAGTGAGATGCAACCTCATCCGTTATATCGGTGCTGAGGATATATCTGTGCATGGGATAATTATCTGTTTCTTTGAGAAGCGGAATGAGTTCATCGCTTCTGATACCCTCAACGGGTTTTCCGAGAAGACATCCGACTGCTCTGCCTGTCCATGCGCCGAGAAGCTTTTTGCGAAGTGTTGCTTCATCGGGCATAACGGCGTCAAAACAATAATTTCTTCTGAGCTTTTTGATTTCTTCCAAATCACACGGCTCGTTATATTTATAATCCTTCTGCATTCCGGCATTGATAACCATTTCAAATATAATGTCGCTCATACGGGTTTTGTATTCACCGTTATCAAGCTGTGAAACAGCTTCAAAAAGAGACTTATATCTTTCGATATCAAGACCCTCCTCCATCGACTGAACATATTCCGTCATGAGGTCTGAGGGATATCTGATAAAATCTCCGGCATGGTTATAATCAATTTCGATTTCCTTGTTATATATTTTTGCAAACATTTTATCACCTCATTAATCTTCAAGAACAACCATCTGATGAATATCAACCTTCGGAACAACAAAACGAGCAACGCCGTTGTTATATTCAAAATCAAGCTCCTCACCCGAAGGAACAAGCTGTATTTTCGACGGCTTTTTATTGCATCTGACATTGCATTCAACATTATGAAGAGGAACCGTATCCTCGATAACCTCGGTTTTTTCGCCTCTGACGGAGGTATGAGCATAGAGGAGATGAAGAATGTTTCTGTTTTCTTTTTCCTGACGCATATATGTAACAACTGCTCTGTCAGGAATATCTGCACTGACGGTCAGTTCATCACCAATCATTTTGTTCAGAACATGGGCAAAAATCTCTTTGAAGCAAAGATGTCCGTGACAGGCATATGCCGAAAAAATATCCCAACCGATATATGCAACATTTCCTTTTACCGCAACTGCAGGAAAGCTTTCTTTGGGGTTATTGGGTGCATGGGCATGGGAACAGAAGTGTTCAAGCGTTCTGTTGAAATAAGGATTCTGCATATATGCTTCGATATCGCAGTCAACCGCTTCAAATTCATAGGAATTGCAGCGCATGAGATATTCTGTTTTACCGTTTACGGTTTCAAAGCAGGGAATAAAATAGGTTGGGTTAAATTCGTTTTCGCCCTTATATTTTGCACCTGCATCAAGGAAGAATTCACCGTTTTTCACAAGTGCCTCACCGCTTGCTATAACCTTACCGCCGTTTTTGACATAACTTCTTATTTTTTCAATTATTTCATCGGAATCGATTGAAACATCAGGCAGAATCAGCAGCTTATAGGGCGAGAAATCCATTGTTGCATCAATGAAATTATAGAGGCAGTTTTTCTCAAGGAGCATTCTGTTTGCGCCGATATCGGCTTTCACATCACGGTTTCCGGATATTGATTCCGCACTCAGAACGGCAATGTCTGCAATGTTATATGCACCGTCGAGCCATGGCTCTTTTTCTTCAACAAGCGAATATGCCTTTCCTATCAGACCATAGGTTGCTTCGTTCATTTCTCCGAGAGGATGCATCTGGTCGCCGATTGAACAGCCTGCGCCGTTGGCGATGCTGAGCGATGTTTCATAGATAAGTGCGTTGGGATGCTTGAAGCCTCCGAATTCACCCCAGCTATGATGGAATTTTCCTGTCATACCAAGGAAATCAGTGTTTCCAAGAGAACGGACATAGGCTGCGGAAAGCGGAAAATGGTCATAACCCCATCCGCCCGTGGGAAGGCTTTCAAGCTCAAGATGAGTGTTCGCATTAATAGTTCTGTGGTCACCCTTCGGAATATGTCCGCTGTTATGGAAAATTGTTGCCGTGTCGCTGTGTTTTCTGACTGCAGCATTTGTTGCTTCAAGATATTTATTATATACCATATCAGCAAACTTAATGCGGTCCTCTTCGCTGTCAATATTCATTCCGAGTGCTTTCATATCGGCAACGCATTTATCGCAGTAGCAAATTCTCTTTGCGATAATATCAAGGAAAATTCCGCAAGGATTATATTTCACCATAACTTCTTCAATCTGACTGCAAAGGACATCAAGATAACCCGTGTTGAAACAAAGAACATGGAAATGAACCTCGTTATTGTATTCCTCGCATTCTTTTTCATCCGGCGAAGGATGCCAGCGCCATTCGGGATGCTTCAGATAATCCTTTTCATCGAAGCCGGCAGAAATATAAACGGGAGCATTGACATCAATCTCCTTGCAGGCTTCAAGCTGTGCACCGAGCAAATCAAAATCAAGCCCGGGATGCATCTCATTGGCTTCGGTGGGATGATACGACCAGCCGTGGTGACACTTCGAAAAAACTGTTATGGAATTGATATGACCGAGCTTCAATGCGCTTTGAAACTGCTCTTTTGAAAAGCTTTTACCGACGGGCAAAGTGCCGTTTGTATGGAAATCAAGATGAACCTGTCTTTTTCTGAACATAGCTATCACTTCTCCTTAAAAATATGTGTTAATTATAATACATAAATTCAGAAATGTAAATCACAGTAAAAAAGAAAAGCATTGATTCCGGGATAATTTTTATCCGTCGGATTGTTGTGGGATAAACTTATTGTTCTGCAACAGAGCTATAAGCTTCAAAAACAAAAAGGCTGCCTCACTGTGAGACAGCCCTTCATTTTAACGATTATGCATTTTATCCGAGAGCGACCATGCTGAAAACGAGTGCAAAAAGAGCAACTGTTTCGCAAAGACCGACAACGGTAATGTACTGCGAGAAGCCTTTGCCTGTTTCGGCAAGAGCATCAGCACCTGCGGCGCCTGCTTTACCCTGAACAACCGCCGAAACTGCCATTGCAACACCAGATGCGATTCCGAGACCGAAAAGGAATGCAGGGTCTTTGTCTGCGCCGTTCATCTGCTGCATAAGAAGGAATCCATAGATAGTCTGGGTAAGAGGTGCACCTGCGAAAACCGTAAGAATGAACGGAGCCGCTTTATTGCTCATGTAGCATTTTTTCCATGCGCCGATTGATGCCTGACCGGCAATTCCGATACCGATTGCAGAGCCTGTTGCGGCAATACCCATTGCCAGACCCGTTGCTAATAAACCTAAATTCATAATAATTCTTCTTAATTTTCAATTTGTTCTTCAAAAGGTCTGAATTTATGTCCACTCCAGGACATATCGAGATGCGATGAGAATTCCAGCGTGTTGAGTCTTATTCCGTGAACAATAACAGAAAGGACATTCAGAATCATATTCAGTCCGTGACCGAACACGAGAAGAGCTATCGCAATTATCATAAACAAGAAGTTGCCGAGCAAAGGACTCGCCAATTCATTGACTGTTGCGGATATTGCCGCACCTGCAAGACCGACTGCCCAGAGGCGGATATAAGAAACGATATCCGAGAAAACATTGACAACGCCGAGCAGAACGGAAACAATGTTTTTAAGGCTTTCGAGAATTGATTTGACTATGTTTCCTTCATAGTTTGAGAATACAAAGCTCATAACAAAGCCTGCTAAAACAAGAACGAGAGCAACCGTTCCGACGGGGATACCGCCTATCACGAGTCCGAAGCTGAAAACTTCAGCATTGACAACGAAGCTCAGCACAACATAGAAGATACCGACAAGCTGCATTATTGAGCCGATATCGCCGAGAATTTTTATTGATTTTCTGTTTCGTGCAGCAACCTTGATATGAGCTGCGGTGAGCTGGACAAGAGCCAGCGAGAAACAGAATATCTGGAGATTCTGCGCGGTTGTCAGACCTGCTTCTCCGTTTGTCCAGAAGGGATACCAGATTCTGTCGGCATAAACATTCGAAATAACGGGTATTGACAGTTTCTGCAGCCATTCGGGAATCTGTTCGGGTGAAAGTCCGAACCATGTGCAGGTCAATGTTCCCCAGAGAATTGTTGACAAACCGAAAAGACCGATAAGCAAAAATGCAGGAGGAACTTTCTTTTTTGATGCAATAGATTTTGCAATAAGGATTCCCGTAACGGCAGAAATAAGAAGTCCGTAACCGCCGTCACCGAAGATAATTCCGAAGAAAATGAGGATAAATCCGAGGAACCAACCCGAAATATCATATTCAAAATACCCGGGAACGGTACCGAGAAAGTCTGTCAGCGGATAAATAAGGCTGACGAACTTGTTGTTCTTAAGCTTTGTGGGAACATTGTCTTCCTCGGTGGGTTCTTCAATAAGAAGTCCCCATGAATTCTCCTTTGCGGTCTTTTTGAGGTGTTCCGCATTTTCCTCCTCAACATAGCCCGTGAAATACGAAACGGTTACATCGGAAAGATTTTCGTTTGCCATGCCCGTTGCATAAACCTCGAACTCAATCTCTTTTTCCAAAGATTTTATCGCTTTCTTTATGCTGTCGGCATATCCTGCAAAAGAACTGATTTTTTCATCAATTTCATTGATGCGGCTGTTTATGACTTCGTTTTTTTGCTTTAATTCGGCTGTTGACAATGCAGGCATTTCAAAACGGTACGCCTTCAACGAATCAACAATCTCATCTTCGCCTTCAATACCCGATTTTATCAGCAGGAATTTCACGGAGGATTTTGTTTTCTGAAGGCTGATGGTTTTTATGCTTTCGCCGAGATTTTCATATTCTTTTACAGGCATTTCATAAAGAGAAATATCAACGCCTTTTTCTGCAAGCGCAACTAGCTCATCGGGATAAAGCTCTCCCCAATCGGAAAGACGGTCAAGCTCTGATATGAGCGCAATTTTTTCTGCCTCACATTGCTTTTTTTCTTCGCCCAGCGCAACGATTTCTTCCGATAAGGAAATTGCGGTTGAAGTATCGGTGTTTTCCTGCTTTGTTTTTTTGTTTTTCTTTTCCGTTACACTGAAAAGCGCACTTTCAAGCAGAGCAACTCTTTCTTTGAGTTCTCCGAGCTTTTTTCCGGAACCTTCAACCGTTTCGATATGAAGAATTCCGAGCTTGCGGAGTTTTTTCAGGGTTTCGGTTTTTTTATCTCCCATAATAATGAGAGAAACTTTTTTCATAGGCACTATCATAATGAATACACCTCCGTTTCGGGGGATATTTCATTGCGTGCCGCAATTTTGCGTTTTGAAATTTTAGAACGGACAACGGCACTCACCTGCTGATCCGCCATATAAATCGAGATTTTTTTGATGTTATTTTCTGTTTCGGGGATTTTTACCTTTTCAAACAGATTGACTCTCTGCGAGGTTGAGCGAAGTTCCTGCTCAAGAAGTCTGACCTGTTCGTCCAGCACTTCCGCTTCAAGGTCGAGCGACATGGCTTTTTCCATATGGTTTGCAGCTATATCAACCCAAAGCGGAGTTTCATATAAATCGTAGTCTCCTCGTGAAAAATCCGCACCTTCATAGACGGGAATAGTAACACCTGCGATATTTCCGACACCTTTTCGGATATTGCTTACGGTTATTATTCCGTCGGGAAAAGCATCTGTTTCGCTGAAAACGGCAATCCATGAGCTGAATCCTTTTTCAAGATCCTCTCTCTCTTTTCTTACCGCTTCGGCTTTTGCTTCAATGGTGCGTATTTCAGCCTGAAGCTGCTGTTTTTTGAGTGTCAGAGTAGGCAAATATCTCCGATACATTTTGAGGGCATCCTTCTGTATCTTCAACTCATTTTTAGTCAGTTTGATTTTTGCCAAAGCCTTACCTCCTTAATTTACAGGCCAGAATTCATCGGTAAGGTCGGATTTAATGCCTGTTTCATCCTTTTCAAAGCATTCTGCAAGGATTTTCCAGCCAAGGTCAAGAGCTTCCTCGAGAGAAAGGTTGACCGACAAATCCATGAGCTTATTTTCGAAAAGCTGACCGTATTTAAGAAGCTTACCGTCCCAGCGTGACATCGCAAAGCCCATGTTTTTCTTCTCCAAAGTTTCTTTATAGGAAGAATACATTCGTATCATGGCATCCATGAGTGCACGGTGGTCTTTGCGTGTTTTGCCGTTGACATTCTGCTTGAGTCGGGAAAGAGAACCGAAGGGTTCGATTCTTCCGGCCTTGAGGTAATACTGACCTTCGGTGATATAGCCTGTATTATCGGGAACGGGATGCGTTACATCATCGCCGGGCATTGTTGTGACCGCAAGAACGGTAACGGAGCCTGAATCGTCAAAGTCAACCGCCTTTTCATAGCGTGATGCAAGCTGTGAATAGAGGTCGCCCGGATAGCCTCGGTTGGAGGGAACCTGTTCTTGAGTGATGGCGATTTCCTTCATTGCGTCTGCAAAGTTCGTCATATCGGTGAGAAGAACAAGAACATCCTTGTTCTGCAACGCAAACTGCTCTGCAACTGCAAGCACCATATCGGGAATCATCATGCATTCAACCGTGGGGTCTGACGCTGTATGAATGAACATAACGGTTTTGCTCAGTGCGCCTCCGTTTGAAAGCTCCTCTTTGAAATAGAGGAAGTCGTCATATTTGAGACCCATACCGCCCATAACAATAACATCCGCCTCAGCCTGAAGGGCAATTCTTGCAAGAAGCTGGTTATAGGGTTCGCCCGAAATTGAGAAAATGGGGAGCTTTTGCGAAACAACAAGAGTGTTGAACATATCAATCATCGGGATGTTTGTTCTCATCATACGGTTTGCGAGAATACGCTTTGTGGGGTTAACGGAAGGTCCGCCGATTGATTTCATGTTATCTGTGAGCGCAGGACCTTTATCTCTCGGTTCACCCGAACCGTTGAAAATTCTGCCGAGAAGATCTTCGCTGAATGAAACACGCATTTCATGGCCGAGAAAACGCACCTCGTCGCCTGTTGAAACGCCCTGACCGCCTGCAAAAACCTGAAGCGAAACTATATCGCCGTCAATCTTGTTGACCTGTGCAAGGGATTTTCCGAATCGGGTGTTTATCTGCGCAAGCTCATTATATCTCAC
>JAZSAH010000010.1:0-2274 GCA_045601745.1 Acutalibacteraceae bacterium
TTATCATTAATAAAAATATGGGCTACGGCGATGTTTACAGCTCCGTTTGGAAGTTCAGCGATATAAGCGAAAATGGAATATATAATGTAGGCAAATGCGATGAAATCTTTGTCGATATCAATAACGGAGATTATAATATTAAAGATATTGATGAAATTAGAAAAGTTGTTTTTGATTTTAAAGAAATTCCTCTTGATAAGATAGGCAGGGTAAACTGACAAATTCCGATTTGTTAAACTGAAACTTCAAAAGCAACAGCCCAAAAGCTGTTGCTTTTTTTCGTGCGGGTGGTATAATGTGTTCGATAAATTAGAATTTATAGGTGAGATAATGATTGTTTTGATTACCGGAGCATCGTATACCGGCAAAACAGTTCTTGCCAAACAACTGCCTGAAAAATATAAATATCCATACTTGTCCATTGACCACTTGAAGATGGGATTAATTTGTAGCGGAAATCACTTTGCTGATACTAAGAGATATGCAAATGTAATTGAAAGCCGTTTGGATGATGATTATTGCATTTTTGAAAGTGTATTGGAAGGCAATTCAAAAATCTTAAAACTTGCACAAACACATAATGTGAATTATATTCTTATCGATGATAAATATGAAATCAACATTAATTTATAACACAAAGCGAAAGAAAAAATAACAGGAGGAAAAACAATGGTCAAAACAACACAAAAAAATTTATGGCAAAAAATTCTGATTATTCTTGTCGGCGGACTTCTTCTCGGATTTTTGTGGCGTCTGCGCGGTTCACGAGGCTGGGGTTCGGAAGCAGGTGTGTTCAATGTGGGGTTCGTTTATTTGCTTTTTATCACAACCGTTATGGGTGAACGAAAAAAACTTGATTTAGGCTGGCTTTCCTTAACCGCTATGTCCTTTATTCTGACCGTTCCGAGTTGGGGAACAATATTAACCCAGATAACGGGCATTATCCGTGAAAGTGAAGTTGAGGGTGCGGAGCATATTTTCAGATACATATCACCTGTGTCAGGTGCATTTATGATGTGTTGCGTCGGCTTTGGTGTTGCGGGATTGTTCGGGGTGCTGCTCGGCAGAGGTTTCAGTTCTCACCAATGGAAAATAAAAGATTTTATAGTTGTTATCGGTGCATTTCTGGTTTTTGATATTGTTTCAAAAGCCAGCATTTCACATTGGATTGTGCAGCTCATTCAGCCCGAAGCTGTTGACCTTTTTGAAGAAGGACTTAAAACAGCAGGCATAGAAGGCTCTGCATACAAGGTATTTATGCAGCACTTTGCGGATATTTCCTGGAGCAAAAAGATTATAGGCGGCAGAAATTATTTTTCTGAAATTCAGGCTGTTTCTTCCGCAATCAGAGCTTTGGGTGCAATACTTGCCGCAAGATTTATCGTTAAAGATAAAGTTGCCGCAAAAGTAGGTGCTCTTGTTTGCGGAGCATTCGGTTTTTCAATAACGGTTTCCGATTTGTTTTTCTGGTTTACAAAAGGCGGTTACCGTCAGCTCGGAATACAGTACGAGGGAGATTTTATATATGCGTGGTCCTGCTGGGAATATTTCACGGGATTTATTGCAGGTGTTATAATCACCGCCGTTCTGTTGTCTTTGAAACAAAACGAAGATGTTACCGAAATTGCGTTTTCAAAAATTCCCGAAAAACCGAAGAAAATTCTTATATTTATCGCAGGCTTTATCGGCACAATCGGTGTAAACCTTGTCCGCCCCATCGCAAGGCGTTTCGACAGTTCGGATACAGTTCAGATCATTGCAATATCCGCAGCGGTTGTTTTAACCGCAATTCTCATAGCATTGCTTGTTAAAAAGGGCGGCATCAACGCAGAGAAGATGGGTATGGAATGGCTTTCAAGAATTTTGCTGCCGGTATTTACAATGTTTATGTTGTTATCGTATTTCTTTGTTGCTTCTGCGGAACACAGGGCAATAGTTGAAATCAACACCTTACACAATATTCTCGTTGTTGTTTCGGCTTTATCGGTGCTCGTATATTCTTTTATGTTATTTAAGAAGAAAAGTGACAATAAGGTATGAACAGCATTGTACCGTAACAGATTACGGAATCGTTTCGTTCGCCAATAAGAATTTACGGAGATGTTTTTATGAGAAAAGAAATTGATATAAATACTTGGGACAGAAAAGAGCATTTTGAGTTTTATTCAAAAATTGCAACACCGCATTACTGCGTGGCGTTCAATATTGACGTAACAAATCTGCTTGCATTTACAAGAAATAATAAAATATCTTTTTATTATTCGCTGATATATC
>JAZSAH010000011.1:0-8073 GCA_045601745.1 Acutalibacteraceae bacterium
CTCGGTATCGGGCGAAGTAAACCACGGTCTTGATAAGGTTTATTCAAACTCAATGTCATCGAGCATGATGGAATCCTTCACTTCCGAAATTCATCAGAATAATCTCGGCGAATTCAAGAAGTTCATTGAGAGCGAAGAAAGCTTAATCAAGAATTATTCGAGCAGCATAAAATATTCCTACGGCGGCACACTCAATATATTCGCTTCCGACACATCAAACGGCATTAATCAGGTGTTCCCCAGCCCCGTTATTGCCATGATGGAAACAATGATGGGAAGCATCAATATGGGCGGAATGCAGATAGATAATTCCGCTATGGCATCCATGCAGACGATGATGAATTCGTGGCAGGAACTTATTGATAACAAGGCGATGCTCGAGGACCAGTATGAAATCGTAAAGGGCGGCTGGCCTCAGGCTTATAACGAGGTTGTTCTTGTTATTGATAAAAACAACGAAATCAGCGATATCGCAATTCAGGGTCTCGGTCTTGCTTCAAACGAAGACATGATGGAAGCTTTCATGGCGATGCAGAGCGGCGAAGAATATACTCCCAAGACCTATGAAATTGAATATGACGATATCCTCAATATGACATTCAGGCTTGTTCTTGAACCCGATTATTATTCCTATAACGAAGAAACAAAGACATGGGATGATATGCACGGCGATGACCTCTATGTTCAGAATCTTATCAATAACGGCGAAGAAATAAAAATCGTAGGTATAGTAAGACCTGCAGACGATTCGATTATGGTAACAACCATGGGCGCAATCGGCTACACTCCCGAGCTTACCGAGCACGTTATCAACGCAACAAACAATTGTGAAATCGTAAAACAGCAGAAGGCAAATCCCGAAATCGATGTGTTTACGGGCATTCCCTTCGCAAATGCAGAGGTGAATAAGCTTAAGGCTGAAGCTGAAGCCGAAGCAAAAGAAAAGGCACAGACTCCCGCACCCGCAGTTTCGGGCGTGTCGCTCAATCCGCAGATTGACGCTTCAATCGAGGCGGTTGCGGATAACGCACCTTCCGCAAGCTCAATGAAATTTACGGGTAATGCACCCAAGGCAACTCCCACGGCTGTTGAGGGTATGCCCGATTTCAGTCAGTTCCCTGCAGTTACAGAGGAAGAAATCTATGCGGAAATCGATAAGAACTACAGCGGTGAAGAAGCTGAAAAAATGAAGCGCACCGTTGAACTCATGCTCAAGCAGATGCTTTCTCTTTCCGAAAGAAACGAGCTTATCGGCTATCTTGACGAAATGCTTGAAGGTCAGGAAATCGAAGGCATGGGTCAGATAAACGGAACTCAGGCGCTGTCATTCCTCCAGATGATGGATAAGCAGACAAAACTCAAGATGCTCAACGCTATCATGAGTGGTGAATTCGGTGAGGTTGCACCTCCTCCTTCAAACGGCGAAGAAACTCCGGGCGAAGAAGATAAGCCCTCGGAAGATAAGCCCTCTGAAAACAAGCCCTCTGAGGATAAAAAGCCTGAGGAAGTCAAGCCCGAACCCGAGCCTGAACCCGAACCCGAGCCAGAGCCTCAGCCTCTCACAACAAGCTATGAAGAAGCGCTCAATCTTCTCGGCGTTGCAGACCTTGAAAATCCCACATCAATCTATATCTATCCCAACGATTTTGAGTCGAAGGATCTGATTTCGGAGGAAATCAAAAAGTATAATGATGCGGCAGTTCAGTCGGGCAACGAAGACAATGAAATCAAGTATACCGATTATATCGGACTTCTCCTTTCATCCGTTACAACAATCATCAACATCATTTCTTATGTTCTTATTGCATTCGTTGCAATTTCGCTTGTCGTATCGTCAATCATGATAGGCATCATAACCTATATTTCAGTTCTCGAAAGAACGAAGGAAATCGGTATTCTCCGTGCAATCGGTGCATCGAAGAAGGATATTTCGAGAGTTTTCAATGCGGAAACGCTCATTGTGGGATTCGTTTCGGGTGCAATCGGCATCGGTTCAACGCTGATTTTGATTATCCCCATCAATGCGATTATCGAGCATTTTGCAACGCTTCCCAATGTTGCACAGCTTCCCGTTAACGGCGCGGTTGCACTTGTTATCATCAGCATGGTGCTTACCCTCGTTGCAGGACTTGTACCCTCAAGAATCGCTTCACGCAAAGACCCCGTCGAAGCCCTCAGAACAGAATAATATCAAAGCGGCTGTCTTTTTATCGGGACAGCCGCTTTTTGTTGTATAATCCAAATTTCACTTTCGTTAATATAAACAAATTTCACTCTGTGAATTTTTATACATTAATATATAAAAAGAGTGAATGTTTATTGACTTTATTGAGTCGAAGGAGTAAAATATTCTTTGTAATAATCTGTTCATAAATCGAACAGAAAAAGCGGTAAAATCCGCAAAAATTTTTTTGGAGGTTTTATAATGAAAACAGCAAAAAAGATCATTAGTTTATTTTTAGTTTTATTGCTTTTATTTTCAAGCATTACAGCAGGTTTAGCTGTTGCAGAAAATGAAATAGTTTCTCCTCTAAGAATAACTGTAGAAACAAACAAAAAGAGTTATTCAATAGTTGGAATTGCCAAGGTTGATGTCACGATCGAAAATATAAGTGATAAACAAGTTAAAGCGGTATGTGCAGATGTAATCTTTGATAAGTTGATACCTGTTAACAATTCAAGTGTAGTAACTTACAAAGAAGATGTTCTTGAACCGGGTGAAAAAATATCTTTTAGTTATAGTGCGATGCTGGATAGTTCATTTGAATCTTTGAACATTATCCAAAAGCTGTTGTTACGTTTTGTTTCAATTTTTGTAAAAAAGACAAGCATAAATGAACCTGTATTTTATCTGTCTGCTTATTCTGACAAAATAGTTTCATTAAAATTTGGAAGGTTTGAGTCGAATGAGGTAATTAGAGTTTGGTATCAGGGCAAAATTTCTGAAAAAGATACAGATAAAGATGGTTTGGTAGATTATTGGGAAAATCTTTATGGAACTGATATAAATAACATTGATACCGATGGTGACGAATTAACAGATTATCAGGAAATTCATGATTTATCAACAAATCCATTAAGTTTTGATACTAATGGCAATATGGTTTCAGACTATGATGAAGACTTTGACGGAGATACAATAAAAAACGGATCTGAATATTTGTATGGCTCAGATCCGACAATGAGTGACTCCGATACAGATGGATTATCGGATGAGGAAGAAATTTTTACATATAAAACCAACCCGGTTATTGCAGACACTGATTCAGATAAAGCAAGTGACAGATGGGAAGTTTTAAACAATTTTGATCCTTTAACTTATAATGAAACATTTGCCTTATCAGAGAGTTACGGTGAAGTATCTGAAAACAATCTTATTGCACCTACGGTTGATATTTCTTTGAATGGTCAGGGCGCGGAATCATTGACTATTGAGCCTGTGGGCATAGAAGAGAATGTTCTGCTGTCCGAAAATATTCCCGGATATTTAGGGCGTGCATTTGAATTTAGTACCGATGTTTCGTTTGATGAAGCTACGATATCATTTAACTATGATGAGTCATTGGGTCAGCTGAGCGATGAATTCCAGCCCAGAATTTACTATTTTAATGAACAGGCAGGAACTTTTGAAGAGTTAAAAAATCAGCAGGTAAGAGCTGGTTGTATAAGCGCTAAAGTAAATCATTTTTCTAAATATATTCTTTTGAACAAAGTTGAATTTGATAAAGTTTGGGAAACAGAAATTCGACCTCCTGTTGAAGGTTCAACTGATAATTATAACGGGTTAGATACGTTACTCTTAATAGATTGTTCGGGAAGCATGGGCCCACAGGGAGCTAACAATGACCCCAAAAATATAAGATTGGCTGTTTCTAAAAAACTTGTTGAAAAGGCCGGAGAAAAAGACCGATTTGCTGTTGTGAGTTTCGGCCAAAAAACAAATCTTTTAGCTGATTTTACTTTTGACAAAGAGGTTGCATACAAAGCTATTGACAAAGTAGGAAATACGGATAGATATACATATATCAATAAAGCATTAAAATTTGGATTTGATACTTTTGAAAATTCATCTCGTAATGATTCAATTAGATATATGATTCTTCTTACTGACGGTAAATCATCTGATAGCGTAACGGTTAATTATAAAAAAGAGGCTGAAGAAAAAAATATAGTAATCTTTACCGTTGGATTAGGAACAAATCTCGATGAAAAACTTCTGAAATCTATCGCATCAAGTACTGGTGGTAATTATTATCACGCTACTGTTGCAGATGATTTATACAAAATATATGACTTGATTGAAGATGAGACGATAGATTATACAACCGATACAAATAATGATGGTATTTCAGACTATTATACAAAGTTAATTTATGAAGGTGAGCTGCTTTTGAGCAATGGCTCAGACGAGTTTATGGGAATTGACTTTAACTTTGATATCGATGGTAATTTATCAGATGATTTTGACGGTGACGGACTAAAAAACGGTGAAGAATTAATAATTAAAAAAGTCGGCGATCGAGTATACCTTACAATGTATTCAGACCCCATGATGGAGTATAGTGATAGCGACAAATATAATGATAAGATAGAAAAGCAGAATGGAACTAATCCGTTAAAAACTGATTTTGATGAGTATTACGTTGATTGGCTTTGCGATAATAATAAGTATTACGCCCCGGGCAAGGTAAAACAATTTGATGATAGTCTCTTGTATCAAGTCGACACAGCATTTCTTGCAACGATAACTCTTTTATGGAATACCGGAGAGTTGTATAGGGATGAAATGATTAACTACTTTTACAAGTATTCCGGAAGCGATTATATTGATCAAATGACTACAGAATATGCAAAAATAACAGCAAAAGAAAGCATTGTTTCCGGAATTAATACCACGAAAGATATTTTATCAAAAATTAAAAAGTATTCAGGAAAATTGGCAGATGCAACAGACTATCTGCCTAAAGTCAGAGAGGTTGCAAAATATACTGCCGAATCAAAAGATTTGTTAAGCAGAATTAACAGTCTGGCTCCTTCTTATGGAAATAGTGGTTTATACAAATTATTAGATAGCGAGTTAACAAATTTACTTAAAAAAATAAAAGATATAGACTCAACTAAATCCGGGCACATCCAACTGAAAATTAATGGAATTGCTCAAAAATATCAAAACTTTATGAGCGGAAAAGTTGGTAATAGTAATTTGAAGGTTGGCACGGCAATTTCTATGGGACTTAATGTTGTTGGTGGCGCTGTGGACATAGCAGACACAATCATTTCATATTCAAAAATCAATGCAAATACAGAGGCATTTAAACAGAACATAGATATTTTGTGTCAAATTAGGGATTATAGCGGTAGAAAAAACACTTCAAATGCAGCTAAAAGCTTAATAAATGCCATGGGAGAAGGATATGGATCCTATGGTAAAGAGTTGACAAAAGCAATAGTGGCAGATACTTTAGAAATGGCAGGGCAGATAATTGTTACTGTTGCTTCTCAGAATCCTTATGTTAAAGCTGTTAAAGCAGTGATAGACGGAATAGCTCTTATTACAGGAGTGCGAGAAGATATCAAACAGCAACTAAGAATGATTTGCGTTTGCGATATGGTTGATTCAACAAAATCTTTATTTAAACAAAGCGTAACTCACACTGGTGATTTCTATACTGTAAAAACTATTAACGACAGCACATCGGTTCGATATCTGACACACATTGCTCAAATGAGAGTAGTGGGAGAACATCGATATAGTGAATTTATGGAATGGGACGGTGTAATAGGCTGGTTTACAAGCAATGAGGAAAACGAGAAAGATATTGCGGTTACAATTAATAACACAAAAAAATGTGTCGATGAACTTAACATTGAAACATATGTTGACATCGATAAAATAAGCTGAAAGGACTAACTCAATGATTTGTCCTAAATGCGGTACAAAAATGACTCCTCTTTGGCCAAAATCGTTGCCTCCTTCAAAAAAATTAAGAAGATTTTGTAGAGCTGTTTTGATAATCTCTACTTTGGGAATGTGTTATCAGATTCCGAAAATGCTTGGTATTTGTCCAAAACCGATTGCTAAATGTCCGAATTGTCTTTATGAATCGGATAGTTGGGATCCTGATTTTTAGAATCAGTGGATAAAAATTCAACACAGTGAAAAAGAGCCTTTGACCATTTAGCCGAAATGATCAAAGGCTCTTCAGTATTTGTTTTTTCGAAACATAAGCATAATTTATCACAACGGACAAACTATTTCTTATGTTATTTTTTCTCTATTATCCGATAACTCTTACCTTGATTGCGCCTTCAACGGCGGTGTCAAATTCCTTATCGGTATCGATAACGGTGTAGCCCATATCCTTCTTGTTTGCGGTGAAGATTGCGGTGACGCTTGCGCCTGCAGCCTTTGCCGCATTTTCAGCCTTGACTGCAAAATCATCTGCGTTTTCCTTGTGGATGAAGCAGGTGCGCACTGCAAAGCTTTCTGCAAGGAGGGTGTTGGGAAGATTTACGGAATTCTTGATTTCGCCCTTGGTAAGATAAGCGGAAACTTCGTCGGCAGCCATCATAGCGCAGTTTTCTTCGCTCTCGGGAGTTGATGCGCCGAGGTGGGGGATAGCTGTCACGCCTTCTGCACCGAGCTGTACATCGGTGGGGAAGTCGGTAACATAAGCCGCAGCCTTGCCGCTTGCAAGAGCTTCAATGATATCCTTTGAATCAACGAGCTCGCCTCTTGCGAAGTTGAGAATTCTTACGCCGTCTTTCATCTTTGCGAGCGATTCTGCATTAATCATGCCTCTTGTGCCGTCGTTGAGAGGAGCGTGGAGGGTGATATAATCGCTCTGTGCAAAGATTTCGTCAAGCTCAACGAGCTTTATATCTGTTTTACCTGCTGCATAGGGGTCATAAGCGATAACTGTCATTCCGAGAGCCTTTGCGCTTTCTGCAACGAGAGCACCGATTGCGCCGAGACCTACGATGCCGAGGGTTTTTCCGAGAATTTCGGGACCTGCGAAATTGCTCTTTCCTTTTTCAACGAGCTTGCCCACGTTTTCGCCTTCGCCCTTGAGGGTTTTGCACCAGTCAAGAGAAGCGGCAACCTTTCTTGAAGCAAGGAAAAGAGAGCAGATAACAAGCTCCTTAACAGCATTTGCGTTTGCACCGGGAGTGTTGAAAACAACAACGCCCTTGTCGCTGCAGGCAGGAATGGGGATGTTGTTTACGCCTGCGCCTGCTCTTGCGATTGCAACCGTGTTTTCAGCGAGCTCATATTCATGCATTGAAGCTGAACGGACAAGGATTGCATCGGGATTTTCGATTGCATCACCGCAGGTGAAAAGGTTTTTATCAAGACGGTCGAGACCGTTTTTTGAGATTTTATTGAGGGTTAAAATGTTGAACATAACAATTCTCCTTTAGTTTTTCTTTTCGAATTCTGCCATGAAGTCAACAAGCTTTTCAACGCCTTCGATGGGCATTGCGTTATAGATTGAAGCTCTCATGCCGCCGACTGAACGGTGACCCTTGAGGTTAACAAAGCCAGCTTCCGTTGCTTCCTTGACAAACTTTGCGTTGAGTTCATCGCTCTCTGTTACGAAGGTTACGTTCATCATTGAACGGTCGCTCTTCTTGACGGGATTGTTGAACATCTTGCTGTTATCGATGAAATCATAGAGAATTGAGCATTTTTTTTCATTGTGAAGCTTCATTGCTTCAAGACCGCCGAGGTTCTTTATCCATTCAAGAACGAGCTTGCACATATAAATTGAATAGCAGGGCGGAGTGTTATACATTGAATCGTTGTCTGCGAGGGTCTTGTAGTCGAGCATTGTGGGAGTATAATCTCTTGCGTTGCCGAGAAGGTCCTCACGAACGATAACAACGGTAAGTCCTGCGGGAGCAACATTCTTCTGTGCGCCGCCGTACATTACGCCGTATTTTGAAACATCCATGGGCTCCGAAAGGAAGCATGATGAAACGTCTGCAACGAGGGGAACGCTGCCTGTGTCGGGAAGCTCTGCGAAGCGTGTGCCGTAGATGGTGTTATTCTGACAGATGTAGAAATAGTCT
>JAZSAH010000012.1:0-4030 GCA_045601745.1 Acutalibacteraceae bacterium
CCAAAAAGGGCGAAGTTCTTTCATGGGCTGAATCATCAGCTGTTGGTTATGCAAACTCCGTTCTCGGTGCACGCTGCAACAGAAACTCCGGTATCATTGAGCTTTTCGGTTCAATCGTTGGCAGAGTTCCTTATTTCGGACTTGTTACCGATGAAGGCAGAAAGGCAACATGGATTGTTGAAGTCAAAACAACAAAGAAGCCCGAAGCTCAGATTCTCGGTTCGGCTATCGGTATGAAGGTTATGGAAGATGTTCCTTATATCAAGGGCCTTGATAAGTGGATAGGAACAAATCTTGACGGCGATACCAAGGCATATCTCAAGGATTTCGGTGCGGCAACCGCATCAAACGGCGCTGTCGGTCTTTATCACGTTGCAAACCTCACCCCCGAAGCAGTTGAACAGGGCGAAGCTCTTATTGCCGAGGGTGCTCAGGTTTATGTTGTTGACGATGCGGAACTTGCAAGAGTTCAGGCGAACTATCCCGTTATGTGGAAAGATAAGAATGCAACTCCCAAGCTTTGCTTCGTAGGCTGCCCCCATCTTTCACACGCACAGCTTATCGAATGGACGGATAACGTTGTTGCAGGTCTTAAGAAGAACGGTCTCAAGAAGGTTTCAATTCCCACCGTATTCACAGCTGCACCTGCAGTTATCGAAGAATTCAACAAAACTCCTTATGCGGCTAAACTCAAGGCAACAGGCGTTGTTCTCAGCTATATTTGTCCTCTTATGTATATGAACAATCCTCTTTGCAAGAAGATGCCCGTTATAACAAACTCCAACAAGCTCAGAACATACACAACTTCACGCTACTACAGAAGCGAAGAAATTCTTGATATCATCACAAAGGAGGCAAAGTAAGATGAAACAGTTCAAAGGAAGACCCGTTGTTGCAGGTAAATGCACCGCATCCGCACTTGTTTCCCACGGCGGTTTCAACACTCTCGCCTCATTCCAGAACGCTCTCCAGTTCGGCGACAAAGAAGCAAAGTGCGGCGATCAGAACAATGCAGACCTTTACGGTAAGCCCATGGTAAACACCGCCCTCTGCCTTCCCCAGACAATCGGTTCAACAACAGGCGGTATGGTTCTTTACTGTGCAAAAGCTATGAAGAGAAACCCCACCTGTATGCTTTTCTCAGAGCATATTGACTCCCTCGCCTGCGCAGGAGCAGTTCTTGCCGCTGTATGGACAGATGAACCCATGGTAACAGTTGACTGTCTCGGTCAGGAATTCCTTGATTATGTCAAGGACGGAATGAAAATCACCGTTGCAGAAGACGGAACGGTTACTGTTGAATAATGAAATCATTTCATGCCGCAGACTTCGGTCTGCGGCTCTTTTTTCTTGATTGAAAATATAAACGGTTGATTTGATGCAATTATGCTGTCTTATTTTGGATAAAACTAACAAAAATTACCAATTTACGGAAATTTTTGTGAAAATCACTTGAAAATGTAATTTGAAAGATATATAATGTGTTCCGATATGGAACATAAAAGAGGTGAGAAGGGTACCTATGTATATCTTGACAAAGAATTGCATGGAAACAGAAGGCAAGAAAACTGTTCTGTTCGGCGTTGCGGATGAATGCCGTGATTACGGTGATTTTACCGATAACCGGGCAAAAGCCGAAGAATTTGTTGATCTGCTCAATTCCGCAAAGGTTGAGTCGGTTCATGTTCCCGATATTATCGAGGATATGTTTTATTAACGAAAAAATTTTATATTCCCTGTTGACAACCTCGTTCTAATCTGTTAGAATGAGGTTGTACTAATGCATTAGAATATGTTGCGGCGGTGCGGTTTTGTCGAGTTGAGATAAGGGTGAATTATCTGCTGTAATTAATCGGTTACAGGCAGAGCCTATCCTTAATATTCCGCAAGGAATATTTCACTTTCGAAGAAAATATCGCATTGCAAAGCAATATATAACACGCCTAAGGCGTATATCATTTATGATTTTTAATTCGTATAAAAAGGGGAATATAAAAGATGTCAACACCAAAGATTTTTGAGAGTGAATACCGTTTTTGTCTTATTTTATGGGAGCATGAACCCGTGAGCAGCCGTGAGCTTTCCGAGCTTTGCAAGGAAAAACTCGGCTGGTCAAAAACAACAACCTACACCGTTATAAAGCGTCTTTCCGACAGAGGCGTGCTTAAAAACGAAAATACGGTTGTAACTTCGCTTGTATCAAAGGATGAAGCGCAGGTTTCGGAAATTGATGAGCTGATGGAAAAGAAATTTGAGGGCTCTGTTCCAGCTTTCATTGCCGCCTTTGCAAGAAGCCGTAAGCTTTCCGATAAGGAGATTGCCGAGATAAGGCAGATTATAGAGCAAGGAGGTAAGTGAAATGAATAACCTCTTTCTTGATTTTCTCAATATCAGCATAACCGCAAGCTACATAATTCTTGCCGTTATTCTTATCCGATTCATATTCCCGAAAATTCCCAGGAAATTCATCTGTATTCTATGGGCGATCGCCGGAATAAGACTTGTTTTGCCGTTTTCGTTTGAGAGCATTTTCAGCCTTATTCCAAGTGCGGAAACCGTGCCGCCCGATATCGTTATGTCACACAGTCCGACCATTCAAAGCGGTATACCCATGGTGAACAATGCTGTCAATCCCGTTATTTCGGATTATCTTGCGCCCGATGCGGCGGCAAGCGTAAATCCCTTGCAGATATTGACGGGCGTTGCATGGAATGTGTGGATTATCGGAGTTGCGGTGCTTCTTGTTTATGGCATTGTCAGCTGTTTCAGAGTCAAGAAAACCGTTTCGGATGCCGTGCTTCTCAACGGCAACATATGGCAGAGCGAAAAGGTTGTTTCGCCGTTTATTCTCGGCGTTATCAAGCCTAAAATCTATATTCCCTACGGGATGGACGGGGATGTCAGAAGCTATGTTATTGCTCACGAAAACGCACATCTCAAACGCCGTGACCATTGGATAAAACCTCTCGGATTTTTGCTTCTTTCCGTCTACTGGTTCAATCCTCTGATATGGATTGCATACATAATGCTTTGCAAGGATATCGAGCGTGCGTGCGATGAAAAGGTTATTTCGCAGATGAATGAGGATAATCGCAAGGAATACGCATCTGCTCTGCTTGAATGCGCTGTCAACCGCAGAAGAATAGCCGCCTGTCCTCTTGCCTTCGGTGAAACCGGACTGAAAGAGCGTGTCAAAGGCATCATGAACTATAAAAAGCCTGCATTCTGGGTTGTGGTTATCGCTGTTATTGCCTGCATTGTTGCGGCGGTATGCTTCCTCACAAATCCGAAAACACCGGCTGAATATACCGAGCTCGGTTACCGTCTGAACATCACGGAAGACACCTATACGATGACAACTCAGCTTCCTGATAAGACAGAGAAAAAGAGCTATAAGGTCGGAGAAGGTACAAAAGGTGAGCTTTCAAACGGAACAAAATTTGAAATTATCGAAACCAATCTTCAGACGGGTGAGCTGACAATTAAATTCAGCGGTGAACCTCTTTATACTTTGGTAGAAACTTCCGTAGGAAGCGGTAACGAAAAGCGTACTCAGATTACTCTTTTGGAAAATACGCCGCATATGCTTTCTTCCGAAATTAAAAGCCCTTATGTGGAATATACCTTTGAATTCGTCAAAACCGAGGATCTGGAAACCGTTATATCTCGGGCGATTATGGAGAAAAACAAGGGTAACTACATGATGGGTACTTTTGCCTGTGAAGACCATGAGATATTTGCAACGGAATCGTCAGATGTCGGGGATTATGAAAAAGTGACCGTATATATGTGGGTTAATTATTCCGAGTTTATCAAATACGGCGAATCACTTGTAGAAATCGGCGGAAGCGCATGCCCTGCAGCGCTGACCTTTGAATGTATTGACGGCACATATTCTCTCATTGAATACTGGGAAGCCGAGGATGGCAACAGATGGGAAAAATCAATCAGAGAAAAATTCCCTGAAAATGTTGCGGAAGAAGCGATAAGCTATAATCCGAACAGAAAAGGAATGGAGAAAAAAGCTGAA
>JAZSAH010000013.1:0-6937 GCA_045601745.1 Acutalibacteraceae bacterium
GAAACGTCAAGAGTGCAGTAAAGCTTGATAAGCTCTCTCGTGACTTCCTTAACGCCTACAACGCCCTTGCCGTATTTTTCGTAGCAGCGGGTAAGCTGTGCCGTAACGGGGTCTTCGGAAACGATAACGTCGTCACCGTAAGGCACAGCAAAGGGTTCGTTTCCAACGAAGCTCTTGTCGCAAAGGAGTGCGTGAGCAAGACCCTTTGTTTCCTTCTGACGGATAAAATATATGTTTGCAAGATTTGCGCTGGCTTTTACGTCCTCATAAAGCTTTGCCTTTGAGGGATTGCCTGCAAGACCTGCTTCAAGCTCAAAGGAATGGTCGAAATGGTCTTCAATTGCGCCCTTGCCTCTGTTTGTGATGATAAGAATATCTTCGATTCCTGCCGCAACAGCTTCCTCTACGATATACTGAATTGCAGGCTTATCAACGATATTGAGCATTTCCTTGGGAACTGCCTTTGATGCAGGAAGAACTCTTGTGCCCAGACCTGCTGCGGGAATAATCGCTTTTCTGACTTTCATGTGTAACCCTCCGTGTGTATTATAATGTATTTGTAACAAAATCTGCAGCATAAACCATGAGATTGACAAAAAAGTTATAACCGAGAACGCTTGCCGCAAAGGCAAAAGCGGAAAGACCGCCTTTTCTTGCAATCATGAGCTTACGCATATTATCTTCTCTGACCGAATCGCTTATCAGCTTCATGTCATCAATAACTTTTTTATAATAAAGTCTGTCGGCAACGAGCGCGGCAATAAGGCTCATGCCGAAATTGACCGCCGCACTTATCGCAGCAGGTTTTTTTGCTTTGTTGAAGAAATCTTCGCTTGCCTTATAGATTTCGGCTTCATATGCAGCAATTTCTTCTTCTGTTGCGGTTTCATAGCTGAACTCGCCGTAGCTGTTGAGAAATTCGTCTGCATAAGCCGCGATTTCTGCCGTGATGCCCGAAAGCATCATTGATACCGTTGCAAAAACAACAAGGAAAAATGCGCCTGCTTTATAAAGCTTCCTGTAGAAAAACCAATAGGGCGCAAAAAAGAACGCCGCAAAGTTGAACGAAAGCTTCTTTCCGTCTGCAAATCTTCTGAATTTGCGCAGATAACGGTGGGCGCTTGCCTGGGTATACATTGCAAGCTCTCCCGCCTTCTGACCGCCTATGATGTCATCCTCTTTGAAATCGGAATTTCTCATATAGGGATTGACGTTGAAAAATCCGCCGCCTGCAACAAGAGGTGCGCCGCAGTTTTTGCAATGGCGTGCATCGGAATCGTTTTTTGTTCCGCAATGAGCGCAAACGGGATTTTCGCCTGATGCGTTTCCGAAAAGAGCTCCGCAGTTTCCGCAATGAAGACTGTCCGCCGGATTTTCGCTTGAGCAGATGTGGCAGACCTTTGAATCGGGTGCGGATGACGTTTCGTTTTTATTTTCGCTTAAGGTTTCTCCGTTTTCTCTTTTCCATATATAGCCCGAAGCGTGGAGCGAATCGTTTGCACAGTGACCCGCCTGCAGCCAGCATTCTCTGTGCTGAGGGGTTGCACACACGGGGCAAACAACGATATCCTCACCGTCATGCATGGGTTTTCCGCAATGCTGACAGACAAGGCTTTCGTAATTCACGGGCAATCATCTCCTTCTGACAGTAATATATACCCATATATTGTAACTAATAATCGGATAAATTGCAATTATTAATCAAAAAATATTTAAACTTCTTTACAATTTATTAATTATTAGTTATAATATAGGATGAAATAATATACATCAGGAGATTTTTTATGGTTCAGTTTGAAGAATTAAGACTTTCACTTCTTGATTATGAAGAAAAATTAAAACAGCTTCGTGAAGCTCTCGGTCTTGACGATATGAATAAAGAAATCGCTTCTCTTGAGGAACAGACTGCTCAGGAGGGTTTCTGGAATGACCTTGCAAACTCACAGAAGGTTCAGCAGAGAATAAGCCAGCTCAAAAATAAGGTCGGCGCATATAATGCTCTCGAAAACGATTTCAACGATGCGCTCGTTCTCATTGAGCTTTCAAACGAAGAAGAAGACCTTGATATGTTTGATGAATGCAAGTCGGGCGTTGACGCCTTTGTTGAAAAGCTTGACGCCATGACTCTCAGCACCCTTCTTTCCGGCGAATACGATGCAAAGAACGCAATTCTCACCTTCCATGCAGGTGCAGGCGGAACAGAAGCTCAGGACTGGAATCAGATGCTCGTGAGAATGTATCAGCACTGGGGCGAAAAGCACGGCTTCAAGGTTAGCATGATTGACTTCCTTGACGGTGACGAAGCAGGTCTCAAATCCGCAGTTCTCGTTGTTGAGGGCGAAAATGCATACGGCTATCTCAAGGGCGAAATGGGCGTTCACAGACTTGTCCGTGTTTCGCCGTTTGATGCTTCGGGCAGACGCCACACATCATTCGCATCTCTCGAAGTCATGCCTGAAATCGACGATACCGTTGAGGTTGAAATCAACCCCGACGACCTGAGAATCGACTACTACCGTTCAAGCGGTGCAGGCGGTCAGAAGGTTAACAAAACATCATCCGCAGTCCGCATTACACATATCCCCACGGGTATTGTATGCGCCTGCCAGGTTGAGAGAAGCCAGCATCAGAACAGAGATGTTGCAATGAAGATGCTCAAATCAAAGCTCATTGAAATCAAGGAAAGAGAACATCTCGACAAGATTGACGATATCAAGGGCGAACAGCGTGAAATCGCATGGGGAAGCCAGATACGCTCCTATGTTTTCATGCCCTACACCCTTGCAAAGGACCACAGAACAGGCTTTGAAGCAGGCAATATCAACGCTGTTATGGACGGCGATATCGACGGCTTCATCAACGCTTACCTCAAAATGGAGTCATTGAAGGGACAGTAATATGGAAATCATTGATATTTCCCGTAAATTTTTCCAAAGCGATGTTTATCCCGGCGACCCGAAGCCCGAGGCGGAGATTCTTTCGGAAATCGGCGAAAATTCGGACTGCAATCTGACGGCGGTTCATGCGTGTTCCCACACGGCGACCCATGCGGATGCACCCCTTCATTTCGTTGACGGCGGAAAAACCATCGACGAGCTTCCTCTCGAACCCTTCATCGGACCCTGCACGGTTATGGAGGTTCCCGACGGGGTTATCACGGGCGACTATGTTGACCGCTGTTTTCCGAAAAAATGCGAGCGTCTTCTGATAAAGGGCAGAGGAAAAGCGTTTTTTATGGATTCATCGGCGCAGGAGCTTGCAGACAGAGGGCTCATTCTTATCGGAACGGATTCCCTTTCTGTCGGATGCAAGGGCAACCAGACGGGTCCACACAAGGCATTTCTTCTCGGCGGTGTTTCCGTTCTTGAGGGACTCGACCTTTCCGGAGTTGAACCCGGCAACTATTTTCTTTTCGCACCTCCCGTCTGCTATGACGGTCTTGAAGGTGCGCCCGTAAGAGCTGTTCTTATCAAAGACCGCATCATATGGTCAAAATGAGGTGCAGAATGAAACGAGCTTTTGACTTTACGGTGAGCCTTATACTCATCATAATTCTTTTCCCCTTATTCCTGCTGATAAGCCTTATCGTGCTTATCGATGCGGGCACTCCCGTTATTTTCAGGCAGTACAGAGTCGGAAAAGACAACAAGCTTTTCTATATTTTCAAGTTCAGAACAATGCGCAGAGGCGTGAAGAATGTTGCAACGGCAGACCTCAAGAATTCCGATAAATTCATCACCCGAAGCGGAAGATTTCTTCGCAAAACAAGCCTCGACGAGCTTCCCCAGCTCGTCAACGTTCTTCTGGGCGACATGAGCTTTGTGGGTCCGAGACCCCTCATTCCCGAAGAAAAGGAAATCAGGGCATTGAGAAAAAAATATAACGTATATTCCGTTCAGCCGGGTATCACGGGCTGGGCGCAGATTAACGGCAGAGATAATCTCACCGACGAAGAAAAAGCCCTGTTTGACAAGGAATACATTGACAAACAGAGCATTTGGTTTGATATTAAGATATTGCTCAGAACTGTTTTGGTTGTTCTGAAAAGAGAGAATATCTCCGAGGGCGGAGAGCCGAATAATAAGCGTAAAACTCAATGAATTGCCTTACGGCATGAATTGATTGCATCATAAATTGCAATTGAAATTGCATGATTGCACTCCGTGCATTGAGGACAGGCTCCGCCTATGACCGAATATATAATGAATTACGCAAGTAATTCAAATCATGGAGCGAAGCGAGAAATCATGACGAAGTCAATTCATGGCAAAGCCAAATCATTGTGCGGAAATATTAATTAAGCCACTCCCAGATATTCCTCGAAGCACTGACCGCTTGCCTTCATTTCCTTTGCGGCATCAACTCCGACATATCTCCAGTGCCAGGGTTCATAAATAATTTTAGTTATATCCTGCTTATCCTCGGGATAGCGGAGAATGAATCCGTAATCATCGGCGTTTTCGCAAAGCCATCTGAATTCTTCGGTTTCTTCAAAATCCTGTTCAAGACTGCAGATATCCATGGCAAGACCTGCGTTATGTTCGCTTGTGCCGGGAGGAAGAATGATTGTTGCCGCCATCTGGGTTGCTTCAACCTTGCCGTAGCCCTGGTCGAGATACTTATCGATTTTGTTCTCAAAGTTTCGCTTCTGACGCTCAACGGAGCGATATCCCGAAATCGGAACAAGCTCAATTCCGTCTTCAAGCGCCGCATTATACATTTCATTATAGTGAGGTGCAACACGGTAATCGAGCTTCAGACTGTCGGGGTCATCGGTAATGCATGGAGCAAGTTCAGCCTCGAAATCCTCGGGAAGAATATAATCTCTGTTGACGAGAATCATCTTCCAGTCATCAATTTCAACATCCGCATATGCAGGCTCGAATCCTGCGTATGCATAGGCATAATTTTCAATTTTACGGGGCGCTGTTGTTGCTGCCTCGGTAACCTTTTCGGTAACATCGATAAAAGCATCGAGAAATGACGGCTTTTTGGTTGTTTCCTGCGTTGAAGCAAGCTGCGTTGTGAACGCCGGGTCATCATCAACCGTCGGTTTGTCGTCGGATAAAAGAGCAACCGCACCGTAGCCGATAAGAACAACGGCAAGAATGCCGGTAAGAATCATGGCAAGTGTTTTTTTCATTATTGTTTACCTCGCTGGTTTTTTCTTTAATATATTAATCCGAAATACGGCGGTTGTCAAATAAAAACCGCTTTATTAATAAAAATATTACATTTATAATCCATAACGGGAAAGATATTTTACTGTTTTGAAAGGAGTGTTTGTTTTGAAAGCAAACGAAAGCGTCAAGAATTACCCGTCAGAAAAAAGAATGTATGCCAACTATGCCGCAAGGTCAATCAAGAAGGTGTGCAAGGAAATAGGTCCCCGTTTTTCAGGCTCGGAAGCTGAAAAAAAGGCGATTGAATTCATGTCCGAAGAGCTGAAGACCTGCTCCGACGATGTTAAAATCGATTCTTTCTCCGTTCATCCCAAGGCATTCCTCGGCTGGATTCCCATGTCGGGCACTCTCATGATTATCGCAAGTGCACTTTTCTTCGTTGCGCAGTTTTTCGCAATTTCCTATCTTTTCTATGCAACTCTCGCAATTTCCGCCGTCTGCCTTTTCTTCGGCATTACGGAATTCATGTTCTACCTTGAAACCCTCGATAAATTCACCCCCAAAAAGACTTCATACAATACCTACGGCGTCAGAAAAGCCTCGGGCGAAACAAAACGCCGCATCATTTTCGCAGGTCATGCCGACTCATCGATGGAATGGCGTTTCAGCCATCTCGGCGGTCCGAAGCTCCTCATCCTCACCCTCGGCGGTGCGCTCGTCGGTCTCGTTTATGCATTCGGTGCAAGCATTTTCACCATTGTTAAAATCCACATGAATCCCGATTTCATATCAACTCTCACCGTTGATATTCTCAGCTACATCATGCTCTTCTTCATCATTTTCTTTATCACCGCAATCTTCATGTATGATAAAAACCGTGTTGTTGAAGGCGCAAACGATAACCTCACAGGCTGCTTTGCATCAATCGCAATCCTCAAATTCATGCAGGATAACGATATTCGCCTTGAAAACACAGAGGTTGTTGCACTCTGCACAGGCTCCGAAGAAACAGGTCTGAGAGGCGCAAAGGATTTCTGCAAAAAGCACGCTGAGGAATTCTCCGATGTTGAAACAATCTTCATCGCTCTCGATACTCTCCGCGACTATGACTATATGGGCATATATAATAAGGATATGAGTGGTATCGTAAAGAATGACCCCGAGGTCTGCAACCTTATGCGTAAAGCAGGCAACATTGCAGGTCTTGAAAATCTTCCTTACAGAACAATCACAATCGGCGCATCCGATGCCGCTGCGGTTTCAAGAAGCAGAAACGCAATCAAGGCTGCCGCATTCGCTGCAATGGACCCCGCACCCGCACGTTATTATCACACAAGAACAGATACTCACGACAATATCGACCTCAAAACAATCGAAGCAGGCGTCGGTCTTTGCCTTGAAACAGCTTTCCTCTATGACGAAAAGGGTCTGAACGTATAATTCATTGTGTATTTTCTACAAACCGGACACTCTCAATTTTTTCACTTTCCACAAAAATTTTTATTTATTAAAAATAAGATGTATTTTATCTTTTAATATGCTATAATATTTCCATTATAATCCGCAAAAAGGCGTTTGCCCTTGCGAAAGGAGATTATCAAATGAACAAAAAGATTCTTGCAATAATCAGCATCGTTCTCGCATTCTCATTCCTTTTCGGTTTTGCAGGCTGCTCGGGAACAGAAGAAGAAGAAACAACAACCACAACAATCAACGTTAAAACTCCCCTTCCCACCGATATCACATCATCGGTTGACGAAGAAAGCCAGGTTATCACCGACACTACATATTCCGCAGAAGCTCTCAAGGCTAAC
>JAZSAH010000014.1:0-12212 GCA_045601745.1 Acutalibacteraceae bacterium
AAAGCCTTATTATGTTGCATCAATCGTTGATAAAACAATTTCTCTTTTCGGCGGAAAAACCGTCAGCGGTTGCATCGTGCTTGACCCCGTATCGGGCGAAATTGTTAAATATGATGTTGCGGATATTCCGAGATGGATTGATGTTGTTTTCTACGGCGACCTTATCTGCGAGCAGTATAACTGGTACGGAATGTATCAGAACGGATTTATGAACAGTCTGTTTGCCAAAAAAGGATGCAAGCAGGTTACAACTTACAGTTCAGAAGATGACTCATCCGACGAAACTCCCGTTTCCGATTACGGTTACGTTGCCAAAGACGGCGATATATGGATATACACGGGCGTAACTTCAGTTAACGGCGACAGCTCAAACATCGGCTTCCTTCTTGCCAACGAAAGAACGGGTGAAAGCCGCTACTATGCGATTGCAGGTGCCGATGAAAAATCCGCAATGGCAGCCGCAGAGGGCGAGGTTCAGGAAAAGGGCTATCAGGCTTCGTTCCCCTCTTTGATTAACGTTGAGGGAAATCCCACATATATAATGGTGCTTAAGGATTCGGGCGGACTTGTGAAGCTTTACGCCGCAGTCAATGTTGAGCAGTACAACATCGTAACAACTGCCGCAACGCAGGCGGAATGTATCGCAAAATACAAAGCTATGCTCGGCATAAGCGAAGTTCAGACTCCGACCGATGAAGCGAAGAATGTTACCGTAAAAATCGCTTCCGTAAAATATATTGATATCGACGGAAACACCTATATTTATCTGATTGACACGGAAAACAACATCTTCAAAGCAAAAGCGTCAGAGCATGAAAATATGCTGCTCCTTGAAGCAGGCGATACCGTTGAGCTTTCCTGCTCAGGTTCAAAAATATTAGCTTGCAAACAGATTGTCTGAAAATCAACTCCGTTTACCGAGCAATCGGTAAGCGGAGTTTTTGCGTTTGACTATACATAAATCAAGAGTCTGTTCATAAAATAAGACCTTATCAAATTGATTATTGCATGATATAATCACAACAGAAGCTTCGAGAAAAAATTGAAAAAGGTGAAAACTATGAACAATATTTTCAGTGACAATCTTAAAAAATTCCGTCTTGCAAAAAGCTTGACCCAAGAGCAGGTTGCAGAAAAACTGAATGTTAATTCTCAGACGGTTTCACGTTGGGAATGCGGAACGACTCTGCCCGATGTTCTGACTTTGCCTGAACTCGCAAGGCTCTATGAAGTGACGGTTGATGATTTCTACAAAAAGAATTCTGTTGCCTACGATAACTATGCACAGCGTCTTGCATCTGTTTATGAGAAATCTCGTGACCCCGAGGACTTTATGCGTTGCCGTATCGAATACGAAAAGCTTATAAAGAAGGGCGAGATGTCAACCGAGGATAAGTGGCTCTACGGTTGGATTCATATGTATATGATGAATTATTGCAGGGACATTGCGGTTGAGTGGTATGATAAAGCCGTCAGCGATGACCCGAATGATGACCCTGAAAATTATCAGCTCGCCTGTATGCAGAGAATATGGATGTTCTTTCTTCTGAAAAAAGAAGATGAAATTATTTCAGAGCTTAAAGAAAAAATTAAATCCGACCCCCATAATCCGAGAGAAACCGATAATCTTCTGATTGCTCTTATATGGGCTGAAAAATATGATGATGCCTATAATCTTTTCAGAGATGCAATCAAAAAGTTCCCCGATGATTGGCGGATGTATATTCACGGCGGTGACATTGCAAAGGAACTCAAAAAATATGATGAGGCACTGGAATACTACAACAGAGCTGGCGAAATCGGAACATACTTCTGCGATGAAATGGATTGCAAAGTCGGTCTGTATGAAGAAATGAGAGAATATGAAAAGGCTTATAATGAATGCATGAAAATGGCAGATATTTACCGCAGCAGAGGCTACGATGTTGAGGCTGATATAGCAGAGAAAAGAGCAAAAGAAGTAAAAAACAAAATTGAAAAATAAGCAAACAAGCGGCGGAGAAATCCGGACGGTTTTTTCAAGATTAAAACATATAAGTAAAAACAATACGCATAAACCGCAATTTCTGACAAACAATAACAAGGCAACCAAAATATAAGGAGAAAGATATAAAATGAAAGCCACAGGTATTGTCAGAAGAATCGACGACCTCGGAAGGGTCGTTATCCCCAAAGAAATCCGCCGCACCATGCGTATCCGTGAAGGCGACCCGTTACATATAACATTGACAGTGATGGAAAGGTTCTGTTTTGGGATGAAGAAATTTCAGGACAGAGTTGATAAACAACTATAAAAAGAAAGGACAAAATGATTATGAAGAGGATTATTAAAAGTTGTGAGTTTAACACAGAATTTCAGAATTATATGTTAATCTGCAAATAAATACAGACAAAAATGAACACCAAAGCCGGTAACGGTTTTGGTGTTCATTTTGCTTAATCCGTACTTTCGAGATATGATTTTTCAAAAACCTCTGCGTATGTTCCCAAAGGGCAGTCTGTAAGGCTGCACAAAAGCAGGAAGCATTCATACGGGTTTGCAACATAAAGCTTGCCCATGCTGCAGTCCTCTAAAATCGAATCCGTGAAATCAACAAATTCCGAGAAACGTTTTTGAGGATTTTCCAATTCGGGATCCTGAGAAATAACCAAAAAGCTGAGCGTTATAAGGTCGAAGCGGTCAATATCTGATTTGCCGGAGGTGATGTCGTGAAGATGCTGACGGTTAAGACGCTTGTTATCAAACTGTTTTGCAAGCGTCGAAACCGAAAACTTTCTGAGATTGCCGTTCTTATCAATCGGCACACCGCTGTAAATGAATTTTTCAATATCGTTCTCCGTTATATCTTCCGCAGTCCATACCTTCGCTTCTTTTCTGATTCTCTGGATTTCCATGCTTTTTTCTTCCATAGAAATTCTCAGAGAATTATCTGTTCTTCTGGTATACTCATGGATTTTTTCTTCCGTTCTTTCGGCCTCATCCCTGTTGAATGCTTCAGCAACAATCCCCTGAGTCTGCTTATATAAATTATTGAACCAACTCTTTGCCGTAACGCTTATTCTCTGGGTTTTCTGCGAAAACTTGAGATAAGAAAGCTGTTCCATAAGAGAATCTTCATCGTTGATAACGGTGAATTTCGATTTGATGCCTATTGTTTTATCCAGAAGAAGTTCGCTCATTCCGTTTTCGGAAAGAGCGAGATATTTATTCTGAAGTTCAACAAAGGAGGCATATTTCAGCTTGTTTTTGAAGCAATACCAACAGATAATTTCAAAGGGATTCTTGAAATCAAAATCTCTTTCTCTCAACGCTTTTCGCAAAAATATCGAAACATCCTCTGCGCTCATGGCAAGACCGAACCCGAGAAGAAGCACAACATTTCTGTTAACGGATAACTGCGTCAGCCAGTTTTTTGCCAGAACGCTCGGCTTTGAAGATGTGCCCGTAAACGACATGGGAGTACCGTTTTCCCGGAAACAGTTAACAATAATTGACTGATATTCCTTTAAGTCAACCGTTTCGAAAGGTTCTTCAAAACCGGCTTTCTGATATATGTAGCGTCTGAGAAAATCGCCGAAGGAAACAAGCTTCATCTGTTCGAGAAGATGGTCATAGATAACCTGCGAATCCTCCGTGCGGAATTTCTCAAGGTCCGCCGAATCATAGAATTTTTCTTCGGCGTTGAATGTTATGTCAAGGGGGTTATAAGTGTTCATAAAGCCTCCTGTCGGTTACAATAAATGCTGTTAAACTTTCCGTAAATAATATTCTCAAACATGGTGCTTACATCAACATTAAATATATACAATTTCAGCGTTACAACCATCTTTCCAATCCTTGTCCCATTTTAGAACGTCTATAAGAGAGTCTTGAATATAAACAGTTTGTTCTTTCGTCCATCCGTAAAAAATTTGATTTTCCAGATATGTGTTTGGGGGAATCGTAATACTTTCAATTGAAGTGCACTCATCAAAAGCACAAGCTTCAATATGATCAACACTTTCAGGAATGTTTATATTTTTTATATTACTGCAATTAAAAAACGCAAAACTTCCGATATAAGTAAGAGTATCGGGTAAAATCACATCTGTAAGATTTTCGGCACCATCAAAAGCAGATGTGGAAATTTCTGTTATTCCTTCGGGAACTACATATTGTTTTGATTTTTTTCCTGCAGGATATTGTCGCAAACACGTTTTTTCTTTGTTATACAAAACACCTTGGCTATCGCTCATAAAGAACATATTGTTTTCGGATACTTCTATTTTTTCAAGCTTATTACAGTCTGAAAAAGCATTGTTATAAATTGTATCTACACTTGCGGGAATCCTGATGCTTTTAATGCTGTCGCAATTATGAAATGCACAAAATCCAATACTTGTTACACCATTGGGTATTGTTATTTCCGATAGACTTTTGCAACTATCAAAAGCATGGTCGCCTATAACCAATATACTATCGGGAATTGTTGCACTTGTCAAATTATCAAAATAGAAAAATGCATCTTCGCCAATACTTTTTATTCCATCTTTAATATCAACTGCAGTGATTTTATCCGATATTTCATACCACGGTGGGTTTAAATCGTTTTCAAAATCCGGCATATCACCCGTTCCTTCGATTGACAGCAATCCGTTTTTATATAAAATCCACGAAATAGTTTCTGTTAAAGTTCCTTGCTCTTCAATCTCCAAAGTCTCAGCAGTTTCTTCTGCGTTTGCTGCTTCGGCCGGTGCAGCATCTTCATTTCCCAAGATATGATAAACCTCATTATTATCATATCCGTCAACAATTTTATAATATTCTTCTTCCGTAAGCTCTTTTATCCCGTAGTCGGATATGAATGCGTCATATTTTTCTTTTGTCGGGAATGCGAGATAGTTGGCAGCGTTTTCGTTAAACAAATCATACTTGTTGCTGTAAACATTGGTAAATATATACGACTCTGAATTCTCATCGGTCGCATAAACACTCTCAACAAAATCAAGTGATTTGCCGTTATACTTATAAACACTGCCGCATCTCAGATGAGGGTCATGAAGATATTTTCTTATAAAATATTCACCGTTCTGCTGATATATCTGAAGCTGATCAAGGCTTCTGTGTCCGCCGTAAAGCTCATTTGCGGATTCAACGCATTTCACCGTTTCTCCCTCAACATCGAAAACATAGAAAACATAGTGATTAATCGATTCGGGATTCGCAAAACAAACGCTCAGAACACACTCGTCCGTTCCGTCTGCATCAAGGTCAAAATAATCAAGCTTCTTGCTTGTTGAAGAAATACCGTTTACATAATTCTCGTATTCCTCATAATCGGTATAGTAATCGGCAAAAGCGGGAGTCACCTCAAAATATTTTTTCGCTTCGGCACTCTCAAGGAAACTTTCATAAATACCGTGAACAACTTCCTGATTCTGCGTTGTTGAAGCCGTACTTTCATCTTCGGGGATGTCAGCTCTTGATTTCATCGCCTTTATTCCGAAGATGCCTGCAACAATAACTGCAGCTGCCGCAACGATAATACCGACGGCTTTTATGTTTATTTTCGGAGATTCTGACGGTGCGGGAATTAATGCTGTTTCCGTTTTGATTTCCTCTGAAAATTCTTCAAAAACAACAGTCTGAACCTCTTTTGCGGTTTCAGGTTCTTCTTTTGAAACTGTAATCAGCCCTTCAATTGCCGATTTCATTTCCTTTGCAGAAGAATATCTGTCTTCCTTATTGAATTTACAAGCTTTGAGAATGATTTCCGAAAGAGCCTCATCCGCATTGACGGGTCTGGGCAGTTCTTCTCCGCCGAGTCTGCGGTTGACAGCATCGATTCTTTCGTTATAACGGATCATCTGCTTTTCCGTGTCAAGAAACGGATCTCTGTTCTTGTTGAGAAGCTTATACATCACCATACCGAGTGAATATATATCCGCACGCTTGTCATATTTTCCGTTTATCGCAACCTCGGGTGCCATATATGCATATGTTCCCTTGCGTGACATTGTGCTTCTTGTTCTTTCAAGCTGTCTTGCAACTCCGAAATCTCCGAGTTTGAAATTACCGCTCTTATCAACAAATATATTATCCGCTTTGATATCACGGTGGATTATTCCGTTCTTTTCGCAGATTTCAAGGGCAGTGCAGATATCTTTTCCGAGTTTCAGAACTTCTTCCTGCGTTACTTCATGGTTTTCAAGATACTGCTTGAAGCTTGTGAGAAGTTCCATGCGGATATAGATATCCCAGCCTACATTATCCTCATGCTCAACTATTCTGAAATCTTCAACTGAAACGATGTTAGGAAAACCCTTGAGGCTTTCCATAACACCGATTTCGTTTGCAAAACTGTCAACTATATCGTTGAAATATTCCCTTGAGGTTTCGTCTGTATATCCTTCAAGCCTCAGCGAATCAAGTTCAGAACTGTCATGGGGAACGGTAATGACCTTGATTGCGCAATATGATGTTATGCCTCTTTCACGGCGCACACATTTATACACAGAACCGTAAGCACCTTCACCGAGCTTTTCTTCTGCCGTCCATTCGGGCCATACTTTACTTAAATCAAGCATTATACTTCCTCCTCTTTCACTTCGCACAATACGATTGTTATATTATCCTTTCCTCCGTTTTCGAGAGCTGTATCCATCAGCTTCCGGGCGGAGGTTTTTATATCGCCGGTTGCAATAATATTTCCGATATCGAAATTGCTTACCATATCTGTCAGACCGTCGGAACAAATCAGAAAACGGTCTCCGATATTAAATGTATCCTCTTTTAAATACGGTTCAATGATAAATTCATCTTCGGGGATTCCTATATACTGCGTAAGTCCCGCTTTTGAACCGAAGAAACTTTCATTTGCCGTATGTTCCGAAGAAAGCTTCATGAACCTGTTGTTTGTCAATCTGAATATCGGACTGTCTCCGAGGTTGCAGGCGATGAATCCGTCTTTTTTGAAAAGCAAAGCGGAAGCCGTTGAACCCATTGAGGATATCCTGTTTCTTTCCATATATCTGCAAACGCTTTTATTCATTTCCGCAAATGCGGCGTTCAGCATATCGGCAGAACTTATATTATGTTTTAAATTACAGTCCAGAAGTGTTTCTGCGGAAATATAAGCCGCAACTTCTCCGCAGCAAGCGCCTCCCATGCCGTCAAAAACGGCAAAAACGGGGAAGTCTTCAACGGACAAAGAGCCCGTCAGAGGAATCTCAAGTCCGTTATTGTCTTTTTCAAGGTGTTGATTATCAACAAGGAAGTTATCCTGATTGATATTTCTCAGATAACCCTTGTTGCATAAGCAAACAAATTCAATTCGTTTCATCGAATCACTCTCCATGATAATTATGTATTATGAGAACATAAAAGTCAATAACATTCCCACAACCATTCTTATTCTAAATGTAATTAAATACAGCCCGTAATATAAAATATACCGCCGCAAGGTACAAACGGTATTACGGCGTTGGAATTCTCGCAGTTATGATAAAGTCACAACAGACAAGGAGGCACAACGCCATGGAAAACATAAATAAATACACCTCAATAACAGGCACTGTCACAAGAGTGAACACTTACGGTTGTTTCGTCAGGGATGACATAACGGATACAACAGTTTTTTATTTCGGAAACGGAAACATCGGTGACAGAGTTTATCTGACGGTCTGCAAGGTGGATACCGTACACCATCGCATAACCTGCAATCTTGATTCCGTGCTTGAATATGCTGCATAAAAAATGAGGTACAACTCAGATTACGGCAACCTGAAATTCACGGTTATGATGAAATCACAGCAAACAGAACAGCTTGCAGAATGAGCTGTTAAACAAAAAACTCAAAGAAAGGAGAAACGAAAATGTTTCATTCAAGAGACAAACCTTAAAATTCTGACTTTCGGTCAGTTCTGAACATAAACAAAAAACAAAAGGAGAATGACTATGAAAAAGAAAATTGCAAAAACATTATCAATAGTTCTTGTTATTGTAACTATATTCAGTTCAATCAGCGTTATGGCTTCGGCAGCAGCATTGTCATGGCCATCAGTCTCATCCAAATCTCCCGCAACCGCTTATACTTACAGCACAGGCAAAACCTCTGTTTACAATTCTTCTTCTCTCTCGAAAAGAATATGTAAGGTCAGTGCTGCAGACGAAATAAAAATTTATTCAATTTCTAAAAACAGCAACAACACTATGATTGCTCTCTGTTCATTCAGACTCAACAACCGTCTGAAATACGGGTATATAAATTTAAAAGCAATCACACCTGCCACAAGACCCTCTGAAAAATTCACATCAAGAGCAACCCTCACAACTTTCAGAAGAGACAAAACATCCGCAACTTATGGTACAGTAAGCAAAGGTGCTGTGGTTTATACACTTGCCACAAACAGTTCATGGACTCAGATTATGTACAGCACTAATAATTCATCCTGGAGAATCGCATGGATTCCCACCACCAACTATAACAAATATATCAAGCTCACAGATGCACAAATCAATTCAATAGTTTCTTCGGCTATTTCAATCGCTCAGCGAGCAGCAGCAAACGCAGCAACAAAAAAATACAATACTTCAGCGGCAGTTGCATATGCAAAGCAGCACGCCTATGACGGCAAGGGTCTTTGCGCCGAATTCGTTGCAGACTGCGTTGCTCAGGCAGGCATTAAAATCCCCAACTACAGCTATTACTCATCATCAGCAAAATCACTCACAGGAAGAAACCTCGGCGCATACACAAATCCCTACACTTGCTCTGAGGCTCAGCTCAGATGGTTCAAGGACAACGGTTACAAGGTTATTTCAAATCCGAATCCCTCTCAGATTTCTGTGGGAGACCTTGTATGGAATACCGGTGACGGTGATAATCACGTTGTTATCATCACAGGTAAGAACAGCAGCGGCACACCTCTTTATTCAGCCCATAACAAAGCTCAGTGTGATGCTCCTCTTTATGCAGCAAGCTTTGTTGTTAAATTAGCATAACATATCATAATTCTCTGCTGCCTTAACGGCAGCAGAGATTAAACAAAAAGGAGAATAACCATGAAAAAGAAAATTGCAAAAATATTATCAATTGTTCTTGTTATCATAACCGTTTTCAGTTCAGTCAGCGTTCTTGCTTCGGCGGCGGTATCGTGGCCGTCGGTCAGCAACAGCAAACCAATCAAAGCTTACACAATCAGCACAGGCAACAACACAAAGGCTTATTCCTCCGCTTCCCTTTCATCCCAGAAAGGCACAATCTACGCCTCGGATGAACTCCATATCTATAAGATAAGCAAAAACGGCAGCGGCAAATATGTTGTTTACTGCTCATATCCCGTTTCAAACGGCAGAAAGTATGCATATATTCCTCTCAGCGTAGTTACAACCGCAAAAGCCCCCACCGCAGCTTATACCGCAAGAGCTGCTCTCACAACATACAGAAGAGCAAGTAATTCCGCAACTGCAGGAAACATCAGCAAAGGCGACAAGGTTTACAGACTCGCTTCAAGCGGTTCATGGACTCAGGTTCTTTACAACATTGGTTCTGCAAGTAACCCTTCGGGTTGGAGAATGGCGTGGATTCCCACCACCAACTATAACAACTATATCAAACCTACATCAAAAACATCATCCTCAAACTCAACATCAAGCGGTGATTGGGTTGCTCCCATGAAGAATATGTACTGCACATGGAGAACTCCCGGAAACAACATGAGCTGGGGTTCATATACATCAAACAGTTCAGGCAGAAACTATCATCTCGGTATAGATGTATACGGCACAAGCGGAAATGTATATTCAACTTTTAACGGTACTGTTGTTGCCTGTTCAAATTCCGTTTCGGGCGCAAACGGAAGATATATCATCATCAAACACACCATAAGCGGCAAAACAGTTTACAGCTTTTATGCGCACCTCTCATCCGTAGGCGTAAGCAAGGGACAAACCATAAGCACGGGTCAGTATATTGGCAAAGCAGGAGGCTCGGGTTACGGTTATAACAGCTATTACGGAACTCACCTTCACTTTGCAATTGTTGATACTCTCTGGTCAAACGGAGCATACTACGGCTATGCCACAAGCTTCAGCGGTAACAAATGCACTTACGGCGGAGTAACATATTATAACCCCTGCTATGTCATTAACAATAATCGACTTCCTTAAGTTTAGTGCATATCTGAATACAGATTGCAGCAAAAACTTTATATCATGTAGAAAAGCAGATAACACCATCACCGGGTGTTACCTGCTTTTATCATTTACGTTTCTTTTTTGTTTTATCTCTTTGACTGTATGGGCTTTTCATATGCTTTGATTTTTATAAGATGTTTATTTGTGTTACGACTTCTTCTTTCGTACATAAACGAGGATTAGAAATTTATGTGTAAGGCAAGTTGCTTTTTTCCGTTACGGACTGTTTTGTATGCATAACAGTAAGTCCTTCTCCTGCAATCTCATTAACAACAATTTCTTCTCCATCGGTTTTATAACTTGTATAACCGGGAACGGAGTACGGGATAATGTATTCCTTTACAGAAGATAAATCGGCATCGGGATTTAATATAACATAGTAATGTGTTGTGGTTACGGCCTCGCCTTTGTCAATGAATTTCAATGCAACTGCAACATCATTTGAAACCCCGTCTATCGAATAAACTTCGGCTCGGAGATTTTCGGTTGAAACTGTTTCGGTAATTTTTCCTCCGACCCATGTTTCCCAACCTGCCGTTACGGTAACATCTGATATTTTTTCACCAAGCTTATCTTTGTTGATTACTTTTCCACCGATATATGATGAGAAATTGTCATCGTCAACTTTATAAAAGTAGCTTTTTTTATAACCCGAAAATTCGTTGTAGGTTACAGACTGCGTTGTTTCATTATTAACAGCGGGATGGGCTTCTTCGTTGTTAACAGGCGGATTGGTCTTGTTGTTGCTTTCAGAAGGAGTAATCTCTTCGTTACTTACAGAAATATCAGGCTCTTCAGTTTTGGCTTGAACAGAAGTTTCTTCAATATTGGAAGAAGTATTTGCAGCACTGTTATCAATAACAGGATTTATATTTCCGCTGTCAACAGAAGGAGCAATGTTTCTGTTGCCTGACATTATCGGACCTGCAACCACCGCCACTATCAACACAACTGCAAAGCAGGCTGCAAGTGAAATCCGTTTAATCCAAACATTTTTCTTTGATGATTTCTCGCTTTTTACTGCATCGTTTATAAGGTCATCATCAATATGTCCGACTGAATTAACAATTCTCGGTGTTTTCATATTTCAATTCCCTCCTTGATAAGATGTTCTTTCAATTTGTTTCGGGTATAGAACAACATATTTTTCACTTTACTTTCGGTAAATCCGTATCGTTCTGCAATTTCTTTTACAGAATCGAAGAAATAATATTTACGAATAAACACATTCCTGACATCTTCTTTTTGATTGCGAAGAAACTTACTGATTGATTTCCCGACATCTTCATCGGTCACATTGGGAGCGAACTGTTCATCTGACAAAACAGCTTCAAGTTCATCTAATGATACAAGCACATCCGCAGAACGCTTTTCTCGCTTCATAAACTCTAAACGCTTGAGTGAAAGGTTTCTTGCAATTCTGCAAACAAAAGCCATAAAATTATTGGGTCTGGCAGGCGGAATTGCGTTCCAAATCCCTGCATATGTATCATTAACACATTCTTCGGAATCCTCGTGATTTTTAAGAATGTTGAGTGAAATACTATGGCACAGTTTACCGTATTTTATAGCGGTTTCTTTTATTGCCTGCTCGTTTCTTTCAAAGTAAAGCTCAATGATTTTTAAATCATCCATATTGTTCACCCCCCGTTTTATTTCCTAAAAAGCGCTTTCATCAATTAAGTACGTTTTTTATTGCTGTTGGTCTTAAAAAAATATGATTTTTATAGTTATATCATTTTTTTATAATTTATTCAAATCTACCGCAGCGAGGTTACGATGTTGAAGCTGATACAGCAAAGAAAAGAGCAGAAGAAGTCAAAAGCAAAATCAAAGAACAAACATCAAGCTGCCCGAGCAATCGGACAGATTTTTTATCGGTCATATTATAACAACCAAGTAAAATTATTACGAATAAACCGCAAATTCTGACAAACAATAACAGGGCAACCAAAATATAAGGAGAAAGATATAAAATGAAAGCCACAGGTATTGTCAGAAGAATCGACGACCTCGGAAGGGTCGTTATCCCCAA
>JAZSAH010000015.1:0-7509 GCA_045601745.1 Acutalibacteraceae bacterium
AAGGAACGCCCACAAGAATGGTAATCCGTGAAAGAGAGTCAAACAAGAAATGATAGTTCTCGGAATCGACCCCGGCTATGCGATAGTCGGTTACGGCGTTATTGAATATCATAACAATCATTTCAGGGTTCTTGATTTCGGTGCGATAACCACCGATGCGCATACACCTTTCAATGAACGCCTTGAAAGAATTTATAATTGTGCCTGTATGCTTATCGACAGATATCATCCCGATGCAATGGCGATTGAAAAGCTCTTTTTCAACACCAACCAGAAAACGGCGATTGATGTTGCGCAGGCGAGAGGCGTTCTTGTGCTTGCGGCACAGCAGGCTAAAATGCCGATTTTTGAATATACACCCCTTCAGGTGAAGCAGAGCGTTGTCGGTTACGGCAGGGCGGAGAAAAAGCAGGTTCAGGAGATGACGAGAGTTATGCTGAATCTCGAAAAAATCCCGAAGCCCGACGATGCCGCCGATGCCCTTGCCATGGCGATATGCCATTGCCACAGCGCAGGCTCGCTTATAGGCTCACTTCGTTCACGGTTATAAAGGAGTTAAATCATGTTTTACAGCTTAACGGGAAAAATAGTTTATGCGGATGAGGGAAGCGTTGCTCTCGAATGCGGCGGAGTTGCATTCAGACTCTATACAACTCTCAACACTCTGAAAAAATGCGCCGATATCGGTCAGACACAGACTCTTTTCACTCATCTCAACGTGCGTGAAGATGCGCTCGACCTTTTCGGATTCGCAGATAAAAGTGAGCTTGACTGCTTCAAGATGCTGACAAATGTTTCGGGCGTGGGACCCAAAGCGGGACTTGCGATTCTTTCACAGCTTACTCCCGATATGCTTGCAGTCAGTGTTGCAGGCGGAGATATAAAAGCGATAACCGCCGCACAGGGAGTAGGTCCGAAAATTGCTCAGAGAATTGTTCTTGAGCTTAAAGGCAAGCTTGATATCTTTGCTTCAACATCCGAGGCTATGGGCAATATCGCCGCCGCACAGAAGGCAACGGTCAGCTATGCAGGCGAGGATGCCGTCAATGCGCTCGTTATGCTCGGCTACAGCCGTTCGGAAGCAAGCATAGCTGTCGGAAAGCTTGACGGCAACCTTTCAACGGAAGAAATGATAAAGCAGGCTCTCAAACAGCTTGCAAGGAATTTATGATAGAGGAGGATTACCGTGGACTTTGATTTTGAAAACAGAATAGTTGCCCCCGAATTTTCATCCTCCGAGGATAACGACATAGAGTTTTCCCTCCGACCCAAAACCCTCGGCGAATATATCGGTCAGGATAAGGTCAAGGAAAATCTTTCTATATATATTGAAGCGGCGCGTCAGAGAGGCGAGCCTCTTGACCATGTTCTGCTCTACGGACCTCCGGGTCTGGGCAAAACAACCCTCGCAGGCATTATTGCCAACGAAATGGGCGTTAATTTCCGTGTAACGAGCGGACCTGCAATTGAAAAACCGGGCGATCTTGCGGCGCTTCTTACAAATCTCAATGACGGTGATGTTCTCTTTATTGATGAAATCCACCGTCTTTCAAGAGCTGTTGAAGAAGTTCTTTATCCGGCAATGGAAGATAATGTTCTTGATATTATCATCGGTAAAGGACCTTCTGCACGCTCGATAAGACTTGACCTTCACCGTTTTACCCTTGTCGGCGCAACAACGAGGGCAGGTCAGCTCAGCGCACCTCTTCGTGACCGTTTCGGAGTTATTCTCCGTCTTGAAATGTATACTCCCGAACAGCTTTCCGAGATTGTCAACAGAAGTGCAGGCATTCTTAACATGGATATTGACCCCCACGGTTCAATGGAAATTGCTTCCCGATCAAGAGGAACACCCCGTATTGCAAACCGACTTCTCAAAAGAGCAAGGGATTTTGCACAGGTTATGTGCGACGGTGCAATCAGCAAGCAAGCCGCTTCTCTTGCACTTGACAGAATGGAAATCGATGAGCTGGGTCTTGACTCAATCGACAGACTCATTCTCACAACAATGATAAAGAATTATAACGGCGGCCCCGTAGGTCTTGAAACAATTGCGGCGGCGATAGGTGAAGAAGCCGTTACCATAGAAGATGTTTATGAGCCTTATCTCATGCAGGTCGGTTTCTTAAGCCGTACCCCGAGAGGCAGAATGGTAACTCCCGCAGGCTATGCACATCTCGGAATAGCCATGCCGGGTCAGCAAAGGATGGATGTATAACATGAGAAAAGCAGATAACTGGATTGATTATGAGCTTATAGATTGTTCCGACGGCGAAAGACTTGAACGCTGGGGAGATATCATTCTTGTCCGTCCCGACCCTCAGGTTATCTGGAAAACGCCCAAGGAAAATCCTCTCTGGTATAATCCCCATGCGATTTATAACCGTTCAAACACGGGCGGCGGAAGCTGGAGAGTATGCAAGAAAATGCCCGATGTCTGGCAGATAGGTCTTGATGACCTTCGTTTCAACATAAAAACAATGGGCTTCAAGCATACGGGTCTTTTCCCCGAGCAGGCAGTCAACTGGAAAATGACCGCTGACATAATCAAAAACGCAGGCAGACCCGTAAAGGTGCTCAACCTCTTTGCTTACACGGGCGGTGCAACTGTTGCGGCTCTCAATGCAGGAGCAAGCGTTACCCACGTTGATGCTTCAAAGGGCATGACTTTGTGGGCAAAGGAAAATGCGGCGGCAAGCAAGCTTTCCGATGCACCCGTGCGCTGGCTTGTTGATGACTGCATAAAGTTCGTTCAGCGTGAAATCCGCAGAGGGAATAAATATGACATAATAATCATGGATCCCCCGTCATACGGCAGAGGACCCGGCGGTGTGGTATGGAAGCTTGAAAACGTGGTTTACGGCTTTGTTGAGCTTTGCTCCGAGCTTCTGACCGAGGATTCGCTCATGGTGCTGATTAATTCCTACACAACGGGACTTTCGCCCAGCGTTATGGAATATATTTTAGGCGAAACCGTGCAGAAGCAGTTCGGCGGCTCAACAACGAGCGATGAAATCGGCATTCCCGTTTCGTCAAAACACGGCAGAGTGCTTCCCTGCGGTGCAAGCGCAATCTGGCTCGGAAAGGGAGTTAAATTATGAAAAGCATAAAACCGGGCAGAGGACCGTCATTCATGGGCGGTGTAATGAGCATAGCATTCGGACTTTTCGGCTTGCTCTGGACTGTGATAGTTGCTTCAAGCGGTGGCGGAGTTTTTGCTCTTTTCGGATTGATATTTATCGGAATTGCCGTTGTTAATGCAATTTATAATTTCAAAAATGCAACGGGCAAAAACCGATATTCACAATATGATATCACCGATTCGGATGAAGAACCCGACCCATGGAACGAAAAATTCGGTGAAATCCGTGAAGAAAAAAGTCAGCCCGAATCTGCGGCAAAATACTGTCCCTATTGCGGAGAAAAAGCCGAAAAGGATTATAAATTCTGTTCGTCCTGCGGCAGAGAATTGCCGTGATTATTTGGGGGTAATAAATATGATTTTTATGGCACTTGCATTTGCAATTTTCGGTATTTTATTCGGATTGTTCGGAATGATGACAAAACAGCTGCTTGTTACCGGTTTCGGAATAATTTTCGTGCTCGGTGCAGTGTTCCTTGTTTATCAGATTGCGAAAGAAAAAAGACTTCGCAAGCTTTATGAAGAAAATCCCGAAGAGTATGAAGCGATGATTGAGGAAGAAGAGGAAGAATGGGAAGAAAAGCATCCCGAAACCGTTGAATATGAGAAGGAAATGGAAGAAATCCGTGAGTTTGATAACGACAGCGGAAAGGGTTACTGCCCGTTCTGCGGAAACTACGCTGTGAATTCCGAAAAAATCTGTGACTCCTGCGGAGAAAAAGTTAATGAATAATTCAGGTAGATAATTATGAGCGAAAAAATTATTGAATTTGAAAATGTGACATATATTTACGAAACCGAGGACGAGGATGCTCCCGTTGCGGGTTTTCCTGCCCTCACCGACGTGAATCTCACCATAAATAAAGGCGAATTCGTAGCCGTTCTCGGACATAACGGCTCGGGCAAAAGCACACTTGCAAAGCTTTGCAACGCCATTCTCGAACCCACAAAGGGCAGAGTGACGGTCAAAGGGATTGTTCCCGATACCGAGGAAAAGGCTGACGAGGTAAGAAGAATTGTCGGCATGGTTTTCCAGAATCCCGATAATCAGATTGTTGCAACGATTGTTGAGGATGATGTTGCCTTCGGTCCCGAAAATCTCGGAGTTGAGCCTTCTGAAATCCGCAGAAGGGTTGACGATGCACTCAAATGCGTCAATATGTATGAATTCCGCCACAGAGAGCCTCATAAGCTTTCGGGAGGTCAGAAGCAGAGAGTTGCGATTGCAGGCGTTATCGCCATGCAGACGGAATGCATCGTTCTCGATGAACCCACCGCAATGCTCGACCCGAAGGGCAGAGAGGAAGTTATGACAACCGTCAGACGCCTTAATAAGGAGATGGGCATAACCGTTGTTACCGTTACCCATTTCATGGATGAGGCTGTTCAGGCAGACAGAGTTATTATCATGGACGGCGGCAGAGTTGTTATGCAGGGAACACCGAAAGAGGTTTTCTCGGATGTTGAAAAGCTCCGTTCTTACGGTCTTGATGTTCCGCAGTCAACCGAACTTTGCCATGTTCTCGGAATAAAAGATGGCGTTCTTGATGTTGACGAATGCGTTAACGAAATCGTGCGTAAAATGGGAGGTGCTTTATGAGTTTTGCAATTGAAACCATCGGTCTTACCCATTATTATTCAAAAGGAACCGTTTCGCAGGTTGCCGCAATAAATGATGTTAACCTTCAGATTAATAAAGGTGAATTAGTCGGCATCATCGGCCATACGGGTTCGGGAAAAAGCACTCTCATTTCCCACTTCAACGGGCTTTTAAAGCCCGACAGCGGAAAAATCCTTGTTGACGGAGTTGATATCTGGAAGGATAAGGAAACTCTCAAGAATTCCCGATTCAAAGTCGGTCTTTGCTTCCAGTATCCCGAATATCAGCTTTTTGAAGAAACTGTTTATAAAGATATCGCTTTCGGACCGAAAAACATGAAGCTTTCCGAGAGCGAAATAAATGAAAGAGTTCTGCGTGCCGCCGAATTTACGGGCGTTAAGGCAGAACACCTCAACAAATCGCCATTCGACCTTTCGGGAGGCGAAAAAAGAAGGGTTGCGATTGCAGGCGTTATGTCCATGCAGCCCGAAGTGCTTATTTTCGATGAGCCTGCCGCAGGTCTTGACCCGAGGGGCAGAGCAGATCTGATAAACCTTATTAAGAATTACAGAAATCAGACGGGCAGCACCGTTATTATAGTTTCCCACAGCATGGAGGATATCGCCGAAACGGCAGACAGAGTTATCGTTATGAATAAATCCTCCGTTGCCATGCAGGGAAGCGTTGACGAGGTTTATTCAAGAGGGGACGAGCTTCGTTCAATGGGTCTTAACGTTCCCGAAATAACGGAGATTTTTGCAAAGCTGCGTGCAAAAGGACTTGATGTGCCGACAAATGTTTATACTGTTGAACAGGGTGCAGAGATACTCCGAGGTCTCATGGAGAGGAGGAGTGCAAAGTGATAAGAGATATAACCATCGGTCAGTATTATCCCGGGAAATCCGCGCTTCATAATCTTGACCCGAGAATAAAGCTTATCGCAACCTTCTGGCTTATTGTTGTTATATTCCTTTGCAAAAGCTTCTTTTCTCTCGGACTTATAACGCTCACGGCAGTTGTTGCGGCAGCTCTTTCAAGAGTGCCTGCAAAGATGATTATAAAGAGCTTGAAGCCCATAGTAATCATTCTTATTTTCACGGCGATACTCAATATTTTCTATACTCAGGGCGGCGAAACCTACTTTGAGTGGTGGAAAATAAAAATAACGGAAAAAGGTGTCAACACGGCGATTTTTACCATGGTGAGAATAGTCAGCCTTGTTGTTATCAGCTCTCTTTTGACCTATACCACAACCCCCACTATGCTTACCGATGCGCTTGAAAGAATTCTTTCTCCGCTTAAGGTTTTCAAAATCAAGGTTCATACTCTTGCAATGATGATGACTCTTGCGCTTCGTTTTATTCCGACTCTTATTGAAGAAATCGACAGAATAATGAATGCGCAGAAGGCAAGAGGTGCAGACCTTGAAACGGGAAGCATAGTTCAGCGTGCAAAGGCACTTGTCCCCATATTCATACCCCTTATGGTTTCTTCGTTCAGAAGAGCATATGAGCTTGCTTTTGCCATGACCTGCCGCTGCTATACGGGCGGTGAGGGCAGAACACGCATGAAGCAGATGAAAATTGCGGCAAGAGATGTTGTTGCAATCGTTGTCTGTGCCGCCGTAACGGCAGGTGTTATAGTTCTCAATATATATTTTGATGCGGTGATTTGATGCAAAGAAATTTACTTCTCACAATTTCATTTGACGGAACAGCTTATCACGGCTGGCAGGTTCAGGAAAATGCCGTGACCGTTCAGCAGACATTGCAGGATGCTCTCGAGCATATCTGTTCAAAGCGTGACAATATCGTCGGCTGTTCAAGAACGGATTCGGGCGTTCATGCAAATATGTATTGCTGCAATGTCAGAACGGAAAGTGCCATTGACTGCAAAAAGCTTGTCGGTGCGCTCAACGCTGTTCTGCCCAGAGATATTGCCGCACTTGACTGCCGTGAGGTTGATTACGATTTTCACGCAAGATATGACTGCAAGTCAAAGGAATATATTTATAAAATCTGGAATTCACCCAATAAAAATCCGTTCCTCTATAACTATTCTCTCCACTATAAATATCCGCTTGACGAGAAATTTCTCTCGGAGCAGGCAAAGGGATTTATCGGAACTCACAAGTTCGATTCATTCTGTGCCGCAGGCAGCAGCGTATGCGACACCGAAAGAACGGTTATGAATGCATCGGTTGAGCGTGACGGAGATATGGTTATTTTCAGGGTTGAAGCAAACGGATTTTTATATAACATGGTTCGTATAATGACGGGAACTCTCATTGATATTTCAAGAGGAAAGATTCCTGCGGATTCAATAGAAAAAATAATTCTGGCAGAGAACCGATTCGCCGCAGGTCATACCGCACCTGCCCACGGTCTTTACCTTAACAAAATCTACTATTAAATATTTCAAAGATTCTTAACGCAGATGTGGCGGAAAGATGCCTTTCAAAACCATATCAGGTTCGAATTATTTTAAGGTTAATGGAGTAATCCGAACCTGCCCGAAAGCGAGTCTTTTCGCCGCTTTTCGGAGTTTCGGCATTGAAAGGCGTCAGCCTTCCTGCAACCTCAACAACCAAAAATCGTCTGAAAATCCTTCGCTTTTGGGTCGAAGAATTTTCACGGAGAGGATTTTTGGTCAACCAAGGCACAAAACGCAGCAAAACATTAGTGGATTTGCGAGTATTTTAACGATGAGTGAACGGAAATCAGCCCGTGAAAATCACGGTACGAATTATTCCAATAACCTTAAGGCG
>JAZSAH010000016.1:0-4267 GCA_045601745.1 Acutalibacteraceae bacterium
TGAAGATGTTGAAAAATGCAATGAGCTCTGGGAAAAGGCAAAGACTGTTGCCGAAGATGATGAACAGCTTCAGCAGATTCGCAGAACGGAGCTTTCGTGGAGATACTGGAAAGCCGCAAACAAACGGGGCGAATTTTCACGTTGTCAGTTCCCGTATGTTTGGATGTCGGAGGGCGAAAAGCTTCACAATGATCTTAAAGAAATGAATGCCGTTCTGTTTTCGGAAGGCGGAACAAACCTTCTTTCGGACTGCGAATTGCTCTATCTTTACAGAGTGCCCTATAAATGGACTGTTGTTTATGAGGAATGGTTCTGGGATGTTCTGAATCCGCTTGCAGTAGGCTTTTACAAGCTGCTTGGTGCGGTTTATAATCTTTTTAATTAATATATCAGAAAGAGGATTTATGGCTGGATTCATTGAAGATTTATATTACGGAAACATTGATGCATAGGATTATAGCCCCGACTTTGGTGCGGAATTAAAGAAAAACCTTTGTTTCTGAATTACACCGATAAGTACATTGAATTCACAGCCCGAAGCCTCACCGATGCTTTCGTTTTCGGTTTTCGTCTCGATGCAAAATGTGCACACGATATATTCAGATAACAGCTCCGATTTCTTTCGTTTTGAAAGTCATGACATAACAAGCTCCGCAGAAAATCTCTGCGGAGCTTGTGTGTTATCAAACAAATTTTTAATATACTGCAGATTGGATTAATCGGAACAAGCAGTAATTATAAATAAAACTCGTTTTCCCTGTGGACCGCTTTGAATACGTTCAATTTCTGCGTTAATCCTTCCTGAATCGGTGGCGGTAAAACACGGGACTTTGCAGGGCATTTGGCAACGCAGGCCATGCACATTATACATTTATCAGCGTCAGTTAAAACTTCATTGTCCGTTACTGTGACGGCTTCGGTGGGGCATACAGAAGCACAGTGACCGCAACTGTTGCAATTTGCGAGTGATATCGGGGTAGCTGAGCCTTTTTTGACTTCCTTATACGGATAGTTTCCGGGAACGGTCACATTTACCGTTTTACTGTCTTCAACAGCATTCAAAGCATTCTTTGCAAATTGCTGTATTTCTTCGATATCTACCTTATCAGGTCTGCCTGCACCGACTTCGGGAACAATAGAATGCTGTGCAACCAAAGCTGCAGATGCTATTACCTCAAAACCACTGTTTTTCATGGTGTTGTTCAGTTCAAGCAAAGCGTCCTCGTAAGCTCTGACGCCGTAAACAACAGCCGTAATCGCTTTCTTTCCCTTACCGTTGAGCTCTGCAATTTTGTCAGCCACGATTGCGGGAATTCTTCCGCTGAACACGGGAACTGCCACAACAATCACATCCGAAGAAGGCTTTCTGACGGCTTTATCCGAAAGACTGATTGCATTAACCGTTTCCGCAACGGCAGATGCAATTGATCTTCCTGCTTTTTCTGTGCCTCCCGTGGGGCTGAAATAATAAAAATCAACTGTTTTTAACATAAATTCAGATCCTTTCCTCTGATTCAGGATCGTTTTTTAACGATAAATCGGAATTTGCTACTGATGCTTAACCGTCATTATCATCCGAGTTAATTTCATTCATCTGGGTAATGATGCTTCTGCGGCGTTCTGCAAGCTCCTGATACATTCTCTCTTTCTTCTCACCTGAAAGATCATAGAAGAATTTGGGTATCAGACCGAAAACGCTTGTAACTGTAGGAAGCAAGGTGCACATCATAAAGAGAAGATATTCTGTTTTTTCGGTCTGGTTACCGTATCCTGCGCCTTCAACATAACCGATTTTGCTCAGAATGAAGGCTTTTATGGATGCGCCGAGAGTTCCGACAAGCTTTCTTGCAAGATCCTTGGCAACGCCCGTCATACCTTCCGTTCTGTAGCCGTTTTTCCATTCACCGTAGTCAATGGTTTCGTTACGCATTTCTTCGGGGATAACATTCATAAGTCCCCAGCAGGTCATCCATATTGTTTCTCTTATCATAAATGCAGGTATCATAACCGCAAGCTTTTTGTAGTTCTTGTTAATTGAGCCGATAAGATAAACGAAAATCATCAGGAAATCACCGAAGTGAGAACTGAAAATCCAGAGAGCTCTTGTTGAAAATCTTTCTCTTGCCTTTGTGACAAACGCATAGCTGGTGGGCGATACAAACGCACCGGGAATACCTACGATTGTTGTCATGGAAGCAAGACCGAGAACATTTATGTAGTAATAATTTGTTCCCGAATTCATACCGAACGCCGCAAGGAAATCGGTAATTGTAAGAATCAGCAGCGGCTTATTGTTCATGATTGATTTGATTCCCTGAATAACGCTCGGTTTTTCAACTCTCTGAGCAACTCTTTCCTTAGCAGTAAAAACAAAGAACAGACCCATTGCAGCAGCAACTGTTGATGTGAAAATACCTGCCGTAACATAAAGAGTTCTCATTTGTATTTTAAGTGTGCCGTGATTGATAAGGTCAATGAGAAGTCCCATGAATATTTCGGGCCATTTTTCAACAAAACCGGAAAAAAGACTCGCCTGCGTGATAAGCCTTGTTCTCTCAATAACATTCGGTGTTATTGTTGAAAGCATACCTGTTCTTGAAATGGTTGCAAGTGAACCGTTAAGGTTGCTTATCAGCTGAAAAATCATATAAAATGCAAGCTTACCTGCATGGTAAGGGTCGGTAGCGGCAAATATAATGGGCAAAAGCCAATATATGAGCGACAAAAGATAGCCGGGTCCCGAGCAAATAAAGAGCCACGGTCTGAATTTGCCGAATCTTGTGCGTGTTTTATCGACAATTGCGGCAAGAAACACGTCATTTATAACATCCCAGATGCCTATAACGAAAGTGACTATCGTCTGAAAGCTGAGTCCGATTTTAACAACATCGGTTATGAAAATATCCTGATATTTATTTATGTTGTAGCTTTGTGAAATATCGTAAACAACATACGCCAATGATTCTTTTGAGCCGACATATCTTCTGCTGTTGGACATAAGTTTTGCTGAGCCGGTTTGATTTGTGTTGTTCTTTTCCTGAATTGCCGTCATTTCAGCCATAGGGTCGCCTCCTTTATTTTACAATTCTAAAATAACATATTACAAATTAAAAATCAACTTAGTATTATCATTTTGCTTCAAGCTTCAAAAGCAAATTAATAAAAGCGAAAAAAGATCTTTAGGTTCCTTATGTGGAGTTGCAATATTTAAACAACAGATAAAGCTAAGGCGGCAGGAATAAACCTCCCGCCGTTGATTTTTACCACTTCTGATCTTCATATAATGTGTTTTCATCAAATTTTTGTTGCTGTGGCTACATAACGTCCGATAAAACTCTCTTTATCTGTTCTTTTTACCTCTGCGGAGATAATCTTCGTTAATTTCATCGCTCCAGCTTGAATCAAGGCAAGACTTTGCTCTGACGTTACAGACCGCTTTTGCGACGGATTCGTAGACGATGCTTGTGCCTTCTTTATCGGCATTGTAGTTTACGGCTCTGTCTGCGCCAATACCGTATCTTGCGGCAGTTTCAACTGCATCGATATTTGCACCGATGAAGAGGAATTCCCAGTCGTATCTTTCTTTCTGTCTTTCAATCATCGCCTTTACCTTGTCACTTGTGTAACGGCGGCTTGCATTCTCCATACCGTCGGTTGTGATGATGAACATTGTGTGCTCGGGCACGTCTTCGGGTCTTGCGTACTTGTGAACGTTGCCGATGTGGTGAATCGCACCGCCGATTGCATCGATGAGCGCAGTGCAGCCTCTGACGGTGTAATCACGGTCTGTCATGGGTTTGATTTCGGAAAGCTTCACTCTGTCGTGAAGAACTTCGGATACATTATCAAAAAGTACTGTTGAAACGTAGCATTCACCGTCCTGCTTTTTCTGTTTCTCAATCATAGCGTTGAATCCGCCGATTGTGTCGCTCTCAAGTCCTGCCATTGAGCCGCTTCTGTCAAGGATAAATACGAGTTCTGTAATGTTGTTTTTCATTGTTCTGTCTCCTTATTTCATAAATTTTTCAATAAAGTTTTCGGCAATTTCAAGAAGATAATCATCGAGATATGAGAGTGCCGTTTCTTTCATATCCTCGTTTACGCCGTAATATGCTTCGGCAATTGAACCTGCGATTGCGGCAATTGTGTCGCTGTCACCGCCAATGGAAATTGCATTTCTGATTGCATCCTCAAAGCTTGTTGACTCAAAGAATGCTTCGAATGCCTGAGGCACGGATTTCTGGCAAATCTCATAGAAATCGTAGTC
>JAZSAH010000017.1:0-28780 GCA_045601745.1 Acutalibacteraceae bacterium
ATCCCGAACACGGTAGTTAAGCTCAACAGTGCCGAAAATACTTGGCTGGAAGCGGCCCGGGAAGATAGGTCGACGCCGACACTTTTTTAGTTTTGCCTTAATAGCTCAGTCGGTAGAGCACGCGGCTGTTAACCGCGGTGTCACAGGTTCGAGTCCTGTTTGAGGCGCCAACAAAAGGAATCATCCAATCGGATGGTTCCTTTTGTTTATTCTTATGCAATGATTCAAATTTATGACAACGTAACATTAACAGTTCGTTGCGGCTGTTAACCGGCTCACGGGTCTGCGCTCGCAGTGCGAGATGAAGCAGAACCGTTGAGCAGGAATAAGGTAACGGTTGGAATATAACAGTTTACGGTTATATAATCTATAATTTAAAGGTTCTGTTTTAACAGCCCCCTTTTTTATTCTTTTACTGACACGGTAAATTCTCCTGTTTCATCTTTTATATAATGAATCTCATTAATTACCCTGACTTCTTTACCGACCATTTCAAATTCAACTTCTATTTTTTCAAATTGCTTTCCTTGGGAATCTCTGTAGACGAAATTCATATTGAATGAATGATCTTTTATATCCTCCGGCGGAAAAACAAACTGATAAGTTCTTTCATGAATATTGTCAAGCTTATATTCGCCTATATACCTGTTCTGACGCAAATCAGCCCGGGAATCGTAGGCGTGCCAATAGCAGTCCTTCAGTTCATTTTCAGCCTTTGCTGTATATTGGAAGCTTGCGCATTCTGTTTCTTCGTAAATATCCATGCTGCCGTAGGTTGCTGAATCAGTCTTAGGGTCGCTGACACGGAATTTCACAAATGCATAATAAATCTTTATATTTCCGTTTTCATCTTCAAAAAATATATCATCAACAAGTGCTTCATTTTCGTAGTATGTAGATGTTGGTCTGTCTTTATCGAATATCCTTTTACCTCTGAAAGTAAAAATTTGCTGACCGTCTTTTATTTCAGTGTCAATGCAGTCTATATATGCTTCATCGCCCTCTTGATATTCCCATACAACGCCATTCTGAGGGTCGTAAGGCAGTGCTGTTTTTTCAATGCCTATGCCGGCCATTGTTTCATAAAATCCCAGAAAAACAGCAAAAACAGATAATAAGGGTATAAGAAAAATCGCTGTAATTGAACCCATAAAATCGCTCCTTTATATTTATAATTAAATGTTACGATACCAAAATTATATCATTGCTGACGAAAAAAACAAGCAACTTGAGTTTACATTTTGAAAATACAGACATAAAGTTGATTGTTTTATATTTATTACGGGTGAATTTTTCAATATTGTTTCGGATTTAACCCGCCTGTAATTTTATGATTATTCATATTGCTTTTATATTTTAAATGTGTATAATTGTATTAAGGCGGTGACCGTATGAAAAAGAAAGCGATAACTGCAATACTTGTTGCTTTGTTGGCAGCAGTGCTTTTTGTTGTTATTCTGATAAGAACAAATTCACATAATCTCTCGAACCGTATACCTGCTGTTCCGGTTTTTATACCCGACGGTTTTTCAGATGAATATGAAGACGCAAAGAAAGGGTTTCTGAATGAATGGCAGGAAATCTGGATGTATGATTTGAAAATAAGTGAGATTGACGCAATTGATAAGGATTTGGAAAGCGGAAGATGGAAGCCCCTTTCCGATGAACAAATCCGATATGTTGATGAAGTTTATTTCGGCGAAATGAAAATCATCCATAACGAAACCGATGAGCTGTTTTGTTCTCTGTTTGATTGCAGGGCGGAGGAGTTCACGGAATTTGATACATCGGACACGCTTTTATATTCAAAAAGACAGATTCTTTTCGTTTATAATAAGTCGCTCGGTGATTATTATTGTGTTTATATCGGAATGTAATCATATATATATTAATGCTGAATAAAAGGAAGTTTTACTATGGATAAGAAATTGAAGGTTGCCAATATAGGCATGAAATTCGGAATGTGCCATGTTGAGGGCGCAATGAGCTACGGTGCGGAAATCGCCGCGATATGCGACAGCAATGAGGAAAATCTCCGCTTTGCCGGCGAAAGGTATAACATCCCGGAAGAAAAGCGTTTTACGGATTATATGGATATCGCAAACAACGATGATATTGATATTGTTACCGTTGCGATACCTGACCAGCAGCACGTCAGAGTGTCCTGCGACTTGCTTCGTGCAGGAAAGAATGTGCTTTGTGAAAAGCCGCTTGCGCTTACCCGTGAGGACCTCGAAGAAATGGTCAGAGTTGCCGATGAATCGGGTGCAAAGTTCATGGTCGGTCAGATTTGCCGTTTTACTCCCGCATTTGAAAAGGCAAAGGAACTCATTGATTCGGGTATAATCGGCGAGCTTTATTTTGTTGAGTCCGAATATGCTCATGACTATATGAAGCTCTGCGATGAATGGCGAGCAGACCCGAAAAGACACGGCGTTATCGGGGGCGGCTGTCATGCCGTTGACCTTCTTCGCTGGCTTGCAGGCGACCCGAAAGAGGTTTTTGCTTACGGCACACATAAGCTTCTTCCCATGGTTACATACGACGATGCAACAATCGCAATCATGAAATTTGATAATGATGTTGCAGGAAAGGTTTTCGTTTCAACGGGCTGCAAGCGTGACTACACAATGCGTACCGTTATTTACGGCACAAAAGGAACGATTATCTGCGACAACACTTCACCGACGATGACTCTTTTCACAACCGATGAAGAAGGCGTTACAAAAGAGCCTCAGACGATTGAAGTTGAAGTCAATAACCATAATGCGGCAAGAGAGTTTGAGGTTTTTGCCGATGCGATTCTCAACGACAAGCCCGTTCTTATGGATGCGAGAGAGGGTTCAAAGACCGTTGTGGCGTGTCTTGCAATAGTTGAAGCTGCAACAACGGGCAAAACCGTCAGACCCGATTATGAATTCTGATATATGAATATGAAAACGCCCCGAGGCATGATGCTTCGGGGCGTTGATGTTTATCCGGTTTATTTGGTGAATATGCTGCCGTTTATCACCGAGAGAATAAGATTAAAGAGAAGTCCTATTGAAAGGAAGGGCATTTCAATATAGCCGTTTGCGCCGTAATGCTCAAAGAGCCAGAGGCTGAGCTCGGTGAAGAATGTTGAGGGTTCTTCCTCTTCTTCAACTGCACGTGCGCCGACCTTGACGAGAATTGCCTTGAGCCTTTCTTCGATTTCTTCTTCCTGACCGTCATAGCATACAGTGCCGTTTACGAATGCATCGGCTTCTGCTATTGCGGCTGCAAGCTCTGCAGCATCATCAGCGTTGAGAGCAGATGCATCCACAGCCTTTGCAGCGGGAAGAAGGTTATTCTTAATATCTCTCGGGTCTCTTGCACCGTTGAACTGAGGATAATCGGGTGTTGAATAAACATCCTTTATATCGTTGGTTGCAAGAAGCCTTGTGGCAAGGGAGATTATAATGTCGTTTCTTGCGGTGCTTTCATGGTTCTGACCGTCGAAATAGAAGGTGTGGTCGGGAAGAAGACCTGTTGATGCGTCAACAACATTGTCGGGCGAAACGTGTTTATGGGTGGGGTCGGAGCAGTTTTTGCTTGTGTTTGCCTGCTTATAACCTTCGCCGAGAGTTTCGCCTACGATAGCGTTCTTAACGCCCATAGCTGTTGATGAAAGATGAATAACGCCGTCTGCATTATCGTCATTCCATGAATTGCCTATAAGATAAAGAGGCACATCATAGTCAACGATATTGAAAACTTCAACGCCCTTGTCAACAAGCTTCTGGATGTTGCTGAGTGAATTGAGCTGTGCTTCATAGAACAAATCGGTCTGACGCTTGATTTCGGGCTTATTTTTGAGGAGTTTCTTTGATGCTTCGGGATAGTCTTCCTTCGGGCAGAGACCCCAGAGCATCGTGATGTTTGCAGCAACATCTTCAACGAGGCAGTCTGCAACGTTTCTGAGAACGCTTGAAAGAACCTGGTCGGGAAGAATTCTTGCGATAACCTCAATCATTCTTGCTTCTTCTTCATCCATGAGAGCTTCAAGGAAACCGTTATAGAGGAATTCGGTGTCAAAGAAAGCGAGGTTCTTGGTGTAAAGGTCGCCAACGATTGATGAACCGTTGAGTGCGGGAACGATGTAAACAACCTTGTTGAGGTCGTCCATAACTTCGGGATAATACTGAAGAAGACCGTTGGCAATTGAGCCGCCCATGCTGATGGGAACGATGTTGACTTTATCGTGAGCGGTTTCTTTCTTTACCATCTGAATGAAGGAGTAAAGCTCGGTTACGATATCGTAGTTGTTGCCGAATGAGTTGTATGCAAAATAATAGAGATGGTCTTCGCCGGCAATTTCGGAAAATGCCTGGAGAGGAATGTTGTCGTAGATTTCGCCCTTTTCGTAGTCACTGCATTCAGCAACGGAATAGGGATATTTCTCAACTTCGATGTTGCCTGTGTTTTTGCCTGTTTCGGGATCGCAGTTGTTAACCGCAAATGCATCGAGAACAACGCTGCAGAGAGCCTTGGAAAGGAAAACGTCATGCTGTGTCATGAGAGTGAGGAGAGCAGGAACGAGAACCTTTGCAACGATTGAACCGACATTGAAAACTGCAGGGAAGCAGCTGATTCTTTCGCCGTCATCATCGAGAAGATAGTCGCCGTTTTCGTCGAGGGCCCAGACATTGGACTGACCGATGCCTGGAACAACGATTGCGGGGCAGGTGTCGCATTCACCCTTGCAGTCTGTTTTTACGGTTGCCGAAGCGGTAACGGAAAGCATGGAAAATGCAATAACAAATGCGAGAACAACAGAAATTATTTTTTTCATATTATAACAAACCCTTTCCGTAGAGTGGCGGAAGATATCCGCAGAGTGTTTTTATCGGATTCGTTCCGCCGTTTCTCCGTTAAATATTGTAAATTGATATCAGCTGAAAAGTCCGCCGAAAACGAGGTCAGCAAGGGCTCTGACAGGATAGAGGAGTCTGTCAACGAGGCTGCCTCCGCCGAGAAGGAAGAGCGAGCCTTTGCTCATTGCCTCCATAACATCTTCGAGGAAGGGATCGAGAGTAGATTCTTCTTCTTCGATGTTTTCATAACCGGGAGCGCCTACCTTATGGAGAATGGCGTTGAGTCTGTTTTCAGAAGCCTCAACCTTTGCCTGATCGCAGATTGTTGAACTGATAACAGCTTCGCCTTCTTCAACAGCTGCAATGAGCTCTGCCTTATCTTCGGCAGTCAGGGTGATTTCGCCGTTTGCTTCCTGTTCAAGAATTGCGTATGCATCGGGAAGTCTCCAGCGGCGGATGTATTTTGTTGTGCATGAGCCGTTGAACTGAGGATATTTTTCGGGTTTATCGTTAACATCCTTGACTTCGCCGAGAATGATAGCCTTTGCAAGGTTGAGAACGACATCGTTATTGCCTACTTCATGGTGCTGTTCAAGGAAAATCCATGTGTTTTCGGGAAGGATGGATGTTGAAGCGTCAACCATGTTGTCGGGGGAAATGTGGTTATGCTTGGGATTTGTGCAGTAGCTCTTACCGTCATATTCGATGTCGCTGAGAGTCTTTTCACCGGGGGCGCCGGTTGCACCGAGTGTTGTTGAGGAAAGGTTGATGATGCCGTCGGAGTTAACCTTATCTGCGGAAGCAACGATGCCGAAATATGTATACATCTGTTCGCCGAGGTCGAGGTTTGCGCCTGCGATTGAGTTAACGCGTACACCGTCTTCAACTGCCTCAAGAATGTTCTTCTTGAGGTTGAGTCTTGCCTTCTGGAATGCGTCGGTTCTTGCTTTGAGAACGGGGTTATCCGAAAGATATCTTTCGGCAAGAGCTTCATATCTGTATGAGGGAAGCATTGCCCAGAACTGCGGGCAGTTGAGCATCATGGTGTCAAGAATACCACTCATTGCGCCGGAAAGAAGAGCATTGATGCCTGAACGGGGGAAGATATGGAGCAGGGTGTTGATGAGATAGCCGAGTGTGGGGCTGTCGTTTGATTCAACAAAGATGTTTGCGATGAATTCGTGATAGAGGAATTCGTCTGAGAGATTCCATTCTCTTGCATAGAAATCTGCAACGATATCCGTGCCGTCAAGGCAGGCAACGGCATTAACGATCTGGTCGATGCCGTCATGACCGTATTTTTCGAGATAAGCGGTAAGAATTGTGCCGCCGAGGCTTACGGGAAGAAGAGTAACTTCATCGTGACCTGTCTGTTCCTTGACCATCTTGATATATTCATGAAGGTCGTCAGCTGAATCCATGGGGTCGCCTACAAGGTTGAAGGTGAAGAAATAAGCATGGTCTTCGCCGATAACATCAACGAGAGACTTCATGGGAACCATTCTGTATACCCAGTCGATTTCGTCTTCCGTCATATGCTCGAGAGAATGATACCATCTCTGTGTTTTGAGGTTTGCGATATGGTCGCCGTTTTCGTCACATTTCTGGATTGAGAAAAGGTCGGAAACGAGGTCATAAGCAACCTTGTCAAGACCGACGTTATGCTGGAGAACAAGAGTTCCGAGGATGCTGAAAACAGCCTTGATGATGGGACCTGCGGAAAGTGCGGCGGTGTTGAGGATGAGAAGCGTGCCGCCTACCTGACTGTCACCGTCCATAACGGGCTGGTCGTTTTCGTCATAAAGATATGTGGGTGAATGGTTGATGCCGGGGAGAATAATTACGGGTGAATAATCGCATTTGCCGTTGCAGTCGGTTTCGGTTGCTGCGGCTGCGCCTATGGAGCCTGCCGAAACAAGCATTGCAACGCAAAGTGCGGTCGCAATCACCCTTTTGAAGATTTTTTTCATTTTGGGGGACACTCTCCTTCATAATAAATATAAATTATATTAACACATATTTAATAATAATTCAATAATTTAACAGCAAAAAACTGTAAAAAACGCATAACACATAATGAAAAAGTGACAGATGATTGCCATCTGCCACATCGGTTTATTTTATGCCGCATTTATTTTTCATGTTTTCAACAACGGAATACGGAATCCTCATGTTGCCCGTACCGATTCCGATAGAAATATGGGGCTTCATTTTTGCGTGAAAATCCGTGCCGCCCGAAATCATCAGTCCGAGTTCTTTTGCCATTGACTGATATTTTTCCTGCATTTCCGGGGTGTAGTCGGTATAATATCCTTCAAGACCGCAAAGACCGTAACCCTTGAGCTCCTTGAGAAATTCCGTGAGTTCATCATCGGAAAGCTTTGTCAGATGAGGATGGGCGAGGAATGAAATTCCGCCGCATTCCGTTATCAGCTCAATTGCCTCACGGGCGGAAAGCCGCTGCTTTTCGCAATAGGCATATTTCCCCACGGACATATATTTTTCGAAGCCTTCACTGACGGTTGCGATATATCCTTTATCCATGAGCACCCTTGCAAAATGGGCTCTGCCCACAAAATTATTCGGTGCAAGAGCACGCACTTCTTCAAGCGTGATATCAAAACCGAGCTCGTTAAGCCTTCTGCATGTCACATGGTTACGCTCGATTCTCAGGTCGACAACCTCTCTGAGCGTTTTTTTGAGGTCGGGATTATCGATATCGATGAAGTAGCCGAGGATATGTGTTTCCGTTTTTGATATAACGGAAAATTCAATTGCAGGTATAACCTCAACGCCGAGTCTTTTGCCTGCCTCAACGGCTTCACGCACGCCGTCAACGCTGTCATGGTCGGAGAGAGCAATGGCGGCAAGACCTGCTCTTTTTGCCTCCTCAACAACCTGAGTCGGAGTCATTGAGCCGTCGGATTTGAGTGAATGAGTGTGTAAATCTATATATTTTTCCATATTAATCAACGTCCGCAAAGAATTCGTCTGTTTTTTCCGCCTTGTATCTGCCGTTGCTCACATCAACGAGGTTTGCGTTGAAGGAATCAACGAGGTCAAGAGGAAGTCTGAAAATGAGGGTTACGTTATCCTCAAAAATCGTGTCTTCAATAATTCCGCCAGCTTCGGGAACAAGAGAAGTCATTTTTCCGTAGAAATAATAATCGCAGGTGACCCTGAGCCTTGCGCACATCGCTCTTGTCAGAATTCCGCCTGCGGCAACGGCAATGGAAGCCGAATGCGAATATGCTCTCACAAGACCGCCTGCACCGAGCATGATGCCGCCGAAATAGCGTGTCACAACAACGGCGCAATCGGTGACGCCCGATTTTTCAAGAACATCGAGCACGGGTATTCCTGCCGTGCCCTGAGGCTCACCGTCGTCGGAATATCTCTTGATACCGCTTTCACGCAGGATATAGGCATAAACATTATGGGTTGCATCCCAATGCTTCTTGCTCACCTTTGCGATAAAGTCGAGAGCTTCTTCCTGAGTTGTGACGGGCATGATATGACCGATGAAACGGGACTTCTTGACGATATATTCATCCTGCGAGGCGTTTTTTATTGTCTTATAGCTTGCAGCCATCAAAGTTTCCTCCAAAAACAAGCAAAGCGGCGCATGAATATGCACCGCCCATTTTGCTTATTATTTGTTGTTAAGATTGAAACGCTTGTTGAAGCGATCAACGCGTCCGCCGGTATCAACGAGCTTCTGCTTACCTGTGTAGAACGGATGGCATTTTGAGCAGATATCAACACGAAGGTTTGCCTTTGTTGAGCCTGTTGTGATAACCTCACCGCAAGCGCAGCGGATTTCTGTCTGTTCGTACTTGGGATGGAGTCCTTCCTTCATTCAGTGTCACCTCTTTCGGTATATCCATAAACATAACGGAGCAATTTTATCACACACAACGGAAAAAAGCAAGTCTTTTTTGAAATTTTTTTAATTATAAGCAAATTTCAATGCTTTTTCCGAGCCTGAACGAGTAAATAACGGTCTCTTTGACGGGAATTCCGAGCACTTCGGCAAGACAGCGGCGGTAAATCCCGAGCTGTTCTTTATATTTTTCCGCAAGCTCATCTCCGCTTTGCGCTCTGTCGGTTTTGAAGTCAACAATAACAAGCGAGCCGTTTTCAACGAATGCGCAGTCTGCAACGCCTTCGATAACAACGCTTTCATTTTTTGCTTCGTTTTCGGAAATATCGGGTCGGGCTTCACGCAGAGGAATGCAGGCTGTGAAGGAATATTCCTTATAGACTTTTTCGGCGGACAGAATGCGTTTTGCAAGGTCTCCCGAGAAGAATTCCGCAATCGCTTTTTTATCAACAACCGAGGCTTCCGTTTCTGTGAGCATACCTTCACGGACAAGCCTTTCAAGCTCGGCTTCAACGCTTTCGCCTGCTTTTTCATAGTCTGCATACTGCATAAAACGGTGGGTTGCCGTGCCTCGCTGTGCAGGGGAGAGCTTATCTTTCCCGACGAATGAGGGCTTGCGTGAGGCAAAATATTCACCGCCGATTTCTTCATCGTCAGCCTTTGAAGCAATTCTCTTTGCAATAATTCCTTCAAGTGAGGAGTAGGGATAAACATAGCTGAGGCGTTCAGTTATTTCACCGACGGTTTTTTTGTCGGGCTTTGCGGGGATGATTTCGGGAATTGCAGCCGTTTCTTCGGCGAAGCTCCTGATAATCTGCGTTTTCAGAGGTATGTCGCAGCTGATAACCATTGAGGAATCAGCCATAGCCGCATTCCGCAGGGCATGGGCATCGGGATGTCTGATAAGCGCCGAGAGAATGCAGTCGGAGTAGCTTGAAAATCCGATAACCCTGAACGGGTCGATGAGCTTTTCTTTTCTGATATTTGCGGCGATTTTTGAAAGCGATTTGTTCCAATCTTTGTCGGATGCAAGAACAATGAGTTTTTCCTTGGGTCGGGTCAGAGCAACATAGAGAACACGGAGTTCTTCGGAGCGTTCCGCTTTTCTGATTTCAAGAACGGCGGAAATTCTGGTGAGCGAATCGAGCTTTGCCTTGCCCGTGCTTGTTTTTATGCCTATTCCGCCCGTGGGAGAAATGAGCAGATCGTCTGTGACGGAAAGATTGCTGTATGTCTTTTCGCACGCACCGAGGAAGCAGACGGGGAATTCAAGACCCTTGCTCTTGTGAATGGTCATTATCTTCACGCAGTCGGCGTTTTCGGAATCCGACGATGATGAACGGATATCGTTGCCGCTTTTTGCAACGGAATCGAGATGGCGAAGGAATCCCGAAATGCCTTTTCTGCCCGTGCTTTCGTAACGGTTTGCAAGGTCGATGAAGCTGTTGAGATTTGCTCTGCGCTTTGAGCTGTCTTTCATTGCCCCGACTATCGCACCGTAGCCGGTTTCTTCAATGAGTCTGCGCACAAGCTCACCTGCGCTGACCGTGCAGGCAACGAGCCTCATATCCCTGATTCTTTCAAGAAAATCAGCGGCTTTTTTATTGCCGTTTTCAGCCGACTGAACAACGCACTGATAAACCGAACCTTTTTTGTTTGCCGCACGCATGAGGGCGAGGTCATCGGGAATAAATCCGAAAACGGGGGAGAGCATAACGGCGGTGAGGGGTATGTCGTCAACGGGATTATCTATGATTTTGAGCAGCGAGGTCAGGAACATTATTTCGGGGGAGGCGAGAAAGTTTTCTTCCGTTTCACAGCTGAAGGGAATCCCTCTTGCGGTGAATTCATCAACGAATTCCTTTGATGAACGCTTTACTGAGCGCAGAAGGATGCAGAAATCCTTGTATTTCGCCTTTCTCTGTTTATCGCCGTCGGTGAAAGTCATGCCGTCGGCAATTGCTTTTTCGATGTAGTCGGCAGCATATTTTGCCTGAGCAGTGCGGAAATTCTCTTTTTCGGTTTCAAAAAGACAGATTTCCGTGTCGGCACCCTTGCTTTCGGGATAGGCTGCGGCGGCTTCGAGATATTCTTTTTCGTCATATTCAAGTCCGCCCGCATCCCTGCTCATGAGTGCGCTGAAAATGTAGTTTACTATATCCGTAACGCCCTTACGGCTACGGAAATTTTTGCCGAGGGTTACTCTTGCAGGATAGTTGCCGTTTTCATATTCCGAAAGACCGTCACGGCGTGCAAGAAAAATTTCGGGCATTGCCTGCCTGAAACGGTAGATGCTCTGCTTGACGTCGCCGACCATGAAAAGATTGTTTTCATCCTTTGAAAGTGCGGAGAAAATCATATCCTGCGCTTCGTTGACATCCTGGTATTCGTCAACAAGGATTTCCGCATAGTTTTCCGCAAGCGAAAGAGCAAGAGGCGTTCTGATATATCCGCCGTCACAGGGTTCAACGAGGAGCTTCAATGCAAGGTGGAGTGTGTCGGAGAAATCGGCGCCGTTTTCCTGCCTTTTGAGCTTTGTGAACTCATCGCCGAATTTCAGAACAGCCGATATAAGCTCGTTTATGACGGGAGCAAGATAACCGATGTCTTTTTTGTGTTCTTCTTCCGGAATATAATATTTCGAAATAAATTCAGAAACCTGCTTTTTATAGGCATTCCTTGTGTTTTTGCATATTTCCTTTGCAGGGCTTTCATATCCTCTCGGTGCGCTTGCCATTTTTGTGAATGCCGTTTCCGAAAAAGCTTTGAAAATGCCGTCCCATTTTTCGGCCGATATTTTATCGAGAAGCTTTTCGAGAATAACAAGGTCATCTTCAAAAGCGGGTCTGTATTTAGCTTCGAGTTCGGGTTCATCCGCAAGAAGAGTTATGCAGTGCTTCGCATCGGCAATGCATGAGCAGACAAGCTGAATTGCGTAATTGATTATTGTTCTTCCCCACGGACTTTCTTCAATTTCCGAGGGATTGCCGAATTCCTCCGCAAGAGATTTGAGCCATAACTCGGGGAAGGGATAAGCCTGAGAAAGGGAATACAGCTTCAGAATTGCATCAATGAGCTTGCCGTCGTCACGGGTGTCGCTGATGAGTTCCGTAAGCTTCATAAAGCTTTCGCTCTGCTCTTTATAAAGCGAATCCGCAACCTCCGAAACAGCCTGAGAGCGTAGAACTGCAAGCTTTCCTTCGTCAAGAAGACTGAAATCGGGAGCAATTCCGAGAACGTGGAAATTCTCTCTGACAAGACCTATGCAGAAAGAATCGATTGTGCAGATATTAGCGCAGGGGAGCATGAGCTGCTGACGGCGCAGGCGTTTATCCGAGGGATTGAGCGCAATCTGTTTTCCGATGGCGGCGTGGATTTTTTCTTTCATCTGTGCAGCCGCCGCCTTTGTGAAGGTTACAATCAGCAGGTTTTCAACGCCGCAGGGATTCTCGCTGTCGCATATACGGCGTATGACTCTTTCAACAAGAACTGCCGTTTTGCCCGAACCTGCCGCCGCACTGACAAGCAGAGTTCCTTTTCGTGCATCAATCGCTTTCTGCTGGTCCGTTGTCCATTTCAACTGCCTCATCTCCCTTCTCTAAATTTTCAAGAACCGTTTTCAGGTCGTCGTCAAACAATACCCTTTGCGGTATATTTTCTTCATAAGAACAAACTGCCTTATAATCGCAGTAGTCGCAAACGTGTTTATAGCTGTCGCCGTATGCAGGAACGGCTTCAATTCTGCCTTCGCAGAGTGCATCTGCCATATCGGCGAGAATGCCGTCTGCCTTTTCTTTGAGCTTTTCAAGCTGTGAAAGACCTATAAGCGAGCCGACGAATTCGCCCTTCTTGTATTTTACGGGAATGTATGTTCCGTTTTCGGTGGAATCCATGGCTTTTATGACTTCGGAATTATCGAGAACAATTCCTGTCATGGTGCATCTTTTCTGTCTTTCCGCTTCGATTTCTTCATCGGTTGCATCTCTTGAAACTGAAACAAGAGGTGATTTTGCAGGATAATAAAGCACGCCTGCAGGGGTGAATTCCCCGTATTTATCTTTTCCGTTTTCCCAGAGAGTGAACAGATAAATAAGCATCTGCATATTCAGACCCTGAACAACGTCGCTGAGCCGGAAATCCTTGCCCGATGACTTATAGTCAACAATTCTTATATATTTTTTATCGCCAATAATTGCTTCGTCAACCCTGTCAATCGCACCGGAAATGATAACCTTTCCGTTCTGCGTTTTAACTTCGTATGCGGGGATTTCGCCGTCGCTGCCTATCTGAAGTTCAAAATCCGAGGGCGTGAAACTGCTTTGTGAAAGCTCTTTTATGAGCCTTTCGGCAACGTCGCAGACCGAATAAATGAGCTTGTTGAAAAGCCAGATAAATCTTTCGCTGCGGTTTTCGCCGTCAAGCTTGGAATTGAGATAATCGGTCAGCAGGGGTCTGACATAGTTATGAATATCGTTAAATGTCATTGAAGTGAGGGTATCACGGTCAAAATCCGTGAGAAGCTTTTCAAGGGCGTAATGAATAACATTGCCCCTCTGCATGGGGTCAAGCTCCGCAATTTTGCGGGGCATTGCCTTTATGCCGTAACGGCAGAAATAAGAGAACGGACATTTATGGAAGCTCTCAACCCTCGATGCCGACATATACATATTTTTGCCGAAAAGAGCCTTTGCGGCTTCGGAATTTTCAATTCTGAAATCACGGCTTCCCGTTGCTCTGTCAAGAGCCTGAATTCTGCCCGAATAACCGGGGTTTCTGCCGAAATATTCGCAGAGTGAAGCATAAAGAGAATTGTTTTCACGCTTGTTTTTTGCAAGCTGTTCAAAGGCAAGCTCTTTTCCCTCTATGAAATACATACCGTTTTCTTCCTCGGCGTCAACTTCTCTGCATCCCGGAAAAAGCTCCTTGATTTTGATATAAAGCTCGGAAGGATTGAGCTGTTCGCCCTTTGCATTTCTTTCGGGACAGCATACGAAAAGCATATCCGAAGCACAGCAGAAGGCGTTATATGCTATGAGCTTTTCCTCGGCGAGCTTATACTCTCCGAAGTCGGAAAGCTCAATCCCGAGCTCGCTCATTTTTCTGCGGTCTTTATCCGTAAGAGCCGAGCCCGATGAAGGAACGGCAGGAAAAACTCCGCTGTTTGCGCCTGCTATAAAAACGATTTTCGGCGCAACGGTGCGTATTCTGTCGGCTGAACCGATGGTTATTTCGTCAAGACCCTGAGGAAGAGAACCGACAGTCTGAACGCCGAGCATGAGTTCAAACATATCGGAAAATTCTTTTGCGGTCAGATATCTGCCCCTTGTGAGAGTTTCAATGCCCTCGAGCATATCAATGATGATATCCCAGAGTCTTTCAAGGTCGAGTGCAAGACCCGTTTCGCCTTTGAGAGCAAGGCTTTTTGCAAGGGTACGGATGTTTTCGGAAACATTGATTTTTTCAAGGAAAGCAAAAACTGCCGCCGCAGAATCACCGCCCTTTGAGTCGGCAAGTTTTTCTTTCAGTTCATAAAGAGGTGAAACAATTCTTCTGCGTATTGAATTGAGATATTCAAGCTCGGTCTTTTCTTCTTCGCCGGTTTCCTCGCCGAAGCCTGCAGGATTCTGTGTCCATTCACGAATCCACTGAGAACCGTTTATGCTCCAGAGATAAGAATAATTTTCAACTGCAGAAATTTCTTCGGTGGTAAATCCCGAAAGCCCCGTTTTCAGATATCTCATGAGAGTTTCCGTTGAAAAACCGTCGCAGGCAATATCGATTGCACTTTCAACGAGTGCCGTAACCGGCGAAACGTCAACGGGCTGACGGCTGTCCTCAAAAACGGGGATGCCGCATTTTTTCAGTGCACTGCGAAGTGGCGATTCATATGCGGAGCTGTCACGGGCAATAACCGCAATATCGCGGCATCTGTAGCCCTTTTCACGGATGAGCTTTTTTGCCGTGCAGGCGATGAATTCACATTCGGAATAAATATCCGATGCCTTGCACAGCGTAATATTGCCGCATTCTTCTTCATAAACATTCGGTGTGAGAGAGAAAAGCTCTTTTTCGAGAGCTGCAAGCTCGGGAGATGAAAAACGCCTGAAATCGGGCGGGAAATTATTGAATTTGCTTCGCATCGAAAGATATTGCGGCTTTGCAACGGCAACTCCGTTTTTCTTTGCAATGTCAATGAGTCTGCGTGCCGTTCTTTTGGTGTGGGCAAACAAATCGGTTTCATCGTCGCTGTTGTTGAGATTATCCGTGCAGAGTGTTACATAAACCGCCTGCGACTGTGAAAGCATACGGCTGATGATTTTGTATTCCTGCATGGTGAAGCCTCGGAATGCGTCAATGAAAACGAGTCGGTTTTTAAAATAATCTGTATCGGGCAGGATGTCGTAAAGCTCCGTCAGAAGGTCATCGGGATTGAAATAACTGCCCTCTGTCATGGCGTCGTAGGCATCGAGCACGGTTGTTATATCACCGAGCTTCATTTTGAGAAGACCGTCTTCGGAGGAAGCAAGCGCAAGACGCACCGCATCCGAGGAAACGGCGCTCTGCTTGAATTCAGCCGAAAGAGTGACGAATTCGGAGATGACCGACCTTGACGAGGTGTGTTTTCCGTAAAGAGTGAGCTTATCTTTTACGCTTTCAAGTGCCATCGACATGAGCACCGCCTTTGAGGGGTCGTCGAGTCTTCTGCGCTCATGCAGTGCAGGTCTGCCCACAAGCTTTTCGCCGAGACTTGTGAAGCTTAAAACATCGATGTCCGCCATGGCTTTTGTGCCGATTTTTTCAAGCATGATTTTTTCCGTCATGAAAGAAAACTGCTCGGGCACAATCATGGTTATTTTCTTGTGACCTCCGGCAGAAAACTGTTTTATTAAATTCATGATATGGGTGGTTTTTCCTCCGCCCGTTGCCGATAATATCAGATAAAGCATGATGATACCTCGTTTTTGATTATTACTTATCAATTATACCATATTGCTGTCCGTTTGTCAGTACTTTTGAAATGAATTTGAGCCGTTTTGGGGCGATTTGAGGCATTTTTCGCTTGAAATCTCCTTTTTTGCAGGTTTGAAAGCTTTTTTTTGATTTCGCATGAAACGGGAACGGATTTGCCGGAGTTTTTGAATTGTTGACATATTATAACCGATATGCTATTATTAGAATACTATTTTTTATTTGAAAGGAGTAAATCCAAAATGGATGACCCCGGCCCTGCGATTCAGTTAGCGGCAGCCGCAGCTGAAGTTTCAACAGACCCTCTCTCTATTATTCTCAAGGTATTGCTTTTGTTTGTTCTTATTATCGTCAATGCATTTTTTGCAATGAGTGAGATTGCAATCATCTCTCTTAATGACACAAAAATGCAGCGCCTTGCGGAGGAGGGCAACAAAAAAGCAAAGCAGATTGTAAAGCTCACGGAAAACTCAAGCAGATTTCTTTCAACAATTCAGATAGGCGTAACGCTTGCAGGTTTCCTGACCTCGGCATCGGCATCACAGAACTTTGCCGATATGCTCACAAATGCTCTTGCGAAAACAGCCGTTGCAGATGTTGTTCCCATCGGAATCATCAACGGCGTATCAATCGTTGTTATAACAATCGTAACATCATATTTCTCGCTTGTTCTCGGTGAACTTGCACCCAAGAGAATAGGAATGCAGATTCCCGAAAAGATTTCCTTCAAGGTTGTGGGAATTCTCACCTTTGTTGCCTCGGCAACGAAGCCTTTCGTCAAGGTTCTTTCTCTTTCAACGAATGCGGTTGTCCGCCTTTTCGGATTTGACCCCAATGCCGATGAAGAAGAAGTGACCGAAGAAGAAATCAGAATGATGGTTGATGTCGGCGGTGAAAAAGGCGTTATTGAAGATGCTCAGAAAGAAATGATTGACAATATTTTTGAGTTTGACGACCTTGATGCAGGCGATATCATGACCCACAGAACGGAAATGACCGCAATTGAAGTGACCCGTTCTCTTGAAGAAGTTGCGGAGCTTGCAGTTGAAAACGGCTATTCCAGAATTCCCGTTTTTGAGAATGACCCCGACAGTATCGTCGGCGTTCTCTATGCAAAGGACCTGCTGAAATATGTCGGACATAATATTCCCTCGGATTTGACAATCGCCCAGGTTATGAGAAAGGCACTTTATGTTCCCGAAACCCAGTCCTGCGGAGATTTGTTTGAGGCTATGAACAAGAGCAGAACCCAGTTTGCCGTTGTTGTTGACGAATACGGCGGAACTGCAGGTATCGTTACTCTTGAAGACGTGCTTGAATCAATCGTCGGCAATATTCAGGATGAATATGATGATGAGGAAGAAGAAATCAAGCAGATAAACGAAACAACCTTTACCATCGACGGAACAACCGACCTCGACGAAGTCAATGAGCTTGTCGGAGTTGAGCTTCCCGAAGGTGATTATGATACTCTCGGCGGCTTTGTTATCAGCCTTCTCGGTTATCTCCCCGAGGAGATTACGGATGAACCGATTATTGCCGAATATGAAAACCTTAAGTTCACCGTTCTTTCAATTGATGAACGCCGTATGGACGAAATCAAGGTTGAAATCCTCCCAAAACCCGAAACGGATGAGGAAGATGACGAAGATAAATAAAATCAACGGGTGCGCCAATCGGTGCACCCGTTTTGCTGTTATATCTTTTCTGCCGTGTCGAAAAGCTCCTGCAGACCCTCGGAGAGTTCTCCCTTTTGCATATATCTGCCGTAATTCAGATTATGGTCATGCTCGTCGAAATAATGAACGGTGAGATTGTTTTTGCCTTTTTCTTTGAATGTTTTTTCGATATCCCACATCTGCGAAACAGGTATGTTCGCATCGAATTCGCCGTGGAAAATATGAACGGGGATATCAAGCTTCGGCAGGGTTTCCCTGTTCGGAGTCAGTGAGAAATGCTCCTTGAACCAGCCCGATGTGAGAGGAAGGGGATAATTGTTTTCAAGCCATTCATCGTCGTTTCGCCCGATTGCATCAAAGATGCTGTTGAGGTAATCTTCGGATATAAAATCTTCGGCAGTCAGTATACCGTCGCCGTTTTTGTCAAGTGCGGAGAATTCGGCGTTGCCCAATGCTTTTTCTCTTACATTTTTACGGTCTTCTTCGTAATCCTGCTTTGTTATATATCCTTTTTTGTCATAATCGAACATCTTGCGCATATTCAGCATAGCGGATTCACCGCTTCTGAGCTGCCATGTAAGGATATCCTTCAGGTTCTCATTGCAGTATCCTGCAAGGAAAAGACCGCTGATTTCAACATTGCCGCGAGCTGCAACAAGCGGAGAAATGATAGTGCCTTCGCTCCAGCCGAGAAGATAAACGGGACAGTCGATACCGTGTTTTTCACGCAGATGATTAATAAGGCATTCAACATCGCTCACAGAGTTTGAGGGAAGAGCAGTTTTATATTTTTTCTTATCTATGTCGCAGAAAAGCGGAGCTTTTTTGCCGTCGGTAACGCCTCTTGCCGAGTAACTGCAGTATGCAATTCCTCTTTTTGCGAATTCATCGGCAAACAATTTGTGGTAGGAAATAATTCTGCCATCGGAGAACTTGCGCAGAGTTCTGCTTGTTACCGGACCCGAACCGTTAACATAAATCACAAGTTTTCTTGCGTTTTCGGGGCAGGTGATTACGGCGTTGAGCTTATAGCCGTCTGCACATTTAACCTTGAATTCCTTCTCCGTGCAGCCTTGTTCGGTTCTTTTTCTTTTGGTTTCAAACATTTATGACACCTCTTTGTTTCTTTCCTTTTAACCTAAAGACGTATCAAACCGGATTTTGGTCTATATTAACTTTGTGTTTTATATTTCCGCTTCGGCAAAACCGATGCACTCTCTGCCTCTGAGCATATCCGAGGTGTCTCTGGCGTTGAAATAAAGACGGAGCTTATTGCCGTGTTTCACAAGATGGCTTGCATAAACAAACTGCTTCATCCAGTCTTTTCCGTCAACAACGCAGGGTTCGATAATCACCTTGTTGAACTCAAACGAAAGACCGTCAGCCGATGTCAGGAGGATGATTGCCGAGTGGCTTTTTCCGTTGCGTTCATACAGACCGTTCTGTATTCCGATGTAACCGTCAGAGAGCTTATAAACCTTAAGGCATCCGCTGCAGAGATTGAGATAAGGATTGTTTTTGTCGGGAGAAATTATCGGTTTTTCAGCCGAAACATAGCCCGTTGCAATATCTTTGCTTTCGGCATAATTTATGTAGGTCGGCTCACAAAAACCGCAGTCTTTTATGAATGTCAGACCGCAGGAATAATAGAGTCGGTTAATGCCGTTTTCACGCAGAAGAAACGGATTTGAAATTGACATCCCTCTTTCGCTTTTCTCGAATTCACGGGTGTTCGTGATAACGGGAGCAGGCTTTGACCAGCTTTCAAGGTCTGTGCTTTCAATAACATAAATTTCCGATTTCCATTTGACTGCATTTATAACATTCAGACCGTTCATTATAAGCGGTCTTGTTCTTTCGTAGAAAAGATAGTATTTTCCGTCAATATAGTTTATATTCGGGCGCATTGCTCTGTTTGCAACCTTCTTTGTTTTTTTGAAGGAAACGCCGTCGTCACTCGTGAAATGCCATATTCCGAAAGTTGTGTGGAAAAACATATGCCACTTGCCGTCATGGCTGATGTCGGGAGTGAGCAAAGACGGGTCTGCAACAACGATTGAGCCGCCCCAAGGCTTCAAAACGGGGCTTTCGCTGCTGACTCTGAAATCTGCGTTGATTATCTGATTTACCGTGAGATTTTTCATAAACAAATCCTCATCCGAAATGTATTTTGCTTTGTTACAGAGAACAATCCGCCTGTTTGCGTGAAAAGAACAAAAGACCGTCGTTTTGTTTGCCGCCTGATTAAATGACACAATTTATTCATTGTATATTAATCGGGGAAATTATAAAGGAAACGGTTTTATGCTTTTCAGACGGTATAAAAAGGAGCTAACGGTCGGTAAAACGGGTGTGACGGTAGGGAAATGCACGGAAGAAATCGTCTGCATTGCCCTTGATTTCAACTCCGTCGATGAATGCGGCTGTCTGTGCGGTGTGACCTTCGCCTGCAAGAAGGAGCTTTACTGCGGCGGAGGCAGTCAGCGAGATGTCATAGTCACCGTTGCTTCTGCGGCTGACAGCGCATTTCCCGTTCTGATATTCAACATCGAAAATTCCTTTGTTCTGTTCAAATTCATCGATGCTGAGTATGCTGAATTTTCCGTATTTTTCGGGATATTCGTTGCTTTCGAGAATTTTACGGATATTATAGATTCTTGCAGCGGAAACGCCGTTATAGTCATAAACAACATTGGCAAGCCTGTCGGCAAGACATGAAAATGCCGAGCCCTGATATTGCATTCTGACAACAAGATTTCTGACAATTCCGTCGTAGTTACGCAAAAAACCGATTATGCTGTAAAGAGCTTCGGCTGTAAGCACAAAAAGCTCCTCAACAAACAGGGCTTCGGGTCTGCTGACGTTGAAACGCACATAACCGTCGGCATTTCCGTTTTTATCGTATCTTATATATGTGTAGTCGGCTTTTTCAAGGGGAGTGCTGCAGAAATGCTTTCCGTTTTCACGGATGGCAATGAGGTTTTCTCTGAGAGCGCATTTGTTGTGAAGCTCAATCAAGTCTTCAAGCTGTTCGCCCGTGTAGAGAACAACGTCGTTGCTTCTCGGAATCGGGGACAGGCTTTCAAACGGAACTCTTATTTCAAACATACGGTTGAGATGTGCATAGCCGAATTTTTCATAGTAGGAGATAGAAAACGGATGAAGAAAACCGAAGGCGATATCATTTTCAACGGCGGTTTCTCCGATTTTTCTGAAAATTTCTCTTGTTCCTCCGAGCCTTCTGCATTCGGGCAGACTGCATACTCCGCCCACAACAACGGAATTCAGAATTTTACCGCAGTAGCTTGTTCTGAAGTTCGGAACCTCGGCGCCTGCAATGAGCTTTCCGTCATTGAACGCCCCAAGAACGGGTGCATTGACTGAACTGTCTTCCCCCGGATTGAATTTCCAGATGAACGATGCCGCTGAAACCTTCTGATAATCAGCCGCTTCTTCGGGTTTGATATATCTTATTTCCATAGTGTCACCTTATTCTGAGATTTGACGGAAAGTGCGTAATCCGATAATCTTTATATTTATCCGAGATGCTTTTTAACATTTTTTTCGTAATGTCCCGAATCCTGAAATCCGTTTTCCGTGCGGATGCATTCGCCCCATTTGCGTGCGATTTCCTCGTATGAATCGGTGCGCACATTCGCTCTGTGGAAACCGTCTTTGCTTCCCTTGATGCACCAGTCGGATTCCCACATTCCGTGACCCGTTGCCTTATAGGTCCAGAGGAACCAGCTGTAATTTGCCTTTTCGAGGGTGTTGAAGCAGTTTTCCCAGGTTGTTTTCTGATGCGGATAGAATTCGCCCATCATCATGGGAACATCGGCATAGATAAACTTGGTGAACCATGCGAAAAGATTGAAAATGAAGTTTGAGTTATTATAGAAATGAACCTGAAAAACAACATTGTCCCAGCCCTTGAGCCATGCCTGGGGAAGTGCGATTGCAGTCCATATGCATTCCATGGTGATGATATGTCTGCTGTCAACCTTTCTTACGGTATCATAAAGACGGGTGTATATCATTTCGTTGTTGATTCTGCGCTGAATTTCGCCTGCCTCAACATCACACATGGGTTCGTTGAGAAGGTCATACATCGCAACGGCAGGCTCATCCTTATATCTTGAAGCGATTGCAGTCCAGAGTTTATTCGTCAGCTCACGGTATCTTTCGCCCTGCTCGGTATCATCGTAAAGACCGCAGTCACCTTTCTTTCCGTTATGAGGAGCGTCGCTCTGATAACCCACGGCACCGTGCATATCGAGAACAACATAAAGCTCTCTTTCGCTGCATTCTTCTATAACCCAATCAAGACGGGAGAAATCCCATTCTCCGTTTTCATCGAGGATTTTTCTGCCGTTATCGTCATAATAGAAATTTCTGAACCAGAAAGGAACACGCACGCAGTTGAATCCCATGGATTTTATTTCGTCGAGGTCATATTCCGTTATCCAGTTATCCATATAGGTGTTCATGAGCTCATAGGCTTTTTCTTCGCCGAAACGCTCGGTGAGAATTTCAAGCACGGTGTAGTGGTCGAGGCTTTCTTCGTAGGGGCAAAGCCAGTCTTCCCATATCATCCATGCGCCGAGATTAACGCCTCTGAGCAGGATTTTTTCTCCGTTGCCGTTAACGATATCCTGACCCTTCGTGTGAAGAAAATCCTCATCGGTGAAGCCGTCTGAATCCAGAGCGACAGCAAAAGAACAAACGGAAAATGCCGTTATTACCGCGAGAATAAATGAAAGAATTCTTTTGGTTGTTTTCATAATCAGCTCTCCTTTGGTTTGGTGAGCTTATTATACAGCATTTTCCGTTTAAAATCAAACTATTTTATAACAAATGTTGTTGTGAGAATATCGGCTTTATCGGGCTTCATTATAAATTCATCGCGGTAAAGAACACCTGTGGGAGCCGAGATTGCATCGAAAAGAATCCTGACATATGCAAGCAATCCCGAATGCTTCTTGACTTGTGTGGGAATATGGTTCTTTATGATTTTTTCAACATCTGCAAGGAGCGCTTTTGAATCGTTCATTATTTCTTCCGAAACATCTGCGAAGATTTCAAGAAGCTCATTATACTGCTTTCCGGTAAACACGGGTGCATTGACCGAGAATTTTCCGCCGTCATTCAGAACATAACCCTTTTTCACCATCTCTGCAACGAGCGCCATATCGTTGTCGCTGAAGCCGTCGGTTTTTCCTTCGGCGATATCGAGGAAAACATTTGTGAAGTTATCGCTGAAGTTGGAGTGAACAAGGTCACCGCTGATTTTTTCAAAATCCATGAAGTGAACATAGCTCTTTCTTGATGCGTGTACGGTTGAAATGCCGAAAACAAAATCTGAATTGAAGATGTTGTTACCGCCTTTTTCAATGCCCCAAACGATGCATTCTGTGCCGAATTTATCAACCGGGAGAGTGAGCTTGAGTTCTTTTTCAAGCTTTTCGAGAACAGCGTTGCGCAGAATGATGCAGAGCATCTGCCATCTGAAAGCGTTTTTGCTCATGTCACAGCCGTAAAAGCCGATTTTACGGATTTTTTCTTCGTTTTCCGTTATTGCTTTCTTTATTTTTTCGGCGATTGTTGCTTTGAGATGTGTTGTTTTTCTGTCGATTTCATCGGAAAGCTCGTTTGTGAAAATAAGGATGTTGGTATAGTACTTGTTGCCGTCTTTGAGAAGAAGGTCGTGTTCCGCAAGCATATTGATATCGTCTTCGATATAGGGAAGACCCACGCCGATTTCAAGGCTTATCTGCTCGGGAGTGAGCTTATCGTTATAGCAGGCGAAAAGTATGTTCTGAGGAACTATTCTTCTTCCGAGCTGCCAATATCTGTTGTGGCCGTTGCCCATAAACTGTATTTCAAGACCCTTGGGGTTATAGCTCTGTTCACCGTAATTTCTTTCCATGTTCATGCCCTCTTTCAGAATTTTTCTTGATTTGAATAATAAGTATTTAACCATGCTTTCGCTCACGGAAAGCTCATCGGCAATCTGCGAGCAGGATTTGTTGTTGATATAATAGAGAACGGTTGCTTTTCTGTGCTTTTCGCTGAGAAGCGCAAGTTCCCTGCGGAGAAGATAAACGTCGGATTCATTGTCGAGCTTTTCAAAATCGAAATTCTCGGTTGCGTCAATCTCGGTCAGTTCAACATTGCGGCTGCGGGATTTCTTGCGCAGCCAATCCTTGAAAACATTCCCTGCAACCGCCCACATGAAGCCGTAAAACGCTTCGTCATTGCGCAGATTCTGCGCCGAAGTCATGATTTTGAGCAGGATTTCCTGCGCCAGGTCTTCGGCATCCTGCGTGTTTGATGTTCTTGCGAGGCAATAGGATAAAACAGATTTTGAAACCTCTGCAATTTTTTGATTGAGTTCGTTTTTTTCCACGGAATCATCTCCTTCTGAAAGCTTTCAACAACATAGTGGCATGAAAAATATAACGGTTAGCAAAAAAATAAAAAATTTTTTCGCAATTCAATTGCTATTGACGAAAAAAGGCAAGTAATATATTATATTGTATATGATAAAAAATCAAGCGGGGAATTATTATGAAATATGTCATTTATAAATTCATCAAAAAGGTTATTGCAGTTATAACGGCGGCATTCATGAGCGCAACGGGCGGGATTTTTGCAAAAAAAGAACCTCCGCAGCCTGAAAGACCCGAGGCGAATTCAACAACTGCGTACAGCGCAGAAAACGCTGATTACAGTCTGGATATTGATGCGGGGAATGAAATTCATGACATAAGCGATTTGCTTTTCGGAGTTTTCTTTGAGGATATCAACTTTGCGGCAGACGGCGGTCTATATGCCGAAAAGGTTGTTAACCGTTCATTTGAATTTACCGATATTGCAGCGAATGATGCCCTTCACGGCTGGAATAATGTCGGCGGCGCAGCCCTTGAGGTCAGAAAGAATGCATCCGACTGTCTCAATGCCAACAATCCGAATTATCTTGTTATCACAAACGGCACGGATGCTCTTTCAGGCGTTGAAAATGTCGGCTTTCTTGACGGAATGGCAGTTGAAGAAAATGCAAAATATAATTTTTCGGTCTATGCAAAGGGCATTGACGGTTACAGCGGTTCGGTAACCATGCGCCTTTGCGTTGGCGGTGAAACCGTTGCGGAAAACAAAATCGATGAAATAACCGACACATGGCAGAAATATGAGCTTTCCCTTGTTTCATCGAAAACGGATTTTTCGGACACAACCCTGCAGGTGCTTATTGGCAGCGGCAAAGCTGCGATTGATATGGTATCTCTTTTCCCCGAAGAAACCTTCAAGGGCAGAAAAAACGGCATGAGAAAAGACCTCGGCGAAATGCTCGAAGAACTTTCTCCGAAATTCCTCCGTTTTCCCGGCGGCTGTGTCATTGAAGGCTATGACTATGAAACATTATATAACTGGAAATATTCAATCGGTACGGGCGAGGACGGTATGCCCCTTGAATTCGGCGGTAAATACGGCGATGTTGCCGCAAGAAAGCAGGGGACAAACCTCTGGACAAACATTGCCGCAACCGATGACCCCTATCCCTGCTTCATGGCCTACGGTCTCGGATTTTATGAGTATTTTCAGCTTGCGGAGGATATCGGTGCAATAGGTGTTCCCGTTATCAACTGCGGAATTTACTGTCAGATGCGTGGTAAAGGTCCCGTTGATATGAACACGGATGAATTCAGGCAGTATGTTCAGGATATGCATGACCTCGTTGAATTCTGCCGTGGCGACGAAACAACAACCTGGGGCAAAGTCCGTGTTTCTCTCGGACATCCGGAACCCTTTGAGCTGAAATATATCTGCATCGGAAATGAGCAGGAGGGTGATATCTATTTCGAAAGATATCAGGCGTTCCTTGACTCTTTCAATGAAGCAAAAGCAAACAATCCAGGACTTTATGAGGGGCTGGAGCTTATCTATTCATCGGGTGCATTTGATGCAACCCACGGTGATAACTATATCGCATCCTATGAGTATGCAAAGAAACAGCTCGGCGATTCCGATGCCGCAGAGGATTTTGCAGGCGCAACCGACCATCATTATTATAATCAGCCCGAATGGTTTCTCAAAAATGCTGATTATTATGATGAAAATAATTATAAACGCTCCGTTGATGAAATGACGGATACCCTCTACGGCGGAGGAATTCAGGTTTTCCTCGGCGAATATGCCGCAAAATCGAACACCCTCAGAGCTGCACTTGCAGAGGCGGCATATATGACGGGTCTTGAAAGAAACGGCGATATCGTCAGAATGGCGGCTTATGCGCCCCTTTTCGGAAATCTGACCGCAACCCACTGGTCGCCCGACCTCATCTGGTTCAACAATCATCAGGTGACGGGTTCAATCAGCTATTATGTTCAGAAGCTCTTTTCAAGAAATCAGGGCTCAAAGCTCCTTTCATCAACCATTGACGGTGCGAAGATTGAACAGCAGCCGCTAAGCGGCAGAGTGGGAATAGGAACATGGTACACCTCCGCAGAATTCGATAATGTAAAGGTTGTTTCAAACAAAACGGGCAGAGTTCTCGGCTCGGATAAATTCTCGCTTCCTCTTAATTTCTGGTGGAACTGGGACAATGTTCTTGACAGCAACGATTTTGAAATAAAGAACGGAAAGCTCGTTCAGACGAATGTCTGGATGCCTTATACCGAAACAGGCAAGGTTGCTTATTTCGGCTGTGACGAATGGACGGATTATACTTATACGGTTGAAGCAACGAAGCTTGAGGGTGACGAAGGCTTCATCATTCCCTTTGCTGTCAAGGATGCACAAAACTGCTGGTTCTGGAATATCGGCGGCTGGGGCAACACGGTTTCCTGCCTTCAGGAGATTGAAAACGGCGTAAAGAGCAAAATGATAGGCACTCAGAAGCCCTGCTCAATCGAAACGGGCAAGACCTACGAACTTAAAATCGTTGTTTCGGGAACAACGGTAAAATGCTATATCGACGATGTTCTGTATGTTGATTTCGATACGGCGCACGATGCCGAAGCAGAGGCTTATCAGGTTGTCAGCACCGATGAAAACGGCGACATCATCATAAAGCTTGTTAATGTTACCGGAACAAGCAAGGTCTTTGCAATCGACCTCAACGGCGCAGAGGTTGAGGAGACCGCAATCATCAATCAGGTTGCGGGAGACAGCCTCGGAAACGATAATATACTCGGCGCAAAAGAGGACTGCATCATGGAAGAATTCACCGTAAGCGGAGTTTCGGATAAGTTCAACTTCACCGCACCCATGTATTCGGTAACGAGTATAAGAATAGAACAGAAATAAAAGTCGGCACCTTCCGATAGGAGGGTGCCGTAATTGTTTATATCAGTTTTTAAGACTCTGCATGGGAGCAGGAATTCTGCCGCCTCGTGAAATGAATTTTGCAGGCGAATATGTTGAAAGCGGCATAACGGGTCCGCTTCCGAGGAGTCCGCCGAAGCTTAATTCTTCACCCACGCCTTTGCCGATTGCAGGGATAACTCTGACGGCGGTTGTTTTGGAGTTGACCATACCGATAGCGGCTTCATCGGCGATGATTGCCGAAATAACCTCTGCAGGTGTGTCGCCCGGAATATTAATCATGTCAAGACCTACGGAGCAGACGGCTGTCATTGCTTCGAGCTTATTAAGGGTGAGCGCGCCGCTTCTTGCCGCATCAATCATGCCTGCATCCTCGGTAACGGGAATGAATGCGCCCGAAAGACCGCCGACATGGGACGATGCCATAACGCCGCCTTTCTTGACTGCATCGTTGAGAAGCGCAAGAGCCGCTGTTGTGCCGTGGCAGCCGCAGGCTTCAAGACCCATTTCCTCAAGAATATGAGCAACCGAGTCGCCGATTGCAGGAGTGGGTGCGAGAGAAAGGTCAACAATGCCGAATGGAACGCCGAGTCTGCGTGAAGCTTCGCTTGCAACAAGCTGACCCATGCGTGTGATTTTGAATGCGGTTTTCTTTATCAAATCGGCAACTGCGGTGAGGCCGCACTCGCCTGCCTTTGCAAGAGCAGCTCTTACAACGCCGGGACCCGAAACGCCGACATTGATAACGCAGTCAGGTTCGCCTGCACCGTGAAATGCGCCTGCCATGAACGGGTTATCCTCGGGTGCGTTGCAGAAAACAACGAGCTTTGCAGGACCGATGCAATCTCTGTCTGCGGTAAGCTCCGCACTTTTTCTGACAACATGACCCATCATTGCAACGGCATCCATGTTGATGCCTGCTTTGGTTGAACCGATGTTGACGGATGAACAGATGTGGTCGGTAACGCTGAGTGCTTCGGGAATTGCCTCGATAAGCTCTCTGTCACCGGGACCGAAGCCCTTCTGAACGAGAGCCGAAAAACCGCCGAGGAAGTTGCCTCCGCAGGCAACGGCAGCTCTCTCGAGCGTTCTTGCAAGTTTAACGGCATCCTTATCGTCGCATGATGCGAGAATCATTGCGGCGGGAGTTACCGAAATTCTTTTGTTGATGATGGGAATGCCGAATTCCTTTTCAATCTGTTCGCCTGTTGAAACAAGATTTTTTGCATAACGGGTGATTTTGTCATAAACCCTTGCGCACATTGTGTCAACATCGCTGTGGCAGCAGTCGAGAAGCGAAATTCCCATTGTGATTGTGCGGACGTCAAGATGCTCGTCCTGAATCATGGTTATTGTTTCGAGAATATCTCTTGCGTTAAGCATAGTTAATTACCTCAATTATATGGTGTGCATTGCATTGAAAATATCTTCGTGCATGGCATGGATTGAAAGACCCATGTCCGAGCCGATTTTGCCGAGCATATCCGAAAACTCGGTGAAGGGGATATCCGACTTTGAGATATCAACCATCATTATCATTGCAAACATATCCTGAAGGATTGACTGCGTAACTTCAAGAACGTTTATATTGTGGTTGCAGCATTCTGTTGAAATCTTCGCAAGAATACCGACCATGTCTTTGCCGATAACTGTTATAACTGCTCTCATAATTGCGTCCGTTATTTGATATTCAGAATTTCCGATATATCTTTGACTATAAAATCCGCTGCTGACTCAACATTTTCTTTTTGTGTGAACAAGCAACCGCAGGTGCCTGCATTTTTGCCCGATAAAACATCGATTTCTCTGTCGCCTATCATGACGGTTTTGCTTCTGTCGAGATTATAGGTGTCGCAGATGAAATTGACCGCATCGGGTGCAGGCTTTGAGGGAAAATTCATCGACGAATCAACAAACGCCGTGAAGAATTTTGCCATGCCGTATTTTTCAAGATAAAACTGCGAGGTTTCATGACCTCTGTGGGTATATAAAAAATGCTTCTTGCCGTCGTTGAAAAGCTTTTCGAGGGTCTTATAAGTGTTTTCAAAGGGTACGGCAATGGGTTTCAAAGTGTAGTTATGCTCGTATTT
>JAZSAH010000018.1:0-8111 GCA_045601745.1 Acutalibacteraceae bacterium
CGAAGCTTTTGACGGGTGGAAAATTATTAAAAATACAGTTCGCAGTCAAAGATATGATATACCGAGAGAAAACTGTGTTTCTGATTTGACAACAGATGTTGTTACTTATGTTGCTTGCAAAACCACCTCATCCGCTGCAAGCAGTCCCCATTCCCCTCAAAAAGAAGGCTGAAAACTGCAAAAAACCGCCGACTTTCAGTAGTCAGCGGTTTTTGTTTTACTGTATATCGTCTTCTGCCTTGACGATAGCATCGGATTCTCTGAAAAGCAGGGAAATGCACCAGATACCCGCAAGGGCAATAACTGTGTAAACAATTCTGCTGAGAATTGCTCCCTGACCGCCGAAAATCCAGGCGACGAGGTCAAACTGAAACAGACCGATGCTGCCCCAGTTGAGGGCGCCGATTATCACAAGAGCCAGTGAAATTTTGTCAAGCATTCGTTTCAACTCCTTAATTGCTTTTCGCAGTTATTATGAGCAGAAACTTTGCTTATATACACTTTGGCAAAATTTAAAAATTAAAATCAACATCGCTGTCGGAATACAGCGGTGCATTTTTATCCTTTTCTGAAAGCACGGGATTTTCGCATCCCCATTCAACGCCGAATACAGGGTCATCAAAACGGATGCTTCTGTCGTTTTCGGGTGAATATGTTTCGTCTACCTTATATGTTACCTCAACATTATCGGTCAGAGTCACAAATCCGTGAAGGCAGCCTTTGGGAATAAAAAGCATTTTTTTATTCTCCTCGCTGAGTTCAACGGCAATCCATTTCATATAGGTCGGCGAACCTTTTCTGATATCAACGGCAACATCAAGAATCGCCCCCTTGAGGCAGGTTATGAGCTTTGCCTGCGCCCTGGGATTGGTCTGACAGTGCAACCCCCTCAATGTGCCTTTCTGCGCCGAAAAAGAACGGTTATCCTGAATAAATTCCGTTGTTATGCCGAGCTTTTCAAATTTTTCCTTTGAATAACTTTCATAAAACCAGCCACGGTTATCTCCGAAAACCTTCGGTTCAATTTCAAAAACACCGTTAATCGCCGTTTCAGTCAACGTCATAGTTCAAATCTCCTTCTGCGCCCCAACAAGGTCTTTCGCCGGGTTTTCCGCCGGTATAAAGAATCTTACCTTCCGCAACCGAGCGAAGATGCTGACCGTATGAGGATTTGCCGTATTTCTCGGCGGAGCTGAGAAGAGCCTCTCGGCTTATCCAGCGCATATTATATGCAATTTCTTCGGGTGCTGAAATCTTGTTGCCCTGGAGTTTTTCGACGGTTCTGATAAAATTCGCCGCATCCGTAAGGCTTTCAACCGTTCCCGTATCAAGCCAGGCAAAACCTCTGCCCATGAGCTTTATGTCGAGATCGCCTCTGTCAAGATACATCTGGTTGATATCGGTTATTTCAAGCTCGCCTCTCTTTGAAGGCTTGAGCGATTTTGCAAATTCAACAACTCTGTTATCATAGAAATACAGCCCCGTTACGGCATAGTTCGACTTGGGAACCTCGGGTTTTTCTTCAATCGAAACGGGAACACCGTTTTCATCGAATTCAACAACACCGAAAGCCTGGGGATTATCAACATAATATCCGAAAATCGTTGCTCTGTTTTTATTTTTAGCAGCCTGACGGAGCATATGTCCGAGACCGTTGCCGTAGAAAATATTATCTCCGAGAACCATAGCAACATCATCGTCGCCGATAAATTCCTCACCGATGATGAACGCTTGAGCAAGACCGTCGGGACTTTGCTGAACGGCATAGGAAAGATTGATGCCGAACTGTCTGCCCGTGCCGAGCAATTCCTCAAAGCGGGGTGTGTCGGAAGGGGTTGAAATAATAAGGATATCCCTGATCCCCGCAAGCATGAGAGTTGACAAGGGATAATATATCATGGGCTTATCATAAACGGGCAGAAGCTGCTTACTTGTTACCATTGTAAGCGGATAGAGTCTTGTGCCTGAACCGCCCGCAAGAATAATACCTTTCAAATAAAACACTCCATTTCAGAATGAGATGCAATGCCGCAATGTTTAAACTATTTTACCACTATTTGTATAAATTGTCAACAAACAAAGACAAATACCGTCGGTAGTTTATGAATTTTGTTGATATTCACAAATATTTTATAATAAATTGTTTACATTTAAAAATATATATGTTATAATTATTAGAACATTTGTTCATAACATAAAACAACGAGGGAATATATGGATAAATTTGTTTTGCATTCAAAATACAAACCGACGGGTGACCAGCCTCAGGCTATCGCTCAGCTTGTTGACGGTCTTAACAAGGGATATGGCGAACAGACGCTGCTCGGCGTTACAGGTTCGGGCAAAACCTTCACGATGGCAAACATCATCGAGAGGGTCAACCGACCAACGCTTGTGCTTGCCCACAACAAAATCCTTGCTGCACAGCTTTGTTCGGAATTCCGTGAGTTCTTCCCCGAAAATGCGGTTGAATATTTCGTCAGTTACTATGATTATTATCAGCCTGAAGCATATATTCCCACAACCGACACTTATATAGAAAAAGACTCTGCCGTCAATGATGAAATTGATAAGCTGCGTCACTCCGCAACCTCTGCCCTTTCCGAAAGGCGTGACGTTATCATCGTTGCGAGCGTTTCATGCATTTATACTCTCGGTGACCCCATTGATTACCGCAGCATGGTTATTTCTCTGAGAACGGGCATGGAGAAAAGCCGTGATGAACTGATAGAAAAGCTTGTTTCTATTCAGTATGAAAGAAACGATATTGATTTCAGCCGTAACAAATTCAGAGTCAGGGGCGATGTTGTTGAAATATTCCCCGTTTATTCGAATGAGAACGGCATAAGAGTTGAATTCTTCGGCGATGAAATTGACAGAATAAGCGAGATAAACACATTGACGGGTCAGGTAAAAAGCGTGCTTTCCCATGCGGCGATTTATCCTGCGTCGCACTATGTTATCGCACCCGATAAAATGGAAAAATCCATTTCAAACATTTTTGAAGAAATGCTTGAAAGAGAAAAATATTTTCAGGAAAACGGAAAGCTTCTTGAAGCTCAGAGAATCCGTCAGCGCACGGAATATGATATCGAAATGCTGCGTGAAACCGGCTTCTGCAAGGGAATTGAAAACTATTCGAGAATTATGTCCGGCAGACCTGCAGGCTCTGCACCGTTCACCCTGCTCAATTATTTTCCCGATGATTTTCTTCTCTTTGTTGACGAATCCCATGTCACCTTGCCGCAGGTCAGGGCGATGTACGGCGGCGACAGAGCCAGAAAAGAAAGCCTTATCAATTTCGGATTCCGACTCCCCTCTGCATATGACAACAGACCCCTGACCTTTGATGAATTCTATGAAAGAACGGGGCAGAAAATATTCGTCAGCGCAACTCCGGGTGAGCTTGAAAAAGAAAAGAGCGCACAGATTGCGGAGCAGGTTATAAGACCCACGGGACTTCTTGACCCGGAAATTTCCGTCAGACCCGTTGAGGGACAAATTGACGACCTCGTTTCGGAAATCAACGAAAGAACAGCCAAGGGCGAAAGAGTTCTTGTTACAACTCTCACCAAACGAATGGCGGAAGATTTAACGGATTATCTTGAAAATCTTGATATAAAGGTGCGTTATATGCATCATGACATCGATACGATTGAGCGAATGGAAATCATCAGGGGGCTTCGTCTGGGCGATTTTGATGTTTTAATCGGAATCAACCTTCTGCGTGAGGGTCTTGATATCCCCGAGGTTTCGCTTGTTGCAATTCTTGATGCAGATAAAGAAGGTTTCCTGCGCTCGGAAACATCGCTTGTTCAGACAATCGGCCGAGCCGCAAGAAATGCAAACGGCACGGTTATCATGTATGCCGACTGCGTTACTCCGTCAATGGAAAGAGCGATAACCGAAACGGAGCGCCGCAGACAAAAACAGATTGCATACAACGAAGAAAACGGCATAACTCCGCAGACAATCATCAAGGATGTTCACGAAATCATTGAAATCTCCGCAAAGGATGACAACGATAAGCCGATTTCGAAGATGAGCAAAAAAGAGCGCGAAGAAATGATAGTACGACTCACAGCAGAGATGAAGGCGGCGGCAAAAATCCTTGAATTTGAACACGCCGCATTCCTGCGTGATAAAATTGAAAAACTGAGAAAGGGAAAATAAATGGCATTAAAATATTTAACCGTCAAAGGTGCAAAAGAGCATAATCTGAAAAATGTTGATATACAGATACCCCGTGACAAACTCGTTGTTTTTACGGGTCTTTCGGGCTCGGGCAAATCTTCACTTGCATTTGACACAATATACGCAGAGGGTCAACGCCGTTATGTTGAATCCCTTTCATCATATGCAAGGCAATTTCTCGGACAAATGGAAAAACCCGCCGTTGACAGCATCGAAGGTCTTTCCCCCGCTATTTCTATTGACCAGAAAACAACCTCAAAGAATCCCCGTTCAACAGTCGGCACGGTAACGGAGGTCTATGACTATCTGCGTCTGCTTTATGCAAGAATAGGCATTCCACACTGTCCCGAATGCGGCAGAGAAATCAGCAAACAGACGGTTGATGACATAACAAAGCAGGTTCTTGCAATGCCCGAGGGAACAAGAATTCAGGTTATGGCACCGATTGCAAGAGGTAAAAAGGGCGAATATGTGAAGGAACTCGAACAAATCCGTAAAGGCGGTTATGCAAGGGTCAGAATTGACGGGATAACCTATGATTTATCGGAAGATATAAAGCTCGAAAAGAATATAAAACACAACATTGAAGTTATCGTTGACCGTCTCATCATCAAAGACGGCATCCGTTCAAGACTTGCGGATTCCATCGAAACTGCAACAAACCTCACCGACGGTCTTCTCATGATTGATGTTATCGACGGCGAAGAACAGCTTTATTCCCTCAACTACGCCTGCCCCGAACACGGTGTCAGCATTGAAGAACTTGAACCCCGTTCATTTTCGTTCAACAATCCGTTTGGTGCCTGCCCCGAATGCTCGGGACTCAGCGTTCTCATGAAGGTTGACCCGAAGCTCGTTGTTCCCGACCCCACTCTGTCCATAAAAGAAGGTGCGATTCAGGCAAGCGGATGGAGTTCGTCCGACGGCGGAACAATTGCGCAGATGTATTATGAAGGACTTGCAAACGCTTATGGTTTTTCGCTTGATACTCCTTTCAGAGACCTTCCCAAAAAGGCAAAGGACATAATTTTCTACGGAACAAACGGCAAAAAGATTAAACTTGAACGCAAGAGCGAATACGGAAGCGGCACATATATGACCGACTTTGAAGGCGTAATCAACAACCTTGAAAGGCGTTACAGAGAAACCACGAGCGAATATTCAAGAAACGAAATCGAAGGATATATGGCAACCGTTAAATGTCCCTCGTGCGGCGGTGCAAGACTCAGAAAAGAATCGCTCGGCGTTACCGTAGGAGGCATCAACATCAACGAATTCACCGAAAAATCAATCGGTGATGAAATAGATTTTCTGAGCAACCTGAAGCTCCGCCAAAGAGACGAAATGATTGGTGAACAGATTATAAAAGAAATCAAAGGCAGACTTGAATTTCTTTCAAGCGTCGGACTTGATTATCTTTCTCTTTCAAGACCGTCGGCAACTCTTTCAGGCGGTGAAGCGCAAAGAATACGCCTTGCCACTCAGATAGGCTCATCACTCATGGGTGTTCTTTATATTCTCGATGAACCGAGCATCGGACTTCATCAGCGTGACAACGCAAAGCTTCTCAACACTCTGCGTCATCTGCGTGATATCGGAAACACACTCATCGTTGTTGAACACGATGAAGAAACCATGGAAGCGGCGGATTATATCGTTGATGTGGGTCCCGGCGCAGGCATTCACGGCGGCGAAATTGTCTGCTGCGGAAGTGTTGACGATATAAAGAACTGCGAAAAATCCGTTACGGGTCAATATTTAAGCGGTAAAAAATTTATTCCCGTTCCCGAAAAACGCAGAGAAGGAAACGGAAAAATCCTTGCAGTTCACGGCGCAAGGGAAAATAATCTTAAAAATATCGATGTTGAATTCCCTCTCGGAAAATTTATCGGCGTGACGGGTGTTTCAGGTTCAGGTAAATCCTCGCTCGTTAATGAGATTCTCAAAAAATATCTTGTGACCCATCTTAACGGCGCAAAAAAAATCCCCGGTGACCACGATAAAATCACGGGAACGGAATATCTTGATAAAGTTATCGACATTGACCAGTCACCAATCGGCAGAACTCCCCGTTCAAATCCGGCAACCTATACGGGCGTTTTCAACGATATCAGAGAGCTTTTTGCTTCAACGGTTGACTCAAAGAAAAAAGGTTACAAAGCAAACCGTTTTTCATTCAACGTCAAGGGCGGTCGATGCGAAGCCTGCCAGGGCGACGGAATTGTCAAAATTGAAATGCACTTTATGAGCGATATTTATGTTCCCTGTGAAGTTTGTAAGGGTAAAAGATACAACAGAGAAACTCTTGAAGTGCGTTATAAAGGCAAAAACATCGCCGATATTCTTGATATGACGGTTGAAGAAGGCATGAATTTCTTTGAAAGCATACCGAAAATCCACCGTAAAATCAAAACGCTTTATGATGTAGGATTGGGATATATCAAAATCGGTCAACCCGCAACAACTCTTTCGGGCGGTGAAGCACAAAGAGTAAAGCTTGCAACGGAGCTTGCAAGACAGTCAACGGGAAAGACGGTTTATATTCTTGATGAACCCACAACGGGACTTCACACAGCCGATGTTCACAGACTGATTGAGGTTCTGCAGAAATTTGTTGACAAGGGCAACACGGTTATCGTTATCGAGCATAATCTCGATGTTATAAAGGTTGCAGACCACATCATTGATCTCGGTCCCGAAGGCGGAAACGGCGGCGGTGAAATCGTTGCTCAAGGAACGCCCGAAGAAGTTGCAAAATGCAAGAAATCTTATACGGGTATGTATCTGAAAGAGGTATTAAAATAATGAAAGCGTTGAATTATCTTAAAGCAAACATCAAAAGCGATACCTCCCTGCTTACAATCGTTGACATATTCAGCCGTATGTGCAGAATGAAAATTGACAGCAAAGATGAAATATTTTTATTTGAAACCGGACCTGTTGCACACAAGGACAAAACCATGCTGATGTTTTCCATGGTCAGACAGTTTTCCGACAGCAATGATGAACCGATACAACTGCACACCGATATTATTTATGACATTGACGAAAACCTCAACAAATTGTCAACTTGTTCGTGGCATGAAAATTGCGGAGATTTCATTCAAACGGTTCTGCTTTCAAAAGCGTTTGAAAAATGCAAGAATCTCCGCATTGAAAATCTTGATATCCGGTCTGACAGGACATGAAAAAATCCGCTATGCAATTGCATAGCGGATTAATTTTTACTGTAAATTACTGCTCAACTGCGTAAACGCTGACCTTCTTGCGGTCTTTGCCCATACGCTCGAACTTAACTGTACCGTCAATAAGTGCGAAGAGAGTATCGTCTGAACCCTTACCAACGTTGTTGCCGGGATGGATGTGAGTACCTCTCTGTCTTACAAGGATGTTGCCTGCAAGAACGAACTGACCGTCAGCTCTCTTTGCGCCGAGTCTCTTTGATTCTGAGTCACGGCCGTTACGGGTTGAACCCATACCTTTCTTATGAGCGAAAAGCTGAATGTTTATCTTAAGCATTCTTTACACCTCCGTAGATAATTTTGATGTTGTCGGGATACTGTTTTGAAAGCTCTGTTAAATGAAGCTCCAGTCCCTTAAGAACCGTTTCGGTTCTTTCGCAAGGCTCATAAATCATCAATGACATTGCGCCGTTATCTGCATTTACATCGGCTTTTGCTCCGATGATTTCGGTTACTGTGTTCGCCGCCATAAATGCCGCCGAAGATACCGAAGCGCAGACTATATCTTCACCGATACCGGCGAAATCCGCATGCCCTCTGATTTCAAACCCTGCAAGCTGTCTGTTACCGACCAAGAACTTGACCCTTATCATGGGAAAAGAACTTATGCGTTGATAGCAGAGATTTCAACCTTAGTGTAAGGCTGTCTGTGGCCCATCTTTCTCTTTGAGTTCT
>JAZSAH010000019.1:0-52474 GCA_045601745.1 Acutalibacteraceae bacterium
AAAGGTCCGTTACATTATTTTTTAAAACAGAAAGTAAGAACAAAGATTTTATTTCAGAGATTGTTAATCTGAAATTAACAGTAATTTAATATGTTTATCTATAATTAAAAATATAATAATTTGAGGTGAATAAATCATGAAAAAATTTTGGATTGTTTTGCTGTCGATTATATTAGTTATCGTTTTACTACCAACTGTTTTGCTGTTAAGTTTATGGGGCTACAAACATCAGAATTCACCGTTTGCTACTTTGCCCGATTATGAAAGCAAAGAATATTATACTTCCGGCGGTTTTCAGGATTTTACCGATTATGCTGAATATACTTATGACGGAATTACACCGCAAGACCTTGAATCCTCAAAATATTTTACAATAACAACCGTTGAGGATGTTGAAGAAATCCTACTGCATATAAATAACTTTGAAAAAAGGGTTAAGGCGTGTGGCGGTGAACTCACGGAAAACTACGACTTTGATAAAACCATTGTAACCGATGGAGATTATTTTTATATAAAGTCAAAACACGGTGAACCAATAGGTCAGGGAACATATGATAAATTTGATAATTATAATGTTTACTATTTTGATGTTGACAAACAAATTCTTTATTATTTTCATAGCAATATCTGATTATTTATCTCTCAAAGAATTAACATTTTATCTATAAAAATTTTTTGATTTTTGTCTTGACTTTTCAATTATACAGGAATATAATTGAAAAAAATTCAGAACAAAGGAAAGTTTTTATGTTCTCAGTGCTTTCGAATGCAAGTATATTTTTCTTTTGCTTTAGCGTAGTCTTTTATTTTGGCTATGCTTATTTTGCTATGGAAAAAGTTACTTGTGAGAGTGCGTAAAAAATATTCGGAATTTGTTTTAGATTATTCTGAAAGTATTTTAAATCCTCACTTGTAACATTCAAGTGAGGATTTTTTGTTTGAAAGGATGCTCATATATGTCTGATAAATTAAACGAAGCAAGAGATATTATCAACAGAGTCGATTCTGAGATGGCAAAATTATTTGTTGAAAGAATGCGTGCTTCAGAAATGGTTTTTGAACACAAAAAAGAATTCGGACTTCCTGTTTCAGATTCAAAAAGAGAAGAAATCGTCATAAGGAATAATTCTTCTGTGATCGATGATGAAATAATAAAGGGTTATTATATTGATTACATTAAAAATGTTATGAACATTTCATGTGCATATCAATATCGCTTGCAAAACGGACTTAAAGTTGCTTACAGCGGAGTTGAAGGTGCGTTTGCTCATATTGCTGCAGGAAGAATATTTCCCGAAAGCAACAGAATTTCATTCCGAGATTTCAAATCGGCATATGATTCCGTTCTGAACGGTGAAACGGATTTAGCGTTGCTTCCTATTGAAAACAGCTATGCAGGTGAAGTCGGACAGACAATTGATCTAATATTTTCGGGAAGTTTATTCATCAACGGTATATATGAACTTGAAATACATCAGAATCTTCTCGGAGTTCCCGGTTCGAATGTTGACGATATCAAAAAAGTTATAAGTCATCCGCAGGCACTCGGTCAATGCCATGATTATATAAAATTCCGCGGATATGATGTTTCGGAAGCTGAAAACACGGCAATCGCCGCAAAATCAGTTGCCGAAAAGAACGACAAATCTTTGGCGGCAATTGCAAGCGCTGAAACTGCAGAGATTTATGGTCTTAAGATTCTTGAAGCAAATATCAATAAAAGCGGAGAAAACACAACACGTTTCGCCGTTCTTTCAAAAGTAAAAGCGGAAACACCGTCGTTTACAAGTTCCGTTCTGATGTTCACCGTCAAAAACGAAGCAGGTTCTCTTGCAAATGCAATCAGTATTATCGGTAAATACGGCTATAATATGACGGCACTCAGAAGCAGACCTCTCAAAAAGCATTCATGGCAGTATTATTTCTATATTGAAATTGACGGTACAATAAACAGCGAAGATGGTCAGAAAATGATAGCGGAATTAAATAATGTATGTGATAAATTTAAAATTGCAGGCACATTTGCACCTCACACAGAGATATAGGAGTTTCATATATGATTATACATTTAGACTTAAATGAAAAAAGTTATGATATCATTGTTGAAAGAAATATTATCAAGAAAGCGGCAGAACACCTCAATTTAAACAGAAGAGTTCTTGTTGTAACCGATTCAGGTGTTCCTGAAGTATATTCAAAAACAATTGCCGCACAATGCAAAGAACCGTATATTGTTACCGTTGATTCGGGTGAATCTTCAAAAAGCATGGACTCTTTTAAAACACTTCTTGAAACAATGCTTGAAAACGGTTTTTCGAGAAAAGACTGTGTTGTTGCGGTCGGCGGCGGAGTAGTAGGAGATCTTTCAGGGTTTACTGCTTCGGCATATATGAGGGGCGTTGATTTTTACAATATACCCACAACGCTTCTTTCGCAGATTGACTCCTCCATCGGCGGAAAAACGGCTATAAATTTCGGCGGCATCAAAAATATAGTCGGAGCTTTTTATCAGCCGAAAAAAGTTCTTATTGATCCCGAACTTCTGAAAACTCTTCCCGAAAGACAATTTTCAAACGGTCTTGCCGAAGCAGTTAAAATGTCTCTGACATCAGACAGCGAACTGTTTGATATATTCGAAAACAAGAGCATTGATGATAATATTGATGAAATTATTATCCGTTCACTGAATATTAAAAAGGCAGTTGTTGAACAGGATGAAAAAGAAACCGGTCTCAGAATGATACTCAATTTCGGACATACAATTGGTCACGGCATAGAAAGCAGCGGAAACATGACTGAACTTTATCACGGAGAATGCGTTGCGCTTGGATTAATACCGATGTGCGATGAAAAAATCAGACCGAGAGTTATAAAAGTTCTCAGGAAATGTAACCTTTATAATTTGATAGAATTTGATTGGAATAAAATCGGCGAAGCGGCATTTCATGATAAAAAAGCTGACGGAGATTTCGTTAAAGTGACGACGGTCAATGACATCGGTACTTATGAAATCAAAACTATGAAGTGCAGTCAGTTAATTGAAATTGCCGAAAAGAGTCTTAGAGGGTGAAATGATGAAAAACACATTCGGAAACAGCGTGGCAATAACATTATTCGGTGAAAGCCACGGTGAATTTATCGGCGCAGTTCTTGACGGAATTGCACCCGGAATAGAAATTGACAGAGATTATATTGAAAATATGCTCGCTCAGCGTCGTCCCGAGGGAAAGATTTCCACATCAAGAAAAGAAAAAGATGAGTTCAGAATCATCAGCGGTGTCATTAACGGAAAAACAACGGGAACTCCTTTGACAATTCTAATTCCAAATGAAAATATCAACAGCTCAGATTATGCGGAACTCAAAACAGTTACAAGACCTTCTCATGCCGATTATACCGCACAGTGCAAATATCACGGCTTTCAGGATTCAAGAGGCGGAGGGCATTTCAGCGGAAGGATAACTGCAGCTCTTGTTGCTGCAGGAGCAATATGCAAATCTGCTCTTGAAAATAAAAACATTTTTATCGGAACTCATCTGAAGAAATGCGGCGGAATTTCTGACAGGGATTTCAGCGATTTAAACTCAGATATACTGAGTTTAAACAAAAAAACTTTTGCAGTGCTTGATGAAACTATTGAAGATGAAATGAAAAAAAGGATAATTGAAGCCGCAGAAGACGGCGACAGTGTCGGCGGAATTCTTGAAACTGCAATAATCGGAATGCCCGAAGGGGCGGGGGAGCCCTTTTTTGATTCTGTCGAAAGCCAGATTTCTCACATGATGTTTTCAATTCCAGCAGTCAAAGGGATTGAGTTCGGTGTCGGTTTCGGTTTTTCAGATATGAAGGGCAGCTTTGCAAACGACCCATTAATGATAACCAATAACAAAATCGTTACTGAAACAAATAATAACGGAGGAATAAACGGCGGTATAACAAACGGAATGCCGGTTGTTTTCCGAACCGTAATAAAGCCCACCCCAACCATATTCAAACAGCAGAAAACAGTTGATTTTAAAAACATGACAGAAACCCTTATTGAACCGAAAGGCAGACATGACCCTGCAATTGTTCACAGGGCAAGAGTTGTTCAGGATGCTGCAACAGCTATTGTTATGTGCGATATTCTTGCAATGCGTTTCGGAACGGATTGGATAAATGAATTATGAAAAAATACGGATGTATAGGCAAAAAATTAACTCACAGTTTTTCAAAAGAAATTCACGCAAAGCTTGCAGATTATGATTATGAACTCATTGAACTTAACGAGGACGAAATTGAATCATTTTTTGTCAAAAAGAATTTCAAAGCCATAAATGTGACTATACCTTATAAACAGACGGTTATTCCTTATCTCGATTCTTTGAGTGATATTGCAAAAAGGATAGGTGCCGTTAATACAATAGTCAATAATAACGGTAAACTTTACGGATTTAATACCGACTATTTCGGTATGAAGGCTCTTGTTGAAAAACTTGACATTGATTTATCCGGAAAGAAGGTTCTGATTCTCGGAACAGGAGGAACAAGCAAAACAGCATCAGTTTTGTCGGAGGATCTCGGTGCCGACCCTATAATTACAGTCAGCAGAAGAAAATCCGAAAAATATATTACTTATGAAGAAGCATTAAGAGCTCATTCGGATGCGGATTTTATATTCAACACAACTCCTTCGGGAATGTTTCCCGACTGCGATTCAAAACCAATCGATATTTCCGCATTCAAAAATCTGAAAGGTGTTGTTGATGCTGTATATAATCCGCTTTGCTCAAATCTTGTTCTTGATGCAAAGGAAAAGGGGATAAAGGCAGAAGGCGGATTGTATATGCTTGTCATGCAGGCTGTTGTTGCGGTCGAAAAATTTCTTGATACCGAAATTTCCAAAACAGTCGCAGATGATGTTTTTGCTTCAGTTCTTGCTTCTAAAGAAAATATCGTTTTGACCGGAATGCCCGGAAGCGGAAAAAGCACCGTCGGAAAACTTCTTGCTGTTGACGGTTTCTTTTTTATTGACACAGATGAAGAAATAGAGAAAAGATGCGGTTGTTCAATAAAAGAACTTATTAATCAAAAAGGTGAAAAGTATTTCCGAGACATCGAAACCGAAGTAATTAAAGATATCTCATCAAAAGGAAGCAGGATAATATCAACCGGCGGAGGAGCGATTTTGCGAGAAGAAAATGTTCGTTCTCTGAAAAGGAACGGAAAACTGTATTTTATAAACGCTGATGTTGAAAGACTTTCTCCGACAGACAGCAGACCTCTTTCGGACACATCCGAAAAGATAAGAAAAATTTATAATGAAAGAATTGATATTTACAAAAATACCGCCGATGTTATTGTTCCCGATTCGGGAACGCCGGAGGAAGAAGCAGAGTATATCATAAAAGCAAGAACGGAGCTGATAATATGAAAATTCTTGTTATTAACGGACCGAACATCAATATGCTCGGAATTAGAGAACCTGAGCATTACGGAAAAGAAACATATACGGAGCTTGTTGAAAAAATCCGTAATCATTGTGAGAAGAAGAACATAGAAGTTAACATTTTCCAATCAAATCATGAGGGAGATCTTGTTGACGAAATCCAGAATGCCTACGGTAAAACTGACGGAATTGTTATAAATCCGGGTGCATATACTCACACAAGCATTGCAATTCTTGATGCTGTAAAATCTGTCGGAATTCCAACCGTTGAAGTTCACATTTCAAAGGTTGAAGAAAGAGAGGATTTCAGACAGATAAGCTATATCCGCCTTGCCTGCGTCAAAACAATAACAGGTCACGGAACAGACGGCTATCTTGAAGCTGTTGACTATCTGACAGAAGGTAAATAATATGAAAGCAATTTTTAAACCGTGCACCCTGAAAGGTATAGCGGATGCTCCGCCGTCAAAAAGCATGGCACACAGATATCTTATCGGAGCTGCACTGTCAAAAGAGAAATGTATTATTTCAGGCATTGATTACAGCGAAGATATCCTTGCAACGATTGATTGTCTGAAGGCTCTGGGAGCAGAAATTCAAATTGAAAACGATACCGTGACAGTTAATCCCGAGTATTTTATGAAACCAACATCAACCGTTCTTAACTGCAGAGAAAGCGGAAGTACGCTCAGGTTTTTCATTCCTCCCGCATTGTGTCTCGGTAAAGAAATAACTTTACAAGGAAGTCCGAGGTTATTTGAAAGACCCCTTGATGTTTATGAAAAACTATGCATTGAAAACAACTTTGAATTCATTAAAAGGGATAATTCCGTAACTGTCTGCGGAAACCTGAAAAGCGGAAGATATGTTATAAACGGCGATATTAGCAGTCAGTTTATTACAGGTCTCATTTTCGCACTCATATATCTGGGAGAAGATGCTTTAATCCGTGTCCTGCCTCCTTTTGAAAGCAGGTCATATGTAAATCTTACAATATCGGCATTAAATGCATTCGGAGCAGATATCCGGTTTGAAGATGAATTCAATATTAAAATCAGAAAGTCCCGTCTACATTCCTATTCGGGTTTCGTTGAGGGCGATTATTCAAATGCGGCTTTTCTTGATGCATTTAATTATATCGGTTCCGATGTTGAAATAAAAAATCTTAATGCTGACAGTCTGCAAGGTGACAGAATTTATAAAGAATATTTTGAAAAAATTTCAGAAGGTACTCCGACTCTTGATATCTCTGATTGCCCCGATCTCGGTCCTGTTCTTATTGCGCTTGCATCATTGAAAAACGGTGCAATTCTCAACGGAACCGACCGCCTTAAAATAAAAGAAAGTGACCGGGGACAGACAATGCATGAAGAACTTATTAAGCTTGGCGGAGGACTGATTTTCGAAAACAACAAAATAATTGTTCCGAAACAGGAATTCCGGAATGATATCGTTGTTAACGGACACAATGATCATCGCATTGTTATGGCTCTGTCGCTGATTCTTTCAAAATACGGCGGAACCGTTGAAGGCGCGGAAGCTGTCAGAAAAAGTTATCCCGGTTTTTTTGACGATATAAAAAAACTCGGTGCAGAGGTAAAATCAGAATGATAGTTAATGTTAATAAAAAAATTCTCATAGTCGGACTCGGACTTTTGGGAGGAAGTTATGCGAGAGTATTAAAAAGATTCGGATTTCATATAAGTGCTATTACAAAGGAGCAAAGTTCGATTGATTACGCTTTAAGTGAAAAGATTATTGACGAAGGTTCAACAGAGCTTGATAAACGGATGATCGGTGATGCAGATATAGTCATTTTTGCATTGTATCCACACATCTTTGTTGAATGGATAGAGAATAATCAGAATCTTTTAAAAAGCGGAGCGCTTATAACGGATGTAACCGGTGTCAAATGCAGTATTGTTTACAAGGTTCAGGAAATGCTTCGCCCCGATGTTGAGTTTATAGCTGCACATCCCATGGCAGGGCGTGAGGTTTCCGGCGTTGAAAACAGCACAGATAAGTTATTTGCCGGCGCAAATTATATTGTTACTCCGACTGATAAAAACACTGCCGAAGCAATTAACACCTGTATGGAACTCGGAAGATTGCTCGGATTTTCAAATGTCACTTCTCTTTCACCTGAAGAACATGATGAAATGATCGGTTTTCTTTCGCAGCTTACTCACTGTATTGCCATTACATTGATGACCTGCAATGATAAAGAAAACATGGAAAAGTTTACGGGCGATTCATTCCGTGATCTTACCCGTATCGCGCGAATTAATGATTTAATGTGGAGCGAGCTTTTCATAGAAAACAAAACTGCACTTCTTGAACAAATGAATCTTTTTATAAATAAGTTCAATGAACTTAAATCCATGCTTGAAAATGATGATGTTGAATCAATGAGAACCATGATGCGTCATTCAACCGAGCGAAGAGCATTGTTTGATAAAAAATAGTTTGGAGGCTGTAAAAATGAACATGAATTTCAAAAGAAAATTACCAATCCCGATGGATATAAAAGCTCAGTATCCGCTTACCGCAGAGCTTGAAGCAATAAAAGTTAAAAGAGATGAAGAAATCAAGGCTGTTTTTGAGAGCAGAGATGACAGATTCATTCTTATCATCGGTCCGTGTTCGGCAGATAATGATGACAGCGTTATCGATTATATTTCAAGGCTCAGAACAGTTCAGGAAAAGGTTTCCGATAAGATTCTGATTATTCCGAGAATTTATACGAATAAACCTCGTACAACAGGCGACGGATACAAAGGAATGCTTCATCAGCCTGACCCTCATAAAGGTGAGGATATGCTGAAGGGAGTTGTTGCAATCAGAAATCTTCATATCAGAGCAATGCATGAAACGGGATTCACTTGTGCTGACGAGATGCTTTATCCCGAGAACTACAGATACCTTTCAGATGTTCTTTCGTATGTTGCAATCGGTGCAAGGTCAGTTGAAAATCAGCAGCATCGCCTTACCGCAAGCGGATTTGATATTCCGGTCGGCATGAAAAACCCCACAGCAGGCGATATTTCCGTTATGATGAATTCGATAACGGCTGCTCAGCATTCCCATACATTTATTTACAGAGGATGGGAAGTTGAAAGCACGGGAAATCCGCTTGCTCATGCGATTCTCAGAGGATATGTCAATAAGCACGGACAGTCAATGCCGAATTATCATTACGAGGATCTTATTCATCTTGCAGAAATATATGATAAATCGGGACTCATGAATCCTGCTGTCATTATTGATACAAACCATGCAAACTCGGGTAAAAAATGGATGGAACAACCGAGAATCGCAAAGGAAGTTCTTCACAGCTGCCGCCATTCTGATGATGTAAAAAAATTAGTAAAAGGTCTTATGATTGAAAGCTATATTGAAGACGGTGCGCAGAAGCCTGAAGAAACAATTTACGGAAAATCAATAACAGATCCCTGTCTTGGCTGGGATAAAACCGAAAGACTGATTCTCGATCTTGCGGACATACTTTGAGCAGGGGAGAACAAACAAGTGCAACGGAGTTAAATTCTGTTGCACTTTTCTGTTTTTTTATGTATAATTAAAAAGAAATATAAATAATTGGGGTGAAGAAATGTTCTCAAAAATCATTGCGGTTATAATATCCTTTATTTCTGTTTTATCTTCTCCGTTCTCACAGTTGTTTTCTGAAATTGATCTAAAATCAGAGCTGTCAAAGGGATGCTATGAAAGCCCGTATATTAAAAGACCTCTTGACGGAATAACCGTTAACGGCGTTTCGGTTGAAGAATATACCGTCGTTACCCAAGGAAAAGGTGAACTGTATTCCGATGCGGCTGAAACTCTTTGCAATGAAATTCACAGAGCTTGCGGTATAAAAATTGAAACATCCCGAAAAACAGATAAAAAAGCTTTTATAATCAATGAAGTGATGAACAATACTGATGATTTCAACATTAAAGTTGATAACGGTAATGTTTATATCACCGGCAATTCAAAAGTCGGAATTTCAAGAGGAATAACCGCATTTTCCGATGAATTATTACTTGACTCCAAAGGTGTTTATGACTTTAAAGACGGCTATGAGTTTTGCAAAACATTTTCGGATTATGTAACTTATGAGAATTTCGGCGCAGTCGGTGACGGCAAAACAGACGACTTTGATGCCATTGTTAAAACTCATGAATATGCAAATGAAAACGGTCTGAGCGTTTTCGCAAATGAATCGGCAACATATTATATAGGCGGTGCGGATAAAACCGCTGTTATTATGACGGATACCGATTGGTCAACAGCTCGCTTTATTATTGATGACACAGCAGTTGAAAACAGAAGTGCATGGATATTCAACATTGCTCCCACACAGGGTTCGGTTAATATCACTGACCGTGTCAGTCCCGTTAAGTCCGATGCAAAGAATATCGGGACAGCACTTGAAAGCGAAAGTCTTGTTGTTCTTACCGATTCAAATGTAAAGAGATATATCCGCAAAGGAGCTAATCAGAATTCGGGCAGCAATCAGACCGATGTAATACTTGTTGATGAAAACGGAAACATTTCGTCTGAAACACCTCTTATCTGGGATTTTGATGCCGTAACCTCCGCAACAGCTTATCCTGTTGACAAAGAAAAACTGACAGTAAAAGGCGGGAAATTCACAACTGTTGCAAACAACGCTCCGTCAGAATATAACTATTATTCAAGAGGAATTCTTGTAAGACGCTCAAATACCGTTATTGAAAGATTATATCATGTCATTGAAAATGAGGGGAAAACAGGCGCACCTTATTCAGCGTTCATCAGTCTTTCATGCTGTTCAGGTGTTACGGTAAAAGACTCAACATTTACAGGACATAAAAAATATTCAACAACAGGTTCAGCAGGAACATCCGTAACAATGGGAACCTATGATATAGGTGCTGCATCGTCAATTAATGCAAAATTCATAAACTGTAATCAGACGAATGACATAACCGATATTGATTATTGGGGAATTGCCGGCACGAACTATTGCAAGAATCTTGTTTATGACGGCTGTGCTCTTTCACGCTTTGATGCTCATCAGGGCGTTCTCAATGCAACGGTCATCAACTCCGTCCTCGGTCATCACGGAATAAAGCTTATCGGAAGCGGAACTGCGCTGATTGAAAATACAACAGTTTTAGCCGAAGATTTTGTTGACCTTCGTCCGGATTACGGTTCAACCTGGAACGGGGACCTTATTATCCGCAACTGTAAATTTTATCCCTCAGGCATTTCTAATCATATTATAAATGCTGAAAATTCAGAGGATCACGATTTCGGATACGTTTGTTATCTGCCTCAGAAAGTAGAAATCGACGGTTTGTTTGTTCACAGACCCGGAAACAGTTATCTTTTCACAAAAGTAAATTCAAAACATAATTCCGATTCATATAATGCTCAATATCCCGTTGTTCCTCCCGAGGAGATTATCGTTAAGAATTTCAGCAATCTTTTTTTCGGAGAACTTTATGTTTCTAAGAACAAAGCATTGTTCAGGGTTGAAATATCTTAAAAATGAATTCAGTAGTGCGTTTTTAACAGAAATTGATGCTTATTTTTGTTGAAAAAACAGAATTTTAAAAAAGTATTTCCGTATTATGAAAAAAGTGATAGAATATATAAGAAGTTCTATGATTAAATCAGGAGGTCAAAAATGAAAAAGTTTATTTCAATTATTCTTACAATAGCACTTCTCATTCCCTGTGCGGTTATTCCTGCAAGCGCACAGCAGAAAACCAAAGTTGTTAACAGAAAATCCGATAATGCGGAGTGTGCATTTACGGAAGGAACAAACAGTCTCGTTGTATTTGTAACCGGTATCGGTCAGAGCTATTCTTATCTTTTTGATGAGAGCTATATTCAGGAAGGTGCTTTCGAGAAAGGCACTCTTCAGGATTACGAAAACTATGCTCCTCTTATTGCGGAAGGCAAATATAATTCCAGATGGAATCTGTTTAACAGTTTTGATGAAGCTTTTTCAGATTCAAGCACAATAACAACAATTATAGGTGCTGTTTTTGAACTTCTTTTCTCATCATTCATCAGATACAATTTTATCGACCAGGATAAGGTTGATAAGATTGTCAGAGACCTTTTCAAATTCAATATTGTTGATGAAAACGGCAATGCAAATCCCAGAGTTGTTACTCCCAGATATACCGTTCCCGTTTCTGAATTTCCCGGTATAATTGATGAAAACGGCAACTTTGAAAGCGAAGCTAAGAACCGTTTCTATTCTTCAATTCCGTGCAAGGATATTGCTCTTGAAAAATTCGGCGAAAACTATGAAGATTATCTTTATGTTTTCAATTATAACGCTTTTTCATACACATCGAAAAATGTTGAAGCTCTTCACGAATTTGTTGAAAAAATCCTCGCTGAAAACAAAGTCGGAGCAAAGGACATTGTGCTTGTTCCAATGAGCATGGGAGCTTCCGTTGTTACAGCTTATATGGATGCATATCCCACGGTTGCTCAGAATCATATCAGAAGAGTTGTCAGCATTGTAGGCGCATGGGACGGCAGTGATGTCGTAGCCGACCTTCTGCTCAGAAGATTCAGCGACAATTCAGCTGACCTTTTCTATAACGGTCTTCTTTCTGACCTTATAGGTGAACCCTGGGGCTATCTTGTGAATATTGCACTTCGTCTTTTCCCGAAGCGTATTCTCAGAGGTTTTGTTGATATGGCTCTCACAGCAATTGCAACCGAGCTTTTCTGTGCAACTCCTTCACTCTGCAATCTCATACCCATTGACCAGTATGATGATATTTCTCATCTTATCGAATCACCGGTTGTTAAGAAAGAAGCTGACGATTTCCAGAAAGCAAAAAAACGCCTTGATACAACAATGTCAAAACTTGAAGCTGAAGGCGTTACATTTTCATTTATTTCCGGCTACGGTCTTCCCTTCGGTGCAATAACTTCCGACTACTCCGCTTTCGGCTTCATGAAGAGCGCATCTCTTACCAATTCCGATGAAATCATCAATATTGATTCAACAGCTCCCGGCACTTCATATGTTACATACGGAACAAAATTTGAAGATACCGAAGGCAGAGAACTTTCACCCGACGGTTCACTTGATATTTCAACAACACTCCGCAAGGAATCTTCATGGTTCTTCTATCAGCAGAAGCATGAGCTCGAGTATAACAACACAGCCATCGCTCTTGCTCTTGAACTTGCAACAGGTAATGTCAAGACAGTTTCCGACTGTGACAATCCCGATGAAGATGAATTCTATTTCCCCCAGTTCAACGGTGCAAGAAACCTCAAGGATTATAAGAGAAGCTGGCTTCCCGACCTTGAAAGATATTGCAAAGAAACCGGTTATACACTTACTGCAGAACAGGAAAATATTCTTGCCAAGGCAGAAGCAATGGCAGAAAATCCCATCAACAATCCCGAGGTTGATGAACCGATTCTTCAGGAAGTTCATGATATGCTTGTTGAAATAGGCGTATATTCACCCGAAGAAGAACCCGGCTTCTTTGATAAAGCTCTTAACAAAACTCTCAAAAGCGCAAATGATATAACATACAAGATTTTCGGCGCTAAAGGGTTCTTTGATTTCTTTACCAAATAACAGTTTCATTACAGTATCCTCTGTATTGATGCAGAGGATACTGTTTATATGCTTAATAATTATTATGGAGGTTAACATATGAAGAAAAAGTATTTCCGAATTATTTCAGTTATTCTTTGTTTTTCTATTCTTATTTCAGGAATATCAGTCGGTTCTTTTGCGGCGCAGGAACAGAATGTTACCGTAACACAGGATGAATCTGTGGAAGACGGTTTTATGAAAGGCTTATATAACACGCTCAATGTTATTGTTGAGGGATTGGTTAAATCCATCTGTGCAATATATGTAAATCCCAAGGATTGGAAAAGCATCGATGATTACGATTCCGAGGAAATCGGATTTATGCCCGGCAGAGATAAATACCAGACATCCGCCGGCGAGAATAATGTATGGAAACTCGGTTATTCAAAAAAGAGCATAGTTCCTGATGATATCGAGAGCGGAAAATATAATATCGGCAGAGATCTGCTCAATAAATTCGCTCAGGGTGTATATGATGACCAGTGTATCCGTGTTGCGGTGATTGATGACAACAGCGGTGAGGGTGCCGTTGTTCTCGGCGCAATAGATTCACTCGGAGTCACTTCGACTGATATACGCACAATCCGTAAAGCTGTTCTTGAATATTGCAAAACTCAGGGTATCAAAGTTGCAAGCATAAATATCAGCGCAACTCATGCTCATTCCGCACTTGATACACAGGGTGTAAGCACCGAGTTTTTCAGGAAGCTTTTCGGTTCATTCTGGTGCAATCTCATTGGTTTTGACGGAACAATGGCAGGTCTTGAAACAGCCGATAAGTTCAAACAGCATTTTATCGGCGTTTCCGTTGAAGCAATAAAAGAAGCTTTGAGTAAGATGGAAGACGGTAAGCTTTATTTTTCTTCAATCGACATGAGTGAATATTTCAAAGATAAGAGAGAGCTTATTTCAAAAGAAGATTTGCCCGAAACAGCAAGCTTTAAGTTTGTTCCCGCTTCGGGAAATCCCGCAACATATATCAGTGATATAACCTGCCATGCAACATCGTTCAGTGCAAGCAACAATCTTGTCGGTTCAGACTATATCTATTACGCAGATGAATATATCAAAAATACCGACGGCGGTAATTTCATCATGGTTCCCGGAGCAGTTGGACAGGTTTCCCGTGATATCGACGTTGACACAACGGGCATGACTGAACACGAAGAAAAGGGTGCAAGTGCAAGAAAACTCGGTCAGCTTGTCGGCGCAAAAATAGTTGAAGCTGATTATTCAACAGAGCTTTCACCTGTTATTAATGTAAAACACAGAGAACTCTTTATTACTCCCGAAAACAGCATTCTCACTCTTGCTTGCGAAATCGGACTTGTAAACAACAAGATTTTCTATGACGGTTTTCTTCTCAAAAAATATTGCATGGCAACTGAAATGGGTTATCTTGAATTCGGCAACAAAGTTGCTCTGGCTCTCTTCCCCGGCGAACTTTATCCCGAGGTTTTCTGGGATGACGAAATAACCGGCGGTGCTAACTGGGACGGTACGGAATGGCCTTATGACAGCCTTTCAACAGCCGTTGAAGGTGTTGCAACCTATCCCGTAAGTCTTACAAATGATGCTATCGGTTATGTTCTCACAGATAACAATTTTGCATTTATGGGCCACATTATCGGCGACGGAATTGCCGATGAAACACTTTCTGTCGGCAAACATATCGGTTCTTATCTCGTAACCGAATATCTTGCACTTATTGATTCTCTTTAATATTCGCATTATTATTAAGGTGCAATGGGAAGTTGTTTCCCGTTGCACTTTATAGTTTAAAATATCAACTATTGTGAGGAAAAAATGAAAATCAAAATAAATCCTCGGTTAATGATGGCAATTTCGATGGCAATATTCGGTACAATACCTTTATTTGTGCGGAATATTAACGTTTCCTCTGCCGAATTGGCACTTTACAGGGCTATACTTGCCGTTATATTAATCGGAGCATTTCTTTTAATTACAAAACAGAAAATCCCTTTCGGTAAAATCAAAAAAGAACTTCCTTTATTGTTTTTATCGGGTGTTGCCATAGGCGTTAACTGGATTCTGCTTTTTGAAGCATATAAGTATACAACCGTTTCCGTAGCAACGCTCAGTTATTATTTTGCGCCAGTTATTGTTATGGCTTTGAGTCCCGTATTCTTCAAAGAAAAACCTTCCGTCAGACAAATTATATGTTTTATTATGTCAACGGTCGGTCTTGTTATGATTACCGGAACAGGCGACGCTGAGAAAGGCAGAAATTATATAGGTATTTTGTTCGGTCTCGGTGCAGCGGTGTTTTATGCAACGGCTGTTTTTATTAATAAATTCACCGGAAATGTCGGCGGTATACACAGAACATTCCTTCAATTTATTTCTGCAATTTCTGTACTTATCCCGTATGTTCTTTTAACGGGCGGAATTACACTCGGCAATGTTGACGGATTCGGCTGGATTAATCTTCTTACTGTAGGGTTTGTTCATACGGGTTTGACTTATTGTATGTATTTCTCATCTTTGAAGGAATTATCGGGACAGAAAGCCGCAATTCTCAGCTATATAGACCCTTTGATAGCTGTATTTATTTCCGTTACCGTATTAAAAGAGTCTATGACTGTATGCCAGGCTGTCGGCGGTTTGTTGATTCTCGGATTTACATTTTTTGACGGAATTTCCTCAAAAAACAATCAGTAATAATAAAAATGTCATATTTAACTTAATTTTATAAATTAATTCATAATCCATAAAAAAGATATTGAAAAAAGATGAAATAATGCTATAATCAAAATATAAGAAATCATATCATTTCTTAATCCATCCTTTCGTTTGTCAATTTATTAATCCGGATAAAAATTCCGGTTATAATTAAAATCTTAATTTCAGGAAGTTATTATGAAAAGAAGTTTAACATTCAGAATACTATCATTAACGCTTGCTTTTATATTGACTTTTCTTACACCTGTGATATCATACGCAACTGCAGGTAAATACACGAAAGAAGCCACAGAAGAAACGCGTTTGGCAGTTTCGGAAAGCATTGTTGAAATTGCAAAAGCGGAAATCGGCTTTTATGAATCCGATATCAATAAATACACAACATGGTATTATGGGCGAGAAAACGAATCCTCGTGGTGTTGTATTTTTGTTTCGTGGTGTGCAGCGCAGGCAGGGGTTCTTGATTCCGCTATTCCTCAGCGTGCTTCTTGTAACTCAATGAGAAATTGGTTCAAAATGCGAGGACAGTATTATCCGCTTGAAAGCGGTTATGTTCCCGTAAAAGGGGATATTGTGTTCTATAACGTTGATGTTGACGGAACAGATAATGTCAATCATGTTGAAATTGTAACCGAAAACGGTTTTCAGTTTGTCGGAGATGATATAGGGGTAAAGTCCGTCGGCGGTAACACTTCAAATCTTCAGTATCACGGCTGTCAGTATGTAATGGAAAAATTCAGAGCTGTTGAAAGCAAAAGAGCGCAGATAGTCGGATTTTGTCATCCTTCATATCATAAGGCTGACAGAATTTCGGGGAAGCTCTGTTCATTTTCCGATGAAATCAGAAGCGGAAATATGAGATATATTCATTCCAAGTATATTTCGATGATTTATCATATTGAAGAATTCTGGTATAAAATATTCCATATGTTTGACGATGTTAAAATTTTTTAGTCAAATAATGGCTCTCGGATGAAAATCCGGGAGTTTTTATTTTAACACTTGAAATATATATAGATTATTGTTATAATATCTATAATTATAGCTTAAAATGGAGGAAGTATGGCAGGAAAACTTATTGTTATTGAAGGTCTTGACGGCAGCGGTAAATCAACTCAGGAAGAATTACTCAAAAATAAACTTGCGGATATCGGATTAAATGTTAATTTTATCAAGCTTCCGAATTATGACGATCCGGCTTGCGAGCTTGTTAAAATGTATCTTGCAGGCAGATTCGGCAACAAACCCGGAGATGTCAACGCATATGCCGCATCGGCTTTTTTTGCAGTCGACAGATATGTAAGCTATAATTGCTACTGGAAAGAAAAATATCTTAATGATGAGATTTTTCTTGCTGACAGATACACAACCTCCAACGCATACCATCAGCTCACCAAAACTGACAGAGCTGACTGGGACTCCTATCTTGAATGGCTTGAAGATTTTGAATATAACAAAATGGGCATTCCCAAACCCGATGCTGTTATTTATCTGGATATGCCGATTGAAGTGTCACAGAAGCTTATGACCGGCAGATACAACGGTGACGAATCAAAAAAGGATATCCACGAGAAAGATGTTGAATATCTCAACCATTGCCGTGAGGCAGCGGATTATTCTTGCCGTAAACTCGGATGGATAAGGATAGAATGCAGCAAAGACGGAGAACCCCTTCCGATTGAAGTGATTTCCGAATCCGTGTTCAAGGCTGTTTCAGAGGTAATAGGTGTTTGATTTATGGTCAGATTATCAACCCATAAAGATATAAGCGGTATAGTTGCCGTCTGGAAAGAGGCTTTCGGGGATTCCGAAAAAGATATAAGGTTTTTTCTTGATTTCCATTACAAACCGGAAAACACGGTAATATTTGATTTTGACGGTGAAGTTGCTTCTGTATTGTTTTTAATTGACGGAGATATGCATATAAAAGGAAAGAACTTTCCGTCATATTATCTTTATGCCGCCTGCACTCTCAAAAAATTCAGGGGCATGGGAATGATGTCTGAGATGCTTGATTTTGCAAAGAATCTTGCATATCAACGAAATAAGTTTTTTATCGCACTCAAGCCTGCTGAAGATTCACTATATGATTATTATTTCAGATTCGGATATCAATCTGTTTTTTCTAAAAGAATAATTAATTTCAGCAGAAATGATTCTTTGGAATTCAATTCAAATAACAAAACCGTTGATTATGATTATTTCAGATGGAGCGAAAAATCGGTTGAATTTGCAATTGAACATCATAAATATTACGGCGGATATATAATCGGTGATTCTAACGGTTATATTCTTTACAGCATTAATAATCATATTTTAAATGTTAAGAAATTCACTTTTCCGGCAGAAGAATTTTTGAAGAAAATAAAAAATGCCGCATCATATCACGGTGTAGAATCGATCCGTGTTGAATTACCGTATAATTCCGATTTGGATTTGAAAGATTCAGAGATTGTTAAATCCGGGATGCTTCTTCCGGTTTCCGAAGATGCCGAGCACCTGATTAAAACAATTAAAAACGCTTATCTCTCTCTTACCCTTGATTAATTCGGAGGAATCAAAATGCTTTATATGTTTTTTGCAAACGGATTTGAAGAAGTTGAAGCTATTGCAGCTCTTGATGTTATCAGAAGAGCCGGAATAGAAATTATGAGTGTCGGAGTCGGCGCTGAGGTTATAACTGGTTCTCATAACATTTCAGTTATATGCGACACAACAACCGATAAAATCGAGTTTGACAATAATATCTCCGGAATTATTCTTCCCGGAGGTATGCCGGGAACAACCAATCTCATGAATTGCAAAGCTGTTGACAGGTTTATTGACCTGTGCCATGAAAAAAAGAAACTGATTTGCGCTATCTGTGCAGCTCCGATGATTCTCGGAAGAAAAGGGTTGCTTGAAGGCGTTGAAGCAGTTTGTTTCCCGGGATTTGAAAATGAACTTAAAGGTGCTCTTATTTCCGAAAAATATGTTTGCATTTCAAACGGAATAATAACGGCAAAGGGTATGGGAAGCGCAGTTAATTTCGGTCTTGAAATAGTTGCGGAATTACTCGGAAGAGATGTTTCGGATAAACTGAGAGAATCCTTGCAATGCTCATGAACAACAAGAAAGAATTGAGGGATTTCTATCTCGGAATTCGGAATTGTATTTCCGATTCTGAAAAAATCAGATTTGACAGAATGATTTTCACGTCATTTATCAATTCTCATTTTTTTAATAATTATGACACATTTCTGGTTTATATTTCTTTTAACAGTGAAGTCGGAACTTCGGCTCTGATTCAGTATCTTCTTGAACATAAGAAAAAAGTGGCCGTTCCTTTCTGCTGCGGTAAAATAATGGATTTTTATTTTATAAATTCAGCAGACGAGCTTGTTGAAGGCAAATTCGGAATACCGAGCGTTGATATCAATAAAGCTGAAAAAGCGGAAAGTTTTGATAATACATTATGTATAGTTCCCGCCGTTTCATTTGATAATAACGGTAACAGACTTGGTTACGGTGGAGGCTACTATGACAGGTTTTTGTCAAAAAACAATATTCCGACTGTAGGGTTATGTTATCAGAGGTGTATTTCAAACATAATTCCTGCTGAGGATAATGATATAGCAATCGATTATATTTTAACTGAAGCTCAATTGTGGAACCATAAATAATAAGGAGGTTTCTGCATATGGATAACGAAAATAAAATCAAGTTTAAAGTTAATATTGAAGATGACGGTTTTCTCAACCCTGAGGATCTTGATAATTTAATGCCTCCTCCCGTTGTTACACCCGTCAAAAAGAAGTTTGAAGTTCATATTGATGACAACGAATCTTCTCTGACCAATATCGACGATCAACAGCCGAGATATAACGGTGAGATTTATTTTTCCAACAGAAAACCCGCAAAAGCACCTGAACAGAATATACCTGTTCAGAATAAAACATCTTCGGCAAAGAAAAAAAGAAGGCGTCGTGCAACAAGTGCGATAACGGCTGTTTTCTTCTTTGTTGTTGTCATTTTTTCAACTGCGCTTTCCGCTTTTGCCATTTCTTGCATAAATGATATTCTTGCATTCAGCAGAAGTGATGAAAAGGTTCAGATCAGTATTCCCAATGATGCAACAACTGATGAAATTATCGATATTCTCGCCGATCATGATCTTGTTAAACAAAAAGCTTTCTGCAAATTTTTCTATAAAGCTTTTGATTATGTAAAAAACATCAACAAAACAAAAAAACCTTCGCCTCCCGTTTACTTCGGTGATATTTATTATGTTGAAAAAAATCTCGGACTTGAAGGTTATCTCACCGAATTCAAGCAGATTGCCCAAACTGCAGATACTGTAACTCTTGTTTTCCCTGAAGGCTGGACAATCTATCAGGTTTTTGATAAAATTGATGAATTCGGTGTATGCAGCAAAAAAGAGCTTCTTGCATCTGTAAGCGGCGCTGAATTTGACTACAGCTTTATTAAAGAAATCGGCACCGTTCCCAACAGAACTTTTACTCTTGAAGGATATCTTTATCCTGATACCTATGAGTTTTATGAAGAAAGCAACGCAAACAGTGTTCTTCGAAAATTCCTTGATACTTCTGAATCAAAGTGGACTGAAGAATATGAGGCTCAGCGTGAAAAGCTTGGCATGACCCGTGACGAAATAATAATTATTGCTTCAATCATTCAGCGTGAGGCAGCAAACAAAACACAGATGGGTGCTATTTCTTCAGTTATTCATAACAGACTCAGCCATCCTGTATCCTGGCCTCTTCTCGGATGTGACTCAACAAAAAATTATATAACAAACTATGTAAAACCGAATGTGACACCCGATAAAGCTGCTGTTTATCAGAATTATTATGACACATATATCAGCCAGGGTCTTCCTCCCGGACCGATTTGTAACCCCGGCGATGATGCCATCAATGCTGCTCTTTTCCCCGACGATACCAACTATTATTATTTCCGTCATGATAAATACGGTCAGATTTATATGGCAAGAACGCAGTCCGAACATGACAGAAACGGTATTGAAGTACTAAAAGCAAACAACCGTTAGGAGTAAAAATCATATGTTTAAAATATCAAAACCCGAACTGCTTGCGCCCGCAGGAGATTTTGAACGTCTTGAAGCTGCTGTTGAGTACGGTGCAGATGCCGTATATCTCGGCTCTGATTGTTTCGGAATGCGCACAGCTGCCGCAAGCTTCGGCGGAGATAATTTGAAAAAAGCCTGCGATTATGCGCATTCAAAGGGTGTCAGAGTATATCTGACCTGCAATACCGTTCCGAGAAACAACGAACTTTCCTTTCTTCCCGGTTTTTTAAAATATGCTGCCGAAAGCGGTGTTGATGCTTTTATAATAACCGATATCGGTGTAATGGGAATGGCAAAAAAATATGCTCCCGATGTTGAAATTCACATTTCAACTCAGGCAGGAATAACAAACTATGCCGCTGCAAATGCGTTTTATGAATTGGGTGCAAAGAGAATAGTTACGGCAAGGGAGCTTTCACTTCAGGAAATAATTGAATTAAGAAAAAATATTCCCGAAGACCTTGAGATAGAATGCTTTGTTCACGGTGCAATGTGTGTATCATTTTCCGGAAGATGCCTTCTTTCAAATTATATGACAGGCAGAGATTCCAACAGAGGCGACTGTGCTCAGCCTTGCCGTTGGCACTATTCTCTTGTTGAAGAAAAACGTCCCGGCGAATACTTTCCCGTTGAACAGGATAATACGGGAACATACATAATGAACTCCCGTGATATGTGTCTTATTGAGCATATTCCCGAGCTTGTCAAAGCAGGTATAAACAGCTTTAAAATTGAGGGCAGAGCAAAATCAGCATATTACACGGCTGTTTCCGTAAACGCATACAGATGTGCGCTTGACAGCTATGAAAATTCAGGTTATTCCGAGGATTGGAAACCCGAAAAATGGATTGTTGATGAAGTCAGAAAAGCAAGCAACCGTCAATATTGCACTGGATTCTATTTTTCAACTCCCATGGACGATGCCGAGATATTCTATAACGGTGGATATGTCCGCGAATGGGATGTTGCTGCAATTGCTGAGGATTGGAAAGACGGTGTTCTTTATGCTTCACAACGCAACAGATTCTTTGAGGGCGATGAACTCGAAGTTATGATAAAAGGCAAAGAGCCCGTTAAAATAACTGTTAAGAACCTGAAAAATGAAGACGGAGAAATGATTGAGAATGCACCTCATCCCATGATGAAATTCACTATAGACTGTCCCGTTGAAATTCCTGCCGGTTCATACCTCAGAATGAAAAGAAAATCCGATATAATATTATAATCAGTTTTAGAAACCGGGTCGTAAAAAGCCCGGTTTTTTGTTGTTTTATGAGATATATTCAGATAAATTGTAAACAATAACTTGTGCAAATTCTTGACATTGCTTCAATATGTGGTATAATTGTATTGGTAAAATTTGCGAATTTTGGGAGGATTGACCGAATGGCTAAAAAACCCGAATATAATAATGAAAGCATGACCTTGCTTAAAGGTCCCGATAAAGTCAGAAAAAGACCTGCGGTAATTTTCGGTTCAGACAGTCTTGAGGGTTGTCAGCATGCTGCTTTTGAAATTATATCAAACTCTATTGACGAAGCAAGAGAAGGCTTCGGTAACAGGATAATTGTTACAAGATATGCTGACCACTCAATTGAAGTTCAGGACTTCGGCAGAGGTCTTCCCGTCGATTATAATAATAAAGAAAAGCGTTATAACTGGGAACTTGCTTTCTGCGAAATGTATGCAGGAAGCAAATATGACACCAATAATAACGGAAGCTATGAATATTCACTCGGTCTCAACGGTCTCGGCTTGTGCTCAACTCAGTTTGCTTCAGATTATATGGAAGCGGAGATTCATAACGGCGGTTATAAATATACCCTTAATTTTAAAAAGGGATTTATTGTCGGAGATATGATTAAGGAGGAATACACCAAAAAGGATACAGGCACAAGAATCAAATGGCTTCCCGACCTTGAAGTTTTTACTGATATTGATATTCCTCTTGAATATTTTCAGGATACTCTCAAAAAGCAGGCTGTAGTTAATGCGGGCGTTAAGTTTATTCTTAAAAATCAGGTCGGCAAAAGCTTTGAAACCTATGAATATCTTTATGAAAACGGCATAGAAGACTATGTCAAGGAATGCGTCGGTGCAGATGCATTGACAAGCGTTCAGACATGGCAGGGTGATGCAGTCGGCAGAGACAGAGAAGATTTGCCGGACTATAAGCTCAAAATGAATATTTCACTTACTTTTTCCAATAAATTTCAGCTCAAGGAATTTTATCATAATTCAAGCTTTCTCGAAAACGGCGGTTCACCCGATAAGGCAACCCGTCTCGGATTTGTTGCTCAGATAGATTCTTATCTCAAACAAAACAATAAATATCAGAAAAGCGACAGTAAAATAACATTCCAGGATATTGAAGATTGTTTAGTTCTTGTTATCTCGTCTTTTTCAACTCAGACATCCTATGCAAATCAGACAAAGAAGGCGATAACAAACAAATTTATTCAGGATGCAATGACAGACTTTATCAAGCATCAGCTTGAAGTTTATTTTATCGAGAATCCTCTTGAAGCCGGTAAGATTGCAGACCAGGTTCTTATCAATATGAGAAGCCGTGTCAAGGCTGAAAAAACAAGACTCGGTATGAAAGAATCGCTCATACAGAATGTCAGCAACCTTACAAACCGCATTCAGAAATTTGTTGATTGCAGAACGAAGGATGTTGAACTTCGCGAGCTTTTCATAGTTGAGGGTGACTCTGCTTTGGGAGCTTGTAAACAGTCAAGAAACGCTGAATTCCAGGCTATCATGCCCGTAAGAGGTAAAATTCTCAACTGCCTTAAATCTGAATATGACCGTATTTTTAAAAGTGATGTCATCACCGATCTTGTCAAAGTTATCGGATGCGGCGTTGAAGTTCCTTCAAAAAAGAAATCAGGAAAAGATATGATTTCGTTTAACCTTGATATGCTGAAGTGGAACAAGATTATTATCTGCACCGATGCTGATGTTGACGGTTTCCATATCAGAACGCTTATTCTGACAATGATTTACCGACTTATGCCCACCCTGATCAATGAAGGAAAAGTTTTTATTGCCGAATCACCGCTTTACGAAATCAACTGCGGTGACGAAACCTGGTTTGCATACACGGAGAAGGAAAAGAATGATGTTATTGCTGAAATCGGAAATAAAAAGTATTCGATTCAGCGTTCAAAGGGTCTCGGTGAAAACGACCCCGAAATGATGTCCCTTACCACAATGAATCCTTCGACAAGACGACTTATTAAAATCGAACCTTCATTTGCTCAGGAAACAGCAGATAAATTTGATTTACTGCTCGGAGATAACCTCATCGGAAGAAAAGACTATATTTCCGAAAACGGTCATCTTTATATGGATCTGACCGACGTTTCATAATTTTATTACGGAGTTAGATATAATGGCTAAAAAAAGTAAAAAGGATATTTCTTCATCGCTCAGACAACTTGATGATAAAACGCATATTTTCGGCGCAGGTGATGTTGCAAACCAGAGTATTGTTGATGCTCTCGAAGTCAACTTTATGCCCTATGCAATGAGTGTTATCATGTCGAGAGCCATACCCGAGATTGACGGATTCAAGCCTTCACACAGAAAGATTCTTTATATGATGTATAAAATGGGTCTTTTAACAGGTGCAAGAGCAAAGTCCGCCAAAATTGTGGGACAGGTTATGCAGCTCAATCCTCACGGCGACGCTGCCATATATGACACAATGGTCCGACTTTCCAAAGGATACGAAGCACTTCTTCATCCCTATGTTGATTCAAAAGGTAACTTCGGTAAAGCTTTTTCGAGAGATATGATGTGGGCTGCATCACGTTATACGGAAGCGAAGCTTGAAAAAATCTGCACGGAATTTTTTGTTGATATCGATAAAGATACTGTTGACATGGTCGATAACTTCGATAACACTATGAAAGAACCTGCACTTTTGCCCGTTAATTTCCCAAGTGTTCTTGTCAACGCAAACACGGGTATCGCAGCAGGTATGGCAAGCTCAATCTGTTCTTTCAATCTTGAAGAAGTATGTAAAACAACAATTGAATTAATCAAAAACCCGAAACATGATGTAACGGAAACACTTCTTGCTCCCGATTTTGCCGGCGGCGGTCTTCTGGTTTATAACAGAGAAAACATGGAAGAGATTTATCGCACGGGCAGGGGAGGCTTCAAGGTCAGAGCGAGATACAGTTTTGACAAATCAAACAGCTGTATTGAAATAACTGAAATTCCTCCCACAACAACCTGTGAAGCGATAATCGACAGAATTATCGAGAAGGTCAAAACGGGTTCAATCAAGGAAATCAATGATATCAGAGATGAAACCGACCTCGGCGGTCTTAAGATCGCAATTGATGTAAAAAAAGGCACTGACCCCGATAAGCTCATGAAAAAGCTTTATGATACAACACCGCTTCAGGATACATTCTCCTGCAATTTCAATGTTCTTATCAAGGGAAATCCGAGAGTTCTCGGCGTCAAAGAATTGCTCAATGAATGGATTGATTTCAGAAGTGACTGTGTAAGAAGAAGAACGGCTTTCGATCTGAAACGCGCTTCCGACAGACTTCATCTTCTCAGAGGTCTTGAAAAAATTCTTCTTGATATTGATAAAGCTATTAAAATCATCAGAAATACAGAAGAAGAATCTGAAGTTGTCCCCAACCTCATGATCGGTTTTAAAATTGATAAAATTCAGGCAGAGTATGTTGCGGAAATAAAGCTTCGTCATCTCAACAAAGAATATATCCTCAAACGTCTTCAGGATATCGAAAAGCTTGAAACTGCAATAAAAGACCTCAATGATATCCTTGATACTCCCAAGAGAATAAAACAGATTATCATTCTCGAGCTTAAGGAAGTAATCAAGAAATATGCAAAACCGAGAAAAACGGAAGTTGTTTATTCAACTGAAATAGATGATTCACCCGTTGAGGAAGAAATACCCGATTATCCTGTTCATATTTTCTTCACGAAAGACGGTTATTTCAAAAAAATAACTCCTCTTTCACTCCGAATGAGTGGAGCACAAAAACTCAAGGAAGGCGACGAAATTTCACAGACATTTGAAACAACAAATGCAAAAGAGCTTTTGTTCTTCACAAATAAATGTCAGGTATATAAGTCAAGCATTTCTGCATTTGAGGATTCCAAGGCAAGTGTTCTCGGAGATTACATTCCGGCAAAGCTTGAAATGGAAGAAGGCGAAAATCCCGTTTTCATGGCTCTCACAAGTGATTACAGCGGTTATATGATGTTTTTCTTTGAAAACGGAAAGACTGCAAAAATCGATATGAAAGCATATCAGACTGTCACAAAACGCAAAAAACTTATAAAAGCATATTCGGATAAATCACCCCTTGCTGCAATACTTCAGCTTCCCGAGGATAAAGAACTTGTTGTTGTTTCAAGCTCGGGCAGACATCTTCTTATCAACACGGCAGTAATCCTTCCCAAGACTACAAAGGATACAATCGGCGTTGGCGTTCTTACTCTCAAAAAAGGTCACAGACTTATGACAGCCCGTGAATATAAGGAAGGCGAATTTGCAAAACCCCACAGATATAAAGCAAAAAATCTTCCTGCTGCAGGTGCATTGCTCAGCGCAGAAGATGAAGAAGAACAGATAACATTTTAATATAATAGCCGTTCAAAGTCGGGCATCCCCACAATGAACGGCTATGACTGAATTTTTCAGTCAGACAGAGAAAATGCAAACGCTGTTATCTTTTTCTCTGCAAAAATATAATAACCTTTATTTATTTTTAAATTCATTGTATTTTATCCCAATAAAATAAAAAATATGCTTGCATTTGAGATAATAATGTGTTAAAATCCTTTAGTAAAATATTAATTGGAGGTTTATGACCTATGGCATGGTATGAAATCGTGTTAGGTATCGTTCTTATCGTTACTTCTCTTGCACTCGTTGCTATGGTTCTTCTTCAGGAAGGCCGTCAGCAGGGTCTTTCAGGCGCTATTGCAGGCGGTGCTGAAACATTCCTTGGCAAGAGCAAGAGCAAGACAATTGAACAGAAGCTTGTTAAAATAACAAAGATTCTTGCTATCATTTTCTTTGTTCTTTCACTTGTTTCAACACTTGTTGTTCTCTTTATTAAGTGATTAACGCAATATAAGAGCTGCTTTCGGGCAGCTCTTTTTTGCTTTTATATGAATATGATATAAAGATTTGCAGATAATATTATTACCAAATTATAAGGAGGATATTATGGCAAATCTTACTTCAAAAGAATTGTCTGCAATCGAAGACCAACTTAACTGCGAGCAGATGCTTATCAAAAAGTTCAAAGCATATGCACAGATTGCAACCGACCCTCAGGTTAAAACAACCTGCGAACAAATCGCAAATCAGCACAAGCAGCATTTTGACACTCTTATGGGTCACTTGTATTAAGGAGGGTTTTCTTTGATTAATTTTTCCGATTTAACCGACAGAGAAATCATGGATGATATTTTAACATCTCAGAAGCATATTACAGGCGTTTATAATACATTTTCTAACGAATGTGTAAATCAGAAACTCCAGGATGATATGCTGAAAATTCTTAACGAAGAACATTCGATTCAGTTTTCAGTTTTCAGCGATATGCAGAAAAAAGGATGGTATAATCCCGGCGCTGCACAGGCACAGATGATTGAAGAAACAAAAACAAAATTTGAAAACATCTCAAAACAGCTTTGATAAAATATGCGGACACTTCGGTGTCCGTTATTTTTTAAAAATTTTTATAAAAAAGGGTTGGAAAATCCTGAGTTTTCTTATATAATACAGTTATAATGGGTTGATATGGATTATATCAATATCATAAATAAGGAGTAAGCTATGAGTAAGTATACGGTTTCTCTTGAAAAAGTTGTAAAAGACCTTTCTTTTCAGGTGATTTATACCCCAAAAGATATTGCGGATATCTATATCACCTCTCAGGATGTAAACAGACCCGGTCTTATTTTAACCGGTTTCGAAGATTATTTTGATCCTGCAAGAATTCAGTTTTTCGGTCTTACCGAACTTGAGTATTTCAAAAGTCTTACCAAAGACGGTTTTCTTGAATGTCTTGAAAGATTCTTTTCCAAAAGACCCGCAGCAGTTGTTGTAACAAGAGGTCTTCAGTGCGGAAAAAGATTTCTGAGCTTTGCAGAAAAATATGAAGTTCCCGTTCTTGCAACAAATGAATCAACATCGGGATGTATGTCAGCAACAATTTCTTATCTCGGAGTTGAACTTGCACAACGCATAACGCGTCACGGTGTTCTTGTTGAAGTATACGGCGAAGGTGTTCTCATTCTCGGCGACAGCGGCGTCGGTAAAAGCGAAACAGCTCTTGAACTCATCAAGAGAGGACACAGACTCATTGCCGATGATGCTGTTGAAATCCGCAGAGTATCAAACAAAACTCTTGTCGGTTCTGCACCGGATAATATCCGTCATTTTATCGAGCTTCGCGGCGTAGGTGTTCTTAATGCAAGAAGACTGTTCGGTATGGGTGCAGTTAAACTTACGGAAAAGGTCGATATGGTTGTTCAGCTTGAACCCTGGGACAGTGAAAAGGTTTATGACAGACTCGGTCTCGAAAATGAATACACCGAAATTCTTGATATAAAAGTTCCTGTTACCGTTGTTCCAGTCAAACCCGGCAGAAATCTTTCGATAATCATTGAAGCTGCAGCGATGAATAACAGACAGAAGAAGATGGGTTATAACGCTGCAAGAGAGCTTCTTCACAGTCTCGGCATGACTGATGATATCGTTCCTGCTAAAAAAGAACTTGAATTCTGGCATAATTCATAAATCAGATTATAATAAATTTACGGAGGTAATAAATATGTATAGAATTGGCGTTGATCTCGGCGGAACAAACATAGCAGTAGGTGTTGTATCGGAAGATATGAAAATAATAGGCAGAGGTAAGGTTAAAACCAAGTGTCCCAGACCTGCTGCGGAAATTTTTGATGATATCAAAGTTGCTGTTGACATGGCAATTAAAGATGCCGGAATTTCCATGGATGAAGTTTCGTCTGTCGGCGTAGGAACTCCCGGTTCCGTCAATAAAGATAACGGTTATATTGAATTTGCTAATAACCTTGATTTCAATCAGGTTCCCGCAAAGGAAATGCTTGAAGAAAGACTCGGCAAAACTGTTTATCTTGATAATGATGCAAACTGCGCTGCACTCGGCGAAGCAATCGCAGGTGTAGGCAAAGGTGTCGGAAACTTTGTTGCCGTTACTCTCGGAACCGGCGTCGGAAGCGGTATTATTGTTAACGGTAAGATTGTCAGCGGCGTAAACTATGCAGGCGGAGAAATGGGTCATCATGTTATCATGGTCAACGGCAAGCAGTGCAACTGCGGCAGAAAAGGCTGCTGGGAACAGTATGCTTCCGCAACAGCTCTTATAGCTCAGACAAAAGAAGCAATGCTTGCAAACAAAGACAGCAAGATGTGGCAGCTTGTCAACGGCAATATCGACTGCACAAGCGGCAGAACGGCTTTTGATGCAATGAGACTTGGTGACGAAGCTGCTAAAGAAGTCTGCGAAAATTATATTTATTATATTTCAGTCGGTGTCAATAATATTATTAACACCTTCCAGCCCGAAATCGTTTGCATCGGCGGCGGTGTCAGCCACGAAGGCGATACAATTCTCAACCCTCTCAGAAAGCACGCAGAAAACGAAAGATATTCAATTCACTCAAATAAACAGACAAAAATTCTTGCCGCTGAACTCGGAAACGATGCAGGCATTTTCGGTGCGGCACTTCTTGATGAATAATTGATTTTGGAGGAAACCATGAGTTTTTATAATGAAATCATCACTTTATGCGAAAATATCGGATGTGAATATCTGACGGATGCTGTGCTGAAAAATTATACAAGCTTTAAAATCGGCGGAAAAGCCGATTTGATGGTCTTTCCCGATACTGAAGATAAAATTTCTTCAATAATCAGACTTTTAAATGAATTATCCGCCCCGAAGCTTATAATCGGGAAAGGCAGCAATATGCTTATTTCTGATTCCGGTTTCAGAGGTGTTGTTATCAATACTTGTAAATTTGATAAAATCGAACTTATTGATGAAACAACAATTTACTGTCAAAGCGGCGCATCGCTTTCCAGACTGTGTCGCTTTGCACTTGAAAACTCACTTTCCGGTCTTGAATTTGCATTCGGTATTCCCGGCACTGCAGGCGGTGCTGCCTATATGAATGCAGGTGCATACGGCGGTGAAATGGTTGATGTTCTTGTTTCATGTGAACATCTTCTTCACGACGGAACAAAAGAGGTTTTCAATGCTGATGAACTTGGTCTTTCATACAGACACAGCATTTATTCCGACAGCGATTTATTCATTTTGTCTCTCACTGTTAAACTCGAAAAAGGTAATCATGAAGATATAAAAGCGAAAATGGATGAATTGATGTTCAGACGCAAGGATAAGCAGCCCATTGAATATCCCAGTGCAGGAAGTACATTCAAACGCCCCGAAGGATATTTTGCCGCAGCATTGATTGATGAATGCAATCTTAAAGGCTGTACTGTCGGCGGTGCTCAGGTCAGCGAGAAACATTCCGGTTTTATTATAAACAAAGGTAATGCAACTTGCGAGGATGTTTTGGCTCTCATGAAACATTGCCAAGAAACAGTTATGAAAATAAAAGGTGTTCATATTGAACCCGAAGTCAGAATAATAGGGTAGGAGGGGAATGATTTGTCTTTTTCATCCGAAGTAAAAAGCGAAATATCAAAAATTGAAAATTTATCCTCCTGTTGCTATCATGCACAAGTCTACGGGCTTGTGCTTTTTGCTCATTTTTCAAAATATAACCTTTCAATAACGTCGGAAAACCGCGATGTATTTGATTTATATTTATCATATCTTCGGAATTATTGCTCTGTTGAGCCGATAATAAGCGACACAGGAACAAAAAAAATGACCGCATATCTTAAATCCGATTCGGACAAGTCCAAAGTTTTTGATAAATTCGGTCATTCATTGACAGAAACTTCTCTCAGAATAAACAGAGCCAACATTTCAGATGAATGCTGTCTGAGTGCATTTCTCAGAGGAGCATTTCTTGCCTGCGGAACCGTTACCGACCCCGAAAGAGGATATCATCTTGAATTTGTTGTGCCTTATAAAAGACTTTGCATGGATTTTATGAAATTCATGGACGAGCTTTCATTAAGTCCGAAATATATTGTCAGAAAAGGTAATCACATCATTTATTTCAAAGACAGTGAAAGCATTGAAGATATTCTTGCTATTATCGGAGCGCAGGCCGCATCTCTTCATGTTATGGGAATAAAAATTGAAAAAGATGTCAAGAATACGGTAAACCGAAGACTGAACTTTGAAATGTCAAACATAAATAAAACTGTCAATGCTGCAAACCAGCAGGTTGAAGCAATTGAGCTGATTGAAAAACATATGGGAATATCGGCATTGCCGGATAATCTTCAGGAACTTGCAAGACTGCGTATTGATAACCCCGAAGCAAGTTTATCCGAGCTCGGAAATCTTCTTGATGAACCGATTTCACGTTCAGGAATTAATCACAGACTCAGCAGAATAGTTAAAATTGCTGAAAAAATAATAACGGAGATTGAATAATGTCCTTCACTCATTTACATGTTCACAGTGAATACAGTCTGCTTGACGGCGCTTGCAGAATTGAACCTATGCTCGATAAAGTCAAAAGCATGGGTCAGACGTCTGTTGCCATAACAGACCACGGTGTTATGTACGGTGTTGTTGATTTTTATAAAGCAGCTCTTAAAAGAGATATAAAACCGATTATCGGATGCGAAGTTTATGTTGCGCCGAGATCGAGATTTGATAAAGTTCACGGAATCGACAACGAAAGATTCCATCTTGTTCTTCTCTGCAAAAATAATAAAGGCTATAAGAACCTTATAAAGCTTGTTTCCGAGGGTTGGGTAAACGGTTTTTACACCAAACCGAGAGTTGATAAGGACATTCTTGAAAAATACCATGATGGATTGATTGCACTTTCGGGATGCCTTGCAGGCGAGGTATCAAGAGCCTTGCAAAGAAATGATTACGAAGAAGCAAAGTCTGTTGCGAATTGGTATAAGAATATTTTCGGTGAAGATAATTATTATCTTGAAATTCAGAATCACGGATTAAATGAACAGCTTATGATTAATCCTGACCTCATCAGGCTTTCAAAAGAGCTTGACATTCCTCTGGCTGCAACAAACGATGCACATTATACAGATAAGCAGGATGCAAAAATGCAGCAAGTTCTTATCTGCATTCAGACCAATCATACGGTTGGTGAGGACACGGGTCTTGAATTCGGAACGGAAGAATTCTATCTTAAATCCGAAGATGAAATGCTTGAAGCATTCTCCGATTGTCCCGAAGCTGTTTATAATACCGCAAAAATTGCCGAAAGATGCAATGTTACATTTGAATTCGGCAACACCAAACTTCCTCATTTTGAAGTGCCCGATGGATATGAGCATTTCGAATGGTTTTCGCTTCTTTGCAGAAAAGGTCTGAAAGAGCGATACGGTGAAAACCCTCCCGAAGAATATATCGACAGGCTCAATTATGAGCTTGATGTTATTAATAAAATGGGTTATGTTGACTATTATCTTATAGTCCATGATTTTATCAGACAAGCAAAAGAAATGGGCATACCCGTAGGTCCCGGCAGAGGCTCGGGTGCTGCAAGTATATGCGCATACTGTATCGGAATTACCGGTATTGACCCGATGAAATACAATCTTCTTTTTGAACGTTTTTTAAATCCGGAAAGAGTAAGTATGCCCGACTTTGATATTGACTTCTGCTTCGAAAGAAGGGGAGAGGTCATTGATTATGTTATTGAAAAATACGGTTCAGACCATGTTGCTCAGATTGTAACATTCGGTACTCTTGCCGCAAAAGCTGCGATAAGAGATGTCGGACGAGCTCTCGGAATGCCTTATTCAACCGTCGATAACATAGCTAAGCAAGTTCCCAATGAACTTAATATAACAATCGACAGAGCATTAAAGCGTTCTGTTGATTTCAAGGCTCTTTATGATAATGATGACGAAGCAAAAGAGCTTATTGATATGGCTCGCAAGGTTGAAGGTATGCCCCGTCATGCATCAACCCATGCTGCAGGAGTTGTTATAACACACGACCCCGTTGTTTCATATGTTCCTCTTGCGAGAAACGATGAAGCTGTTGTAACTCAGTTTCCGATGACAACGCTTGAAGAACTCGGTCTTTTGAAAATGGATTTTTTAGGTCTCAGAACACTTACCGTTATCAAATCGGCAGAAAATATGATCAGAAAATCCGTTCCCGATTTCTGTATTGATAACATTGATGTTGAAGACAGAAATGTTTATGAAATGATGTGCTCTGCTCAGACGGAAGGTGTTTTTCAATTTGAATCGGCCGGAATGAGAAGCGTTTTATCACAGCTCAAACCCGAAAGTCTTGAAGACCTGATTGCCGTTATTTCTCTTTACAGACCCGGTCCCATGGATTCAATTCCGACTTATATTGAAAACAGACATCATCCCGATAAAATAAGATATAAAACGCCCGAGCTTAAAAGCATTCTTGATGTCACTTACGGATGCATGGTCTATCAGGAGCAGGTCATGCAGATTTGCCGTGAACTTGCAGGATATTCTTACGGGAGAGCTGATATTGTTCGTCGTGCAATGGCCAAGAAAAAGCATGATGTAATGCTTAAAGAAAGAGATGCATTTGTTGAAGGTGCAGTTAACAGGGGTGTTGATTCAAAAGCGGCAAATGAAATTTTTGATGAAATGATTTCTTTCGCTTCTTACGCTTTCAATAAAGCACACGCCGCAGCATATGCATATGTTGCGTATCAGACCGCATGGCTCAAGTGTCATTATCCCTGCGAATTTTTTGCGGCATTATTGACGAGCTTTCTTGATAACACAGGAAAAGTTGTTCAATATATCAACGAGTGTTCGAAACTTGGAATAAGAATTCTGCCGCCTCACATCAATGAAAGCTCCGATGAATTTGCAGTTTCAGGCAGAAATATACATTTCAGTCTGCTTGCCATCAAAGGTCTCGGCAGAGGCTTCATCAGACGCATGATTGATGAAAGAAACTCAAACGGCGATTTTTATGATTTCTATGATTTCTGCCGCAGAATGTACGGTAAGGATTTCAACAGAAGAACACTTGAAAATCTTATCAAATGCGGTGCTTTCGATAATCTCGGAGCAAACAGAAGACAAATGATGAATTCGATAGATACGATTATCGAAGAACTTGATTCATCAAAAAGAAGAAATGTTGAAGGTCAGATTGGCTTCGGTGATCTCGGTTCTTCATATGACGACGAAGAATATATTCCTGCATCTTCATTTATTTATCCCGATTCCGATGAATTTACGCCCGAACAGCTTCTCAGATATGAAAAAGAAGTTTCGGGAATGTATCTTTCGGGACATCCCATGAACAAATATATCCGTATATCCGAAAAACTTAAATGCGCTTCAATAGGCGAGATTATTGATTCGGATTCGGCAAAATATAAAGATAATGACAGAGTTACTGTTCTCGGTCTTATCAGTTCAGTTAAGAAAAAGATAACAAAAAACGATTCCACCATGGCATTTTTAACTGTTGAAGACACAACCGGCTCGATTGAATTAATTGTGTTCCCTAAAACTCTTATGGAAAAACCCGCTGTATTTGTTGAAGGTAACATACTTCTTTTCCACGGAAGAATAAGTATGCGTGAAGATGAGGATACAAAGATTGTTTGTGAAGCAGTTGAAGTATGCCCTTCTGAAAATTCAATCGTTGAAGCAAAAACTGTCACCTCCGAAAAAAAGAAGGCAAAAGGATTGTTCCTCAGATTCGACACCGCAGATTCTCCTCAGATTGAATACTGCAGAAAACTGCTATCAATTTTTGACGGAAATGTTCCTTTGTATTATTATTACAATGACAGAAAAGAATATAAAAGAAATCCGTTAATGCATGGAATTGATGTCAATAATGTGCTTCTGAGAGAACTTCGTAAAATTCTCGGTGATTCAAATGTTATATATAACGATTAAATGGTTTATCGGAGAATTATTAATTAAAAAAATTAGCAAAAAATGTTTATTTCATTGACATTATGTAATTTAAAGTGTATTATATAGTCTGAACATTTTTCAAGGAGAGTAATTATTATGAAGACTATCGGCGTTTTAACAAGCGGCGGCGACGCCCCCGGTATGAATGCTGCAGTTCGTGCAGTTGTCAGAACCGCATGTGAAAACGGAATTAAAGTATACGGAATTAACAGAGGTTATCAGGGTCTCATCGAAGGTGACATCCGTGAACTCAATATCAGAAGCGTTTCCGATATAATCCACAGAGGCGGCACAATGCTCTATTCCGCAAGATGTAAGGCTTTCAGAGAGGAATCAGGTATGCAGCAGGCTATTGACACCTGCAAGAAGTTCGGCATTGAAGGCATTGTTGTCATCGGCGGTGACGGTTCATTCAGAGGTGCACGCGATCTTTCACTCAGAGGTATTCCCTGCATCGGTGTTCCCGGAACAATTGATAACGATATCGTATCATCAGATTATACTATCGGTTATGATACCTGCCTCAATACTGTTATGCAGATGGTAGACAGAGTCAGAGACACCGTTGAATCCCACAGCAGATGCATTGTTGTTGAGGTTATGGGTAACAGATGCGGCGACCTCACTCTCAATGCCGGTATAGCAGTCGGTGCAACAGCTATTGTTATTCCTGAGATTCAGTCAGATATCGAAAAGCACGTTATTGAAAGAATCAGAAGAACACAGAAGACTGATAAAAAGCATTTCATTGTTATGGTTGCCGAAGGTATCGGCGGCGTTGAAGAACTTGCAAGAAAAATTGAAAAAGAATGCGGCGTTGAATCAAGAGCTGTTATTCTCGGTCATGTTCAGAGAGGCGGTTCTCCCACAGTGCGTGACAGAGTTGCTGCAAGTCAGATGGGTTATAAAGCTGTTCAGCTTCTTATGGAAGGCATCGGTAACAGAGTTGTTGTTCAGAAGGACGACCATATTATCGATTATGATATTTATGAAGCTCTTAACATGGAACGCACAGTTAACCATGAGCTTTATAAAATTGCTCATGAAATTTCAATCTGAGGTAACAAATGATTTCCAATGAATTTTTTACCCTTCGTAAAAAGATAATTGAAAGAGATTTCAAAAATCTCAATGATATGCAAAAGAAAGCGGTTCTCTCAACAGAGGGACCGCTTTTGGTGCTTGCTGGAGCAGGAAGCGGTAAAACAACCGTTCTTGTTAACCGAATAGCCAATATAATGAAATACGGCAAAGCCTATTACAGCGATAAAATTGCCTATGAGCCGAATGAAAGTGAGCTTGCACTTATGCGTGCTGCAGCTGACGGAATTATTGATGATGTTTTTGATATTGAACCTTTGCTTCAGGTTGATGCTGCAAAACCCTGGGAAATTCTTGCCATAACCTTCACAAACAAAGCGGCAGGCGAACTCAAAGAACGTCTTGAGAAAATGCTTGGTGAAGCGGCACTCGATATCTGGGCTAGCACCTTCCACTCAAGCTGTGTCCGTATTCTCAGAAGAAATGCCGATTATATCGGTTATTCATCCAATTTTACGATTTACGATACCGATGACAGTAAGCGTGTTATCAAAGACTGCATCAAACAGCTTGGTCTGAGCGAAAATATTATAACACCCAAGAGTGTACTATCCGCAATAAGCAGCGCTAAGGATATGCTTATTTCTCCTTCAGAATACATAAAAGAAAACTATGTAGATTTCAGAAAGAGAAATATCGGCTCTGTTTATGAAATGTATCAGAAACGTCTTAAAGATGCCGATGCAATGGATTTTGATGATATAATAGTCAATACCGTGCGTCTGCTTCAGAACAACTCTGAAGTTCTCGAATATTATCAGCGCAAATTCAAATATATCATGGTTGATGAATATCAGGATACAAACCATGCTCAGTATCTTTTAACATCGATGCTTGCAGGCGGGTATAAAAACATCTGCGTTGTAGGCGATGATGACCAGAGTATCTATAAATTCAGAGGCGCAACAATTGAAAATATTCTCAGCTTTGAACATCAGTATTCAAATGCAAAGGTGATCCGTCTTGAACAGAATTACCGTTCAACTCAGAATATTCTTGATGCTGCAAACAAAATCATTGCACATAACGAAAACAGAAAAGGCAAGAATCTCTGGACAGATAACGGAAAAGGCGATCTCATCAATTATCATACCGCTTATTCTGACAGAGATGAAGGTATATTTGTTGCCGATAAGGTTCTTGAAGGACTGAGAAAAGGCGGCAAATACAGCGATTTTGCCGTTCTCTACAGAATGAATTCACAGTCCAACCTTATTGAACAGGCATTTGTCAGAATGGGTATTCCATACCGTCTTATCGGCGGTCACAAGTTCTATGACCGTAAAGAAATCAAGGATGCTCTTGCTTATCTGAGTGTTATAGCAAACCCAAATGACACTGTAAGACTACAGAGAATTATTAATGTTCCCAAGAGGGGGATTGGAGATTCGTCAGTTTCATATGCGCTTGAAATAGCCGAAGGTCTCGGAATCAGTCTTTTTGAAGTTATCAAATCCGCAGATCAATTCCCCAAGCTCAGCAGAAGTGCAAAAAAAATGGTTGAATTCGGCAAGATGATGGAGGAATTCATTGAGTCTGTTGATTCCCTTGAATTATCCGAATTATTTAAAAAGGTTATCAATGAATCGGGTTATATTGCTTCTCTGTCGCTTGATCCCGAAACAAAAGAGGACCGTCTTGCCAACCTCGAAGAATTATCAAATAACCTCTTACGTTTCACAAGAGAAAACGACGAACCAACCCTCAACGACTTCCTTCAGGAAGTTGCTCTCATGACAGACATAGATAACTATAACGCCGAGGCTGATTCTGTTGTTATGATGACAATTCATGCCGCAAAAGGTCTTGAATTTCCTGTTGTTTGTCTTGTTGGTATGGAAGAATCAATTTTTCCGTCAGATATGTCTTCAATGAGCGGTGAGGATGAAATTGAAGAAGAACGCAGACTCGCTTATGTTGCTGTTACAAGAGCTAAAAAAACGCTTTATATTACCAGAGCTAAGCAGAGAATGCTTTTTGGTCAGACAAGATTCAATCAGCCGTCAAGATTTATACGCGAAATTCCCGATTCACTTCTTGACATAACAGGTGAAACAATCAAAACTATATCAGCAGATAATAAAACACCGATTTCAGCAAGACCGCAGACAGCTTCGAGAGGCTTTACTTCTTCTCCTGCTCATTCTGCACCGATGAAGAATACTGCTGTTTTCAATATCGGTGATACTGTCAGACATAAAGCATACGGTGAAGGCGTTATTATCAGTGCCAAGCCTATGGGTAATGATACTCTTCTTGAAATTGCATTCACAAATTCAGGAACAAAGAAAATCATGGCAAATTTTGCAAAAGTTGAAAAGTTATAAAAAAAGACGGCTGTTCACAACAGTCGTCTTTTTAATGTCATAAAAACGGGACTTGCTCATATAATTTAACAAAAGAATACGGAGGTAAAAAAATGAGCAGAGGCCAACTGAACTATAAGGTATATAACGGAAAATCCATAAAAAAACTATTCGAAAATTCAAGAACCCTGATGCTGACATTATTATTCTCAGTCGGAATAATCATCGGAGCGTTAATGCTCAATAAAGAATCGTTTATAACAGATAAAATATCAGAAAATATCAATAATTATATTATTAATAAACCGGGGCAGGGGATATCGGAAATTTTTATAAACTCATTATTATCAAACGGAATTTTTTTAGCATTAAATTTATTTCTCGCTTTTTCTCTGATTGGATTTCCGTTGATAATATGGATTCCGTTCTTAAAAGGTCTGGGAACAGGTGTTATATCAGGATATCTTTATTTATTATACGGTTTCAGCGGCTTCGGATACAGCATCCTGACTTTATTACCGGGAACAACGGTTGCAGTATACGCTTTGATAACAGCCTGCAATATAAGCTGTGATTACTCACAAAATGCATACTCAAAATCAATAATCGGAAAAGGTCAATTTGAAAAAGGAGAAACAAGATATTTCCTGATTAAACAGCTTATTTATATATGCCTCAGTGTTGCATCATCATTGATTGATGCAATATTTTCAACAGTGTTTTTAAGGTTTTTTGAGCTTTGAAATGTTGTTGAGAGGGTTGGAGTCAACAGCTTCCTTCAACTGCTCATCATGTATATGAGTATAGATTTCTGTTGTGGAAAGATTCTCATGTCCGAGAATTTCTTTTAATTGTAACGGATCAACTCCGCCATGCTGATACATAAGAGTTGCTGCTGTATGACGAAGTTTATGTGTTGAAAGACCTCTCCCGGACAAACCATTTTTCTCAAGGTTTTTTTCAACAATATCCTGAACCATTCTTTTGCCTACACGGTCTTTTCTGTTACTGATAAAAAGAGCATCACGATCAACAAGACCATCCTTGGGTCTGACTTGAATATATCTGTTAATCGCATCAACGCAAGCCTGATTAAGATAAATCGTTCTTTCTTTATTACCCTTACCAATAACAACAAGGGTATTATTATCTTTTATGTGAGAAATATTGATACTGACAAGCTCTGATAAACGCAAACCACAATTAAGAAACAGTGTCAGAATGCAGTAATCTCTTTCTTTATTCTTTCCGTCAACATTACTAAGAACCTTGACACTCTCATCAAGAGTCAAATATTTGGGGAGTGACTTTTTTGTTTGTGGAGATTCAAGAAATGCGATTCTGTTAACGCTGATTCTGTTGTTAACCTCGAGATAATGATAAAAACGCTTTATTGCAACAGCTTTTCTTGCTCTTGCATTATTATCATTTTTTCTCTCATTTCGACAGTAGGCGAGGAATAAATAAGCCTCGTCAAGTGAAACGCTGCAAATTGTATCATCATCCAAAAGAGAAATATTAATTTCATCAAACGGAATATTTTTATCGCAAAGATTTCTCGTTCTTGCAATAAATCTGAAAAATAACCTTAAATCTGATGCGTATTCCAAAACAGTAAGCTCAGATTTAGCTTTTATACCGGAAAGATAATTAAGATATAAACGAACAAGGTTAGGGAGCGTTACCAATTCTTCCTGACGCATAAAATATTTCCTCCAAAATGACAAGGGTGTGTTACAAAACAATTATAACACACCCGAACAAAAAAATCAATACAATTGCACAAAATAAATGTTTTGTGCAATATAGGGGAGGATTTAATGAAATATTAATATTCAATTAAAGGCAATATTCCGCCGATATCTGTCAAAGGAGAATTGCAAAGCTCAACGACTTCAATATTATTCCTTTGAATTATATCTATTATCTTATTATAATCCTTATGACTTTCCAATCTTCCGTTGAACGCAATTTTATTCTTGTCAATCTTACCGCTGCATCCTCCTATAAATCCGTAATTATATCCATTCAGGACAATGGAACCTTTCGAGATTAACTCTGCATCGTTCAGAAAATTCTGAGTGGCTCGAAATATTGATTCATCATCGGTAATTATTGCATTTTTGTTCAAAACGCAGACCGAGCATTTGGCATATCCTTGATTAACATTTACAATTATATAATTGTTAATATAGGCATATTCAAGTATATCCTTTGAAACAGTTTTAACATTACATATAATTTTGTCGCCTATAACCGCACAATTCAGTCGGACATCTTCAGGATACTTATTTCCGGTTTTTTCTTTAATTTTATTAAAAGAAAATTTTTGTTCTGACTCCCCTAAAAACAAATGTTCGTTATGACAAAAAATGACATTATTTCCCATATGCAAAAGCTGTAAATCGGCGTGGGATTTAACAGGTTCGGGAAGAAACGGAGAGTCATTAATAACAAGAGTATTAATTCCCGATTCATTTAATTTTTTGATTGACTCCCCTGCCGTATGACTGATTGCCACTGTAGATACCTTGTTTTCAGGTAAATTCGGATTTTTAATATACTTCATATTTAATACACAGAAGCGTTGAACGCTTCATTAACATTGCTTGCACCAACAATTTCAATATTTCCTTTGAAGCCTTCTGAAAGTGTTTTTAAGTTATGCTTTGGTATAATACATCTCGCAAAACCAAGTCTTTCGGCTTCTTTGACTCTTTGTTCACAGAAAGATACAGCTCTGAGTTCACCGCCGAGACCGATTTCACCAACAGCAAGGGTATCATCTCTGACAGGAACATCCTTAAAGCTTGAAATAAGCGCAAGGGCAACAGAAAGGTCTGTTGCAGGTTCATCAAGTCGAAGACCACCTACAACATTTATATAAGCATCGCAATTACTGAAAAAATATCCTGAGCGTTTTTCAAGAACAGCAAGAAGCATTGACATTCTGTTATAATCAAATCCCGTTGACATTCTTCTTGCATTTCCGTAGTTTGAAGCTGAAACAAGACCCTGAACTTCCGCAAGTATAGGTCTGCTTCCCTCCATAACGCACGCAATGCAAGTTCCTGCGGTGTTTTTGGGTTTACCTGAAATTAACATAAGGGAAGGGTTGATAACCTCAACAAGACCCTTATCAAGCATTTCAAAAACGCCGATTTCATTTGTTGAACCGTATCTGTTTTTGACTGCTCTTAATATTCTGTAGGAAAGATGTCTTTCTCCCTCAAAATATAAAACGCAGTCAACAATATGTTCGAGAACCTTCGGACCGGCAATGTTACCGTCTTTATTGACATGACCGACAAGAATGGTTGGAATTCCGAGACCCTTGGCGCAATGCATGAAAAGATTGGTAGATTCTCTGACCTGAGTAACGCTTCCGGGAGAAGAACTGATTTCAGAAACATTCATTGTCTGAATTGAATCAACAATCACAAGATCGGGTTTTTCACATTTAATATATTCAACAATACTTTCAACATCAGTCTGACACATTATCAGAAGATTATCAGTTGAAACACCGAGACGGTTTGCACGAAGCTTGATTTGTCTTGCGGATTCTTCACCGGAAACATATAAAATACGAAGGTTTTTTCCGAGAAATTCGCAAATTTGAAGAAGAATTGTTGATTTTCCGATTCCCGGATCACCGCTTAAGAGAACAAGCGAGCCCTTGACTATTCCGCCGCCGAGAACACGATCAAGCTCAGACATACCCGTTTTGAATCGGATTTCATCGTCAGCATCAATTTCATTTATTGTCTGCGCCGTAAGAGATTTAACGGATTTAACATTCTTTTGCTGCTGAGGCGTGCGGATTTCTTCTTCCATTGTGTTCCATTCACCGCAGCCCGGACAGCAGCCGTACCATTTTGCGCTTTCGTGACCGCATTCGTTGCAAATATATAAAGATTTATTTTTCAAAGCCATTTAAACAGCCTCCGTTTTGTTGATAAAATCAAAAATACCAAGAGCTATGAATAACGCCAGTTTGCGTTGATATCGCTCATCCTTGAGCTTTTCTGTTTCTTCAATATTTGACAAAAAACCGCATTCAACCATAACGGCAGGATTTTCAGCATGATATAAAAGATAAATTTCCTGACCGCTTTGCTTGATTTCACGGGAATTTTCAGGTTGTAACCCCGTTATAACCGAATGTCTTATACTGTCAGCAAGAACACGGGAATCAGGATTGTTTTTTGAATAAAAAACCTGTGTTCCGCTGTATTTTTCCTGGGAAAAATGATTCTGATGAATACTGACAAAAACAGAATTATCCGTATTATTCAGAACAGACAATCTGTTCTTGATATCTGAAACCTTCTTTTCTCTTATCGTTTCGGCATCATCATCATGAACGGAAATATCATCAGTTCGGATCATAACGGTCTCAACACCCATGGAGTTCAGAAAGTCATTTAATTTATGAGCTATCATCAGGTTGATATCTTTTTCAAGGGTGCCGTCTTGGGAACTTGTTCCTCCGTCGGGACCTCCGTGACCTGCATCGATAATAACCGTTTTATATTTAAAATTCTTAACACTGACATCAACAGCAGTGAAAAGATTCATAATTAGATTTCCGCCTGTAACAGCGAGAATAATCGTTATAAGTGAAACTAAAAGAAAAAAACGGGTTTTTATCTTTGATGGAGCAATAATTTTCATAAGCTTTTCCTCCGCAAAATCATTTTTATAAATGATATGCCAAAAAGCTTATGAAATTTCGTGTTATCTGTGATTTTTACGAAAATCTATGTAATCCTGCAGAATCATAACTGCTGCAACCTGGTCAACAACCGCTTTTCTTTTTTTACCTCTCGTATTGGTAGCATTAAGAACATTATGAGCAACAACAGTTGAAAGTCTTTCATCACGCATAACGGTTTTAAGTCCCGATTTTTCAGAAAGGTACTGTGCAAAAGCTTTGCATTTCAGAGCCCTCTCCCCTTCCGATGAGTCCATGTTTTTAGGCAGACCGACAACAATCTGTTCAGCTTTATATTGAACAGCAAGTTCACAAATTTTGTCAATCAGAATATCGGAATTTCTTTGCTCGATAATACACACCGGAGAAGCAAGCATTTCCATTTTATCGCATACGGCAACGCCTGTTCTGACATCGCCGTAATCAATTGCCATAATAATCAAAATATCAATCCTTATAACTTAAATTGCGGAGTTTGCATTTTTACAAACTCCGCTGATTTCTTATCCTCCGTTAAGGATATTGTCAAGTGCATTTCCGAGACCGTTTACTGCGTTATCAACAACATCACCGACTGCTTCACCGACCGAATCCGGTTTCTTGGTGTTTTCTTCATCATTAGGTTTATAGGAGCATGAGGTGCAGACCGCGGGAAGTGCATTAATCTTATACCAACCTTTTTTTGTTGAACCGCAGTTTTTACCGGCAAGCTTTCCGCTGTAAGTGCAGTATCTTTTTTCAACGGTACCATTGCTCTTCGGGAAGAATTTCTCCTCAAGACCTTTATGAATTCTGTCAAAAACAGTCATAAATATTTTACCGCCGGGATTACCTGATGTTTCAAGAGTTTCCTGTTTGTCAAAGCCGAACCACACAGCAGCAACATAATAAGGAGTTCCTGCGCAGAACCAACGGTCGTTCTGCTTACTTGTTGTACCGGTTTTTGCCATAATCTGGAACTTCCTGACATTGGGTGCTTCGCCGAATTTACTTGTGCTGACAGTCTGAAGAAGTTCACAGATAATATCAGATGTTTCAGGTGAAATAACCTGTTCGCCGACCGGTTCTTCATTGCTCAGAATAATCTGAGTACCCTGGCTGTTTGTAACTTTATAATACGGATAAGGTTCATAATAAAGACCGCCGTTACCGAATGTAGCATAAGCAGCTGCCATTTCAACGGTTGTAGTTCCGTTTGTAAGAGCACCCGTTGCAAGAGGCGAAAGAGCGCGGTCTTTCTTTTCGTCAAGTCTTGAAAGATGGAATCTGTCTCTCAAAAACTCAAATGATGTGTCTATACCGAGATCATTTTTGATGATTCTCGTGGGAACCGTATTGTGCGACTGCTGAATAGCATATTCAACAGTAACATTGCTGCCTGAACCGAGAGTGCCGTTAACATTATGAGGCCAGAGTTTTCCGTTGACAGGAATAGCATAATCCTTAATCTTTGACGAATAGTTGATAAGATCAAGTTCAATAGCAGGAGCATAGGTTGCAATAGGCTTGATTGTTGAACCGGGCTGTCTGTACGAATTGGCTGCTCTGTTGAGACAGAGAGGACCGTTCTTTTCATCAGCCGCGCCAACAATAGCAACAACTCTGCCTTTATAGTCCATAATTGTCATGGCAGACTGAACTTTTTCTCCGTCTTTGCTCTTGATATTCGGGAAATTCTTTCTGTTGACATAAACATCTTCAAGAGCTTCCTGAACCTCGAGATCAACAGCTGCATAAATCTTCAGACCGCCGTAAAGAATCTGGTCGGAAGCCTGCTGTTTAGAGTAACCGTATTCTTCCATGAGATCCTGCTGAACACACTGTCTGACATAGTCAACATAAAAGCTGTGGTTGGTTTCTTCCTCGGTAATATTTATCTGCTCATCACTTTCATCCGGAACATATTTATCACTGTTGGTGAATATGAGCTCATAATTCATTGCCTCATTATATTCTTCTTCTGTAAGAACACCCGTTTCCTTCCACATCATTTCAAGACAATATGCCTGACGGACTCTGTTATCTTCGGGATTCAAAAGAGGATTATAAGCTGTAGGTTTCTGCGTTATGGAAGCAATAACAGCACATTCGGCGGCATTCAATTCACTGATATCTTTTCCGAAATATTTTTCACTTGCGGTTTTAACGCCGTAACATCCGCTGCCGAAATATGCAGTATTGAGATATGCTTCGATAATAACATCTTTATTATAATTCTTCTCAAGATTAAGTGCAGTGAGAATTTCATTGAACTTTCTGACAACTGTTGTGTCTTTCTCGTTTGTAAGGTTTTTAATCAGCTGTTGAGTTAATGTTGAACCGCCTTGTCCGAGATTTTTAGGAACAACAATAACACCTATTGTTCTGATCCAGTCAACGCCGTGATGCTGTTCAAAACGGGTATCTTCAAGAGCGATAATAGACTGAGCCATATAAGGTGACATATCATCAAGATCAACCCATACTCTGTCTTCCTCACCGTGAAGTCTTGCAAGTTCAATGGTTTTTCCGTCTTTATCATAAGCATAAATAAATGATGTCTGATTCTGGTTTTCCTTGTATTCATCAAGGTTAACAATCAAGTCGCCGTTGATAACGGAAATTGCATTGAACAAAACATAAGAAACAACAATGATAACTGTTAATGCCGCAACAGAAAACAAACCGTTGATAAACAGCAAAAACTTATTTATCTTCTTTTTCTTTCTTTTCTTTTTCTTACCGTTTGCATTCGGTTGACTTGGAGATGTATTATTCAAATCTTTCAACCTCCTTTATATTTATTTAGAAAATAAAGACTTTATATCCTTGAGTTCAGAATGAAAATCTGAAAGTTCAGCGATAAATTTATCATCCGATTCCTTTGTATCAGTAAAAACGGCGGCTTCGTTTTCGGATGAAAGTTTATTTTCCAAATCAGAAACTCTTGTTTCAATGGAATCAAGCTTAATCATAACCTCGGAAAGTGCTTTTCCGAACCCGTCTTTACATTCTTTTTCAAGAAATACAATATGTTCACATGATTTTTTATAAAGCTCGTTCAGAGAGTTGTATTTATCAAGAATATGAGCAATATAAAAATCTGTCTGTTCAATATTATAGCCTTCAATGCAAACTTCAATTTTTGGAGCTAACATATAATCACCCCGTCATTTATTTTAATTTATCCTTATATTTTATACGATTGGAAATGAATCCGAAAATTATCAGCAAAAGCCACAAGGGCAGAAATGCGACAATGATAAATGCTGTAATAATCAGAATAGGAAAGCCTTTACGGCTTTTTCTTACCGTCGATGGAACAGGACTGAAAGAAATCTTTTTAAAACTCCTGTTATTCTCCAGAATAAACGGATATATTTCGAGTTCCGAATCATAAGCATCGATTTCGCCGTTATAAAGCAGCGGTTCAACAAGCTCTGATGCACTTGAAGCAACTTTTGTTATTTTCTTCAAATCAACATGAAGAACAACAAGAATGCTGTCGATAATATTCAGAAAACCGATAACTATTTTATAAAGCGGAGTATCGGGAGGATAGTTGCTTTCTCCTCCGAAAAGACTGCGGACAAGATTGCAGATTACATCAACAACTTTAAAATCCTTTATATCTTCATAATCCGATTTTTTTAAGCCGGTTTCTTTTTTTGTCCATTTCGCAACTGTTCCGACTTTAAGTGAATTCAAAAATTTAAAAACAGGTTTTAATATCCAGCCGAACTTATAAACAGCTTTCGGCTTGATACTGATAGCTGTAACCATATCGGCAAGTCTGTCAATATCTTCACCGGCAGTTTTTATCATTCCTCTGATAACACCTATGAGCTGATCTTCAAGAACCTCCTTGAGTTCTTTGCCCTGTTTCCTGAATATTTCGGGTGTATCAACATAAACCGTTTTAACGGAAACGATTTTTCTGCCAGGCTCAAAGGTTACTTTTCTCATGGCTCCGGGATAACCGATTGTTGAAGATGTGCAGATATCATAAATAACATTGCCTTTTCCACTCTGATAAACAGATGTATCCGGAATATGGGTATGACCCGTAAAAATGAATTGAACACCGATATCTGCAAGCTGTTCGATACGCTGTTTATAATCGCCGAGCATATCCCCTTTTCCGATTATTTCATATATCGGTGAGGGAGCAATCAAAGGATGATGAGTCATTGCAATGATAAACTGATTATCTTCTCTCGCTTCTCTTGCTCTTTCGGATATCCACTCAAAGCATTCATCTGAGAATCCGCTTTTTCCGTTTTGATTTGTATCATCATTCAGCGCAAAAAGTCTGTAGCCTTCACAAAGCTGAACAATATATGACATACTTTCACGGTGAACGGCGATCGCTTCATCAGGACCGAATTCACGGTACATATCAAAAAGCATATCGCGGGTGGCTGTTTTTGTCTGAAGCTTTTCATCACCGCTATACATATCGGTAAATCCGTTTTTGCGAAAATCGTGAGTGGCGGTAATGACATAAACCCTTTTACCTTTGTTTTTCAGATTACGGAGCATTTCGATAAACTCGGCATGAGCATTAAGTTCACCGTTATTCGTCACATCACCGCTGATAATAACTATATCGCTTTCTTTATCCGAAGCAATTTGTTCAAACGCAGTTTCAAGAACCTCTGCGCTGTTCGCAAGAAGCTTCTGACTTTTTGAATTTGCAATATCATATGCCCTTCCGCTTGTTCCGTTTTCTTTGCAATAATAGTGGGTATCGGTAAGAACTGTAAGAGTAAGTGGAGAACGGTTCATTTATTTATCATTCCTTCTGGCGATATCTACAAGATTCTTATAGCTTATTGCCATTGAGTCTCTCGGGTCAATTTCACAAATATCCTGTTCGATAACAATGTATTGAACACCGGTATTAATGCAGGTATTATAGATTTTATCAAGATTGAGATTTCCTGTTCCGATTTCAACAAACTTCGGCGTGTGACCCGTAATACCGTAATCCTTGAAATGACAGACTTTCATTCTTCCTGCAATCTTTTCAATATATTCACATGGATTAACACCGCCGAACTGGAACCAGTAAGTATCGCCGATAAATCCGAATTCTTCAGGCTTTGTGTCCTCAATAAGCATATCAAAAATTCTTCTGCCGTTATCAAGCTTAGCAAATTCAAATGCATGATTATGATAGGCAAACTGAAGACCCTCAGCGTGCATTCTCTTTCCGATTTCGGAAGTTACTTTTATAAATTCTTTGATGCTTTCACTGTCTTTTTTGTAAGCATCAGGCATACCGCCGATACCGAGAGTATCGCATCCAAGCATCTTATGCTCTTTCATAACGGTATCGAGATCGGTAAGCATTCTGTCAAATGAAGTATGCGTAACACAAACATCCATATTATATTTTTCGCAAAGATAAGCAACCTTATCGGCGGGAATGGGTCCGATACCCGAAATCTGAATAACATTGATACCGATATCATTAAGATACTTAAATGTTGCTTCACAGTCTTCATAGTTCTGAATATAATCGCGAAGAGTATAAAGCTGAGCACCGAGTTTTATTTTACCCATTTTGCACACCTCTTTATAAATATTTAATATATTATATATCTTTTTTAAAAGATATGCAAGATTATTCTTTGAATTTCTTGTTCGGATATGCTCCTGCAAGTCATTTTTTTACAGTTTATACATAAAATATTTCTTACGAGGTGATATAATGCTGAATTTGTTGGCTGAAATACTCGGCAAAGGATTTTTATTTTTCGCGTTACACATTAAGAATACAGGTTCATTTCCTCCGGCACTTTCATCAGATGAAGAAAAAATATGTCTTCAAAAAATTAAAAACGGTGATAAAAACGCAAAAAACAAAATCATTGAACATAATCTTCGTCTTGTAGCTCATATCGTTAAAAAATACTCATCAAATCCGGATGAGCAGGACGATCTGATATCTATCGGTACAATCGGACTCATCAAAGGTATAAATTCATTTGATGAGTCTAAGGGAATAAAGCTTGCAACATATGCATCAAAGTGCATTGAAAATGAAATATTGATGTATTTCAGAAGCAAGAAAAAGATATCTCAGGAAATCTCAATAAATGAACCTATTGATTCAGACAGTGAAGGAAATCCGTTAACTCTTATGGATATAATTTTCGTTCAGGAAGATACGGCAGAAATAACGGATGATAAGCTTCTCATCAACAAACTTTACGGATTTATAGAAGAAATTGAAGATGAAAGAGAAAAAACAATAATCATCATGAGATACGGTCTCTACGGCACTGAAATATTTACCCAGAAACAAATAGCAAGAAAACTGAATATATCCCGTTCATATGTCAGCAGAATAGAAAAGAAAGTTATAGAAAAACTGAGAAAAAAACTCCTGAATTAAAGAATTCCGTTAAGAATTATCATAAGACAAAAACCGGTTATAAGCGAATAAGTTGAGCTTTGTTTTCTGTTATCAGACTGTGTTCCGGGTATCATATCACCGCATATAACATATATCATTGTTCCTCCTGCAAAAGACAATGCAAAAGGAAGAATTTTATTTGATATCGTAACAGCGTAATAACCGAATAAAGTTCCTATAATTTCAATAACACCCGTTACAACGGCAATAAGAAATGTTTTTGATTTACTTATTCCGACAGATAACATAGGAGAAATGACAACCATTCCCTCAGGTAAATTCTGCATAGCTATACTGCCGGCGATCATGTAGGCTTCTGCGGTATCGCCTGTTCCGAAACCGACTCCTGCCGCTATACCTTCAGGAAGATTATGAATTGCAATTGCCGCAACAAAAAGAAGGATCTGATGAAGCTTGTTATTCTCCGCAAAAAAAATATCGCTTTGATATTTTTCTTTTAATATTAATCTGACAATAAAATCCAAAACAGTTATACACAGCGACCCGCTGATTATTCCAGAAATACAAACCGGAATACTGAAATTACTGTTTATTTCAAGCGACGGAATAATAAGATTAAAAACAGATGTTGCAAGCATGACACCCGCCGCAAATGAAATAACAACATCCGCAAGCTTTTCTGTTGATTTTCTGAATATAAAACCGATTACCGCACCGAAAACGGTTGCTCCCCCGACGCCGGCAGCAGTTAGAATTATTGAATTCATATAATAATCACCTTTGAATAAAATTCAATAACAATATATGATTTTATATTTTTCATGTTACTTAAAGGATTGCACCGAATGAAAAGATATGATATAATCTTCAAAAAAAATAAGAGGTTATCTAAATGTCTGAATACATTAAATTCAAAGATCCTTCTGTTTCACCCGAAGAAAGAGCAGAAGATCTTCTTTCCAGAATGACACTCCGCGAAAAAATAGCGCAGCTTGATATGAAATTCGGAAGTAATTACTGCACGGAAAAAGAAGAAAACGATAATTGTTCTGTTAAAGAAACTTCGGATTATAATTGGGAGCTTTTGAAAAAAGATTTTCCCGACGGTCTCGGCTATGTTCACGATAATTATTCAGTCCCGTCAGTTATGAACAAAATTCAGAAATTCTTCATTGAAAATTCAAGGTTCGGAATTCCTGTTATTTTTACAGGAGAAGCATTGCACGGAATATGCGGAACAAGAGGAACCGTTCTCCCAATTCCAACTGCATGGGCGGCAACATTTGAACCCCGATATGCTTATGAGGCGGGAAGAATCATCGGAACAGAAGCGAGAGCTTTGGGAATCCACGAAGTTCTTTCACCGAATCTTGATGTTGCGCGTGACCCGAGATGGGGAAGAACTGAAGAAACCTTTGGCGAAGATACCTGTCTCTCAACAAAAATGGCAATACAGATTTGCAAGGGTCATCAGAACGGAGATATTTCAAAAAACGATACCGTTATTTCTGAACCGAAGCATTTTTGCGTTCACGGCATACCCGAAGCAGGCGTTAATTGCGGAACGGCAAGAGCAGGAGTCAGAGAAATCGAAAGCTGTTATCTTCCCGTATTTGAAGGTGCGATCAAAGAAGGCGGCGCATATGATGTTATGGTAAGCTATAATTCTATCGACGGCGACCTCATGATGACATCAAAGCATTATCTCAGAGAAATTCTTAAAGAAAGATTCGGACTTAAAGGAATATGCCGTTCAGACTGGGGCGGACTTCGCAGAGTTCACTATCTTCATAAAATGGCCAAAAACGAAAAAGAAGGCATTTATCTTTCAAAGAAAAACGGTCTCGATTGTCAGGGCGGAGATGAATATCCCAACAACTTATGGGTTGATTCTCTCGAAGAATTGATAAATGAAGGCAGACTTGACGAAGAAAATATCAACGAATCCTGCCGCCGTGTTCTGGCTCTAAAATTCAGACTCGGTCTTTTTGAAAATCCCTACACCGATGAAAACAGATATAAGGAAATAATCAATTGCAAGACTCATCTTGATAAAGCACTTGAGATTTCACAAAAATCAGTTATTCTTCTTAAAAATAACGGTATTCTTCCTCTTGATATAAACAAATACAAAAAGATTGCCCTTATCGGGCCTTCCTCCGATAAAATCAGACTCGGCGGATATTCGGCAAAAACATTCAGAAGAAAACTCAGAACAATATATGATGTTCTTAAAAGCGAACTTCCCGATATTGAAATCATGCAGTGTGACGGATGCGGAATAAGCGACGGCGAATTTGAATTTGCTCTTTCCGACCAACATCATCTTCAGGGCGTTATCGCTGAAAAACAGAATGAAAACATTGATGAAGCCTTCAGAATTGCAAACGAATGTGACCTAACCATTTTCTGCGGTGGTGACGACACAATTTCAAGCGGTGAAGGCAGAGACAGATGCGAACTCACTCTTTGCGGTAAACAGACCGAGCTCATCAAAAAGCTTTCAGAAACAGACAAACCGATTGTTTTTGCAATGCTCCACGGTAAACCTCTTGCAATTAAGGAAGAAAGCGATATTTGTGACGCAGTCATTTCCTGCTGGTTCGGTGGTGAATTCGGTTCACAAGCGGTGTGTGATGTATTGCTTGGAAAAGTTAATCCCGGCGGTAAACTCCCGTTCTCTCTCCCCCGAAGATCGACAATGATTCCCTGCTATTATTCAATGCTTCCGGGAGCAAGTAATGAATACTATGAAGGTAAGGGCGATGCACTTTATCCGTTTGGTTTCGGTTTAAGCTATACGCAATTTGAATATTCGGACATGACAGTTAAAAAGACAGGCAAAAACGATGTCAATGTAAAAATCAAAGTTAAAAACACCGGGTCATTAACCGGTGATGAGGTTGTCCAGATTTACGTTGAAGACTGTGAAAGCTCGGTTGTTACGCCCATGCTCCTTCTCAAAGATTTCAAACGAATCACACTTGCGCCCAATGAAGAAAAAGAAATTGAATTTAATC
>JAZSAH010000020.1:0-2264 GCA_045601745.1 Acutalibacteraceae bacterium
TTTATTTGCCATTCTTTTCAACCTCTTTCATAAACTTATATTCTTCTCCTACGACGATCGATATCCATTCTTTTTCAAGAAACTCTTGCTTTACTTGTCTTATAAATTTTTCATCTTCAAACAATCTGTAACAGGTAACAAGAATTCCGCCAACATCAAGATATGACCATCCTTTTTGGGCCAATGCGGCATTTTCTGAAGCTACCGCAACAATCTCTGTTATCGCTACAGCTATAACATTGCTTGCGGATGCAATAACATTTGAATACGATAATATTTTTCGGGTTCTCACTTCGTATTGAAGTCTGCTTCCGTCCCGAGCAGGATCATAAAACAGATAATGAATCATAGCTGTCAGCTGATTTATCAATATCGAATAAGAAGCTTGTTTCCCCACGTTGATAAGGTTTGCCGTGTCTATTCCATAATCAGCAAGTGTTGATGCAAGCTTGGGCGAAATCTCAGAAACAAAAGGTATCGGCAAACTTGCTTTTGAATTCACATCCGATTTTAGATGAATGGCTTCTTTTATAAGTGAAGCCCCTACTTTTTTCTTACCTTCCGCTCCTTGATTTATAAGTTTATCTGCAGTATTACTCAAAACCAGATCCGTTCTTGCGTGAGCGGCTATACCGTCTCGAACAATGCCGTTCTTAGTTTTCAATGAAGCGATATGATATGAATCAAATTTCCATGTTGTGAGTGTGCTTGTTGCGATATTTGCGGTTCCGAATATCCAACCGAGAATAGGATCATGACCTACGGTTTTTGCTCTGTGACCAAATCCGCCGCCAAGATTCAGGTTGAACTTACGGCTTCCGAATGTTGTATCATAAGGAACAGGGTTGGTGATTATTTCATCAAGCGAGGGTTTATAATACCTGTGTTTTCTGTCGGAATGCTCTTCCGTTTTTCCTTTTGTATCCTTTGCAGCGTCTTTATCATTCGGTCTGTCATCTTTGAGAGTAAAGTTGGTCAAAAAATATTGACGAATACATTGCAAGGCTGTAGCAAGAAACAAAAAAGATAAATCAATACCGTTAAGATTTGTTGCCTTCTGAAATTTTCGGTCAATATCTCCGAGAATTACATTGGCATTTTGATAAACTTCAATAACTCTTTTTTTATCTGCAATTATTTCCTTTTCAATCGTTATGATTTCTTTTGTTTGGGCTTTTGCTTCGGCTTGTTTTGCTCTCAGTTTGCTTGCTGTTCCCATAAAACCTCCTAACAAATTAACATCTTAATTCAAATAAATTTTATATTATCTGATGTCCATTAATCTGTACTTGTTCGTTATAATCTGCTGAATCATTTTATTTCTTCCGTTATCCACGCCATTAGCAGGTTAACGATTTTTTCTTGCTGACTTTTGGTCAGTTCTTTGCCTTGCTGGACCCGATACCATTTCTCAAGGCACCCACGGCAACAGCAGGCACAGGCGTGCTGCGCCACAAACACGGGATGACCCCGCATCGGAGTCTGCTTTCCGTCGTTCGGCGGATATGCAGGTGCCAGACGGGTGCAAACAAACTCCTCTGCGTGTTTTCTCACGGTGTCCACACCCTTTTCGGCAATATAAGCCTTATCCTTTTCCGTCAGGTGAAACCTCGCACGGAAATCCGACTTTTTCAATCTTAAAAGTGTTTCATTAATACTGGGCATACTTTATTTTTTCTTTCTCAGCTCTCGATAAATAATCTCCGCAAGAGCACTCATTATAGCGTTGTACTTATGCTGATCCTCAAAGATTGAAGCGTATGCTTCCTGCTCTTCCATATAGCTGTCCTGTGCAGCTTCGCCGAACACTTTCGGGAAGATGCTTTCGGTAAATATCTGCGGATCGGAGCTTGCAGCATCTTTGGCAAGTTTCTTGTCCTCAATAAGCCTTGAATACAGTGCCTTGAACACAACCTTGTCGCCGCTTGTGAATTGGCCTTTGAATTTCTCATTAATCTTTTCAATGATTTCATCAAGGGGTTCTTTGGATTCTATACCCATTGCACCCTTTTGCTTTGCAGGCTCATATTTTCCTTTTTCTTTCTGAAGTTCAATAGCTCCTGCAAATGTTTTCTGGAGTTTGTAGTATTCAAGCTTCAGTTTACCGTCAAGGTCAATTTTTGCAACGGGATCGGCAGGGATAAAGTTGATGAGATATGAGCAGAAGAGGTATTCCTTGTGCAGTTCCTTATCAAACATTCTGCTGACCTGTGATACAAAACCGTACCACTTGATAAGACTGCGGAGCTGTCTGCGAAACTGAT
>JAZSAH010000021.1:0-9515 GCA_045601745.1 Acutalibacteraceae bacterium
TTCGACATCCTTACCATCAGGTCTCATCTGGAATGCATAGATATAACTGTTTTTATAAGTGAATCTGAAGTCCTTGCTTGTAAATGCCTTTTCATTATAATCTTTGAAATATCCTTCTTCAGCATTTACTTCTCCCTCACCGAATGTTTTCCAGAAAGTAGTGCCGTAAATACCTTCACCGTTAACCGATAGCCATTTACCGATATCTTTAAGCACCTGTGTTTCTTCGGCGGTAATTGTGCCGTCAGATTTAGGACCGATGTTCAGAAGAAGGTTTCCGTTTTTGCTGACTATATCAATCAAATCGCAGATAATCTGACGAGCGTTTTTAAAATTATTATCTTTTATATATCCCCAGGAACTTTTGCCGATGGCTGTATCGGTTTGCCAGGGTGCGGGAGATATGCCCGTCAATGCTCCTCTTTCAACATCGTAGGTTGCAACAGTCGGAGGGAACGCTTCGTGCTTATAGTTAATCGTAACTTCTTTTCCCCATTCATCGGCTCTGTTGTAATAATATGCAGCAAGCTTTTTAAGATAGGGCATAAATGAATGATTATGAATCCACCAGACAAAATATAAGATTTGAGGCTGATATTTATCAATGATTTCGCAGGTACGGACAAGCCAATCTTCAAGCCACTCTTTGCTTGCACCGATTGTATAAGTATCGGCAGTGGTGGCGTGAAGGTCACCTGAATGCAGTTCCTTACAGTAATAAGCAGGACCGTAAAAATCAGCATATTTTTCATCGTTGACATCACTGTCAAATGTTTTGCCCATATTCATAAAGAAATAATGCTCGGCTCTGTGAGTAGACGCACAAAACACTAAATCATTTTTATCGCATGCTGCTTTCAGCTCACCAACAACATTTCTGCACGGTCCCATATCGACGGAATTCCAACGGTTAAATTCGGTTTCGTACATTGCAAAGCCGTCGTGATGCTCGGCAACAGGCATAATATATTTCGCTCCCGATTCCTTGAACAAATCAATCCATTCATCCGCATTGAATTTTTCAGCTTTAAACATCGGAATAAAATCTTTATATCCGAAATCCTTTTGATTACCATAAGTCTTGACGTGATATTTAAACTCATGGCAGTTCGGATCATACATTGCCCGTGAATACCATTCATTGCCATAAGCAGGAACACTATAAATTCCCCAATGAATGAAAATACCGAACTTTCTTTCAGTAAACCAATCAGGAATTTTATGGTGAGCGAGCGATTGAAAGTTTGCTTTATAGTTACCGTTTTCAATTACTTCGTCTATTTGTTTCAAGTAATCAGTTTTTGTCATTTTTATCACCAATATATAATATCATTTTTGACTATTGTATCATACCTACATCGAAAATTCCACTATTAAAACATCAAAAACCGACGGTGGCGGATATTATTGCCGACCATAGGGTTATTTATGCTCTATCTGTCGTCGTCTTTTGGTCGTCGGAAGTGGGTTTTGGATATACTTTGCGGTAGCTGAAAGCATAAGAAAAACCCCACAGAAGCTATTACTTCCATGGGGTTATAAATCACTCCAATGATATTTACAAGCCTTACAACATTCTTTTAATTCTTCAATATCAACTTTAATGTTTAAATCAGTCAAATAATTACCTGCAACCATTTGCAAATCATTACATTTATCATCGTCTATGTATTCTTCCAAATATGAACAATATTTATAATTTGATTCTATTCTTTCTCTAAAAGAACGCCATTCATCATTTAATCTGTTTTCTTCGCAATACCAATGACAGTACATAATAACATCATCATCTGACATTTCAGATACTTTCTTCAATCTGTATTTATACACTTTGTGCTCTTTTAAAAACTGCCTTGATATTTCAGCAAGAAGATTTCTTGATTCCATAATATAACCACCAACAAAAAATAAAGACCGCAGTTTATTCCCGCGGTCTTTCTGGCGGAGAGCAAGGGATTCGAACCCTCGAACAGGTTATAGCCCGTTACACGATTTCCAATCGTGCTCCTTCGACCAGCTCGGACAACTCTCCGTATCTGCAAATCAAATGCTTGTATATTATATATTAGTGTTTCGGAAAAATCAAGTCTTTTTATAAATAATTTTAATATTATTTTTTGTTCACTAAACTGATAAAGTTTATTCCCAAAAATATATCATACAATAACCGAAACAAATATAGTATACTTTATTTAAAAAATGCTTCAGACCAGAGTATAGTTTTTAAGAAAATCGGTTTTAGTAATATACTTTTATCAGCATTGATGTTTAGTTTATATTCAGCAACCATCAGGCGTTTAATCAATCCTCTTTCAAAGGAGTATAAATATGCTCATCATCACGGCAGCAATATATAGATAACGAAGCAAATTTAAAACTGTCGTCATCTTATTATTAATTGTCTTCTTGACAAAAAAGACATCAAGTGATAATATCAACCATAGCAATGCACCTGTGGCGGAATTGGCAGACGCGCCGGATTTAGGATCCGGTATCTTCGATGTGCAGGTTCAAGCCCTGTCAGGTGCACCATAAAACGAAAACCCTGCTCAAATTAAGAGCAGGGTCTTTTTGTTATTTATTGCTTTCTGATTCTTCGGCGGTTGATTCACCGTCATCTGCCGGATTCGAAGAGTTGTCAGTAGAATTCAAATTTTCCGAACCGTCGCTCTTTTTATTATTCAAACCTGCCCACGCAGCAAAGACGCCCAGCAATAATCCGGCCACAACACAAACAACACGGAATATTTTTACGCCTTCATTATATTTTGCCGCGTTATCATCAGAAGTTTGCAGCTGCACAAAGTTTTCAGAATACACTTGGCAAACAGGCTCTGCAGAAGCAACAGAACCGGAGGTTACGTAAACTTCTGAAACAATAACTTCTTTTTCAAAGTAATAAACTACTGTTTTTTCAACAGAATTATCAGTTATTACTTTCGTTGTTTTGATAGGTTTTGTTTCTGAAACAGGAGTATTTTGTGCTTTTGTAACACGGTTTCTTGTCACGCTTTTAGTTGGCTGACGGGTTGGTGGCTGAGTTACAAAAACGTAAACGATTGTAGTTTCTTTATTTGACGTTTCTTCTTTAGTTGTTTGTCTCTTTGTGGTTTTAGGTTTGGTTGTTACGGCTTTGGTTACTCTGCCGTTATCGGGTCTTGGCATCGGACTCTCTGACTTGACTTTTGTGGTGACGGCGTATGCATTAATTACATCAAACGGATAATGATAAGAATGCGTACCTTCACCGTCGACAAAACTGACTTTGCAAGAAAGATTTGCAGGCAAGCCCAATTTATAGCCGACAAGGAGTTCACAATAGCAACCGTCATTTTCAGCAACTGAAACAGCAGCTTCAATATGATATAAATCAGGTTTAGGGTTATCGACATTGCCGTTTACATCAACAGTAATCACATCACTGCCGAGAGTGAGAATAACCCCCGAAGAGTTATAATTTGCGCTGTCAAAATCGCTGAAGAATATCATAAAATAAATATCAAAGCCGTTATCATCAACGATATATGAAACCGAACCGAAATTGACGTTATTACTGTCTTTATCCTTGAGAAGAGGCAGAAACTCAGCGTTTTCCCATTCTACTCCCCCATCTATGCCGTCAATTTTAACTGCATGGACAGAGAAAAGAGAAATTAAAACGACAACCAGAAAAACGAGTGCTTTTAAAGGTATAGATTTCATAGGAATCCTGTTTTTTGAAGATTAGGAATTTATCAGAACGGATTAAAGAATCTTTCAAACACGTTATAGCCGAGAGCATAATACTTGAATATCCAGATAATGGGGTTAAATCTGAATGCAACCCAGTCAACAACGGTAACGAGCTTACGAAGGAACCAGGGAAGGTCAATAACAACCTCAGGAACCTCTACTTTTTCGAATTCTTCACCTTTAACGTTGAGAACAAAAGGCTGCGAATAGCAGATACCGTTTTCACCAGTGATATAAAATCTGACATAGAGATAAGGTTCATTGAGTAAATCATCGGAATGAAGGTCAAGCGTTGCTTTGCCGCTTGTAATATCACTTTCACGAAGAATAACGTTACCGTTTGAAACCCAGGTAATTTCATTGAAGTTTGTGCCTTCAATTGAGATTGTGTCATTTTCTTCATCAACAGTAACACGGGTTACCATCGGGGTGTTGTCAAGCAGATAGCTTTTTGATTCCTCAACTTCTTTTTCAACAAAATCAGGCATTTCCTTCATACCGTTGAGCTCAACGCCGTTTGAATAATGAGTGATTGAGAAAAGCTCGCCGTTAACCATACTGTTTCTGAAAGCTTCTTCAGTCAGCTCAGGCATATAGTGCATTGTGTAAGCAAAGTTGATTGACTGAGCATCGTGAGAATCGGAGAAAGTGAACGACCAGGGAACAACTCCGTTGGGAATAGTTTTCTGAAGAATCTGGTCATAAAGAATTCTGTCACAACGTGTGTGCGCATCAGTTGCGCTGTTTATGCCCATACCTACACTTGAGCCGGGATAGTCCATAAACAGGCGAGCGAACTTGGTTGCATAATAGTCGTCAACAGGCATACCAACCCATTTTTCTGAATCCTTATCAATATAAACATACTCACCGACGTGAGCAAGCATAGAAATGCCATTATTTTCCTTAACACCCTTTGTAGGTGTTTCGTAATCACCGAATACACCTGCATTGCCTTGACCGTATTCTGCAAAATAGCCTGTCAGATGGCAGTCTGCAAAAGGAGTTGCCATATTCAGCTCATTACCGAGAGGAATATCAAGCATACCGTTTTCGTGGGTTCTTGTTTCAGATTCGTGAGTACCGTTAAGATATGCGTTATACTCTTCGTCTGTAAGAGGAATAATCGGAGCGTTGTTGTTTGTTCTCTCGCTCTTGATTATACGCATTAACGGAACAGTATCAGGAGCAACATTCCAGCCGCGGTTGAGTGTACCGTGGTCTGTAAGAGCAACGATATCATAATTCATATCATAATGTCTTTGAACAAATTCGGCAACAGGCAAAAAGCCGTCACTCGCATTTGTGTGGCAATGAAGCTGCGTTTTATAAGCCTTCCATTCATCCCATTTAATATTCTTATACGGGTTGCCGATAACGTATTCTTTAGCGTTATCGGTTTGAGCTGATACGCTTAACACAGCAAATGGTAAAAGCATTGTGAACGCAAGAATAATGGCAATAAGTTTTTTCAACATATCGTTGCTCCTTTTAATTTTTTACATAATTATACACAATTAACATCAAATAGTCAATAAACAAGCCGAAATTATTAATAAATATGTGAAGCATACCAAAAAGCCTGCAAAAGCAAATGCTTATGCAGGCTTAAAAAGTTTTTAAGAATAATAAACATATTATTTCGGAACGTATCCGTAAACAACCGAACCGTCGTCAAATCTTATCTGTGCAAAACTGCCGTCGTAACAGGTGAGATAAACCAATCTCATTTCATTTTCAATTTCTGCAATACGGGTCGGGTCGGTAACGGTTACGGAACCTTCAGGCATAACAGGAACTTCAATATCGTTGTAATAATCTTCAGACTGCTTGTAATTGCCTGAAATCCACATTCCGTTAAAGAGCATAGTTGAGCCCTTATATCTTTTCCATCTGCTCTCAAGCTCACAGAACTGATAATCCCAAAGACTAATCTCAATAGCGTTTTTCTTGTTTGACATCAGTTTGATATAACCTGTTGACTCAAGAACCGAAACAACATTAGTCATATTGGCATAAACCGGAACTGTCTTGGTATAATCGGACTGCATTGAGTAGAAGGATGCTGCAGAATTGATGTCCATACCGTCGGATATGATGACAGAATCGCGCTCCGGCACGCTCGCAATCATCTCACCATTCGGGTCGAAATAAAAATCGGCATAAGGTCCGCCAACAAGATGATGAAGATAATCGGTAAAAATAACGTAGCCGAGAAGCTCTGAATCGTTTCTGTAATCGAGTGAAAACGTTCCGTCATCAATATCCTTGCACAGAGCTTGAGCAAAAAGCTTGTTGAAAGCCGTTTCTCCGTCCGGCATTTCGGTAACGTTTGAAAGATTCGGCGAAGCAAACACAACATCGGAATTATAAATGTGTGTTACCATACCGAAATCATAATTCATCGAATCGTCCTGACAAGAAATGTGCTCCTTTGCCTGCTCTTTATAATTTTCGGTTTTTGTGAGTTCAGCAAGCTGAGCAAGAATTTCATTGGTTGCAGAATAGAAAGTACGCTCAAAGCGTGAACCGTCTTCAAGCTCATAAACTATCGTAATGCTGACAGGAACAAGCCTTTCGTTATGAGGAGCCAGAACATTCTTGTCACTCATAGTCTTATTGCTGCAGCCAATCAATTTTTTATGAATTGCAACGGTCTTTTCAATATCGGCTTTTGCCGTAAAACCGGCAACCGCAGTGTGGTCTTCATATTCGTCTGCAAGAAGATTTGCAGGCATAAAGTTAAGATTATCGCCGATATAAGACAGGTTATATACCTTATTGCTGCTCATATCGCTTGATTCAAGCAAAACGTCACCCGTCTCGGTTTCAATTGTAACACTTTTAATCTTATCGATTTCAGGCATTTGATTTTTATAAACAAAAGAAACGACTGCTACAACTATGATAACCGAAAAATAAGCACCGATAATCAACGGTAAACGCCAGATACTTTTAATCATCTTTTTAATGCTGCGGTAGCTTATCGCATAAACAAACAGATAAACAAATATTATAAACAAAACAGCAATTAAAAATGAAACAATTTTTGATTCAACCCAGACAAAGCTTTCAAGCAGATAAGTGGCAGCAAAGGTTGAAACAATAAACACCGCTGCACAGGTAACAAAATTATTTGCACTCATAAATCCGCTGATTTCAGCTTTTCTGTTTTTATAAGCAAGCCAAGCGGAAACCGAAACAGCCGCAACAACAAGCAACCATATAAACGGACTTATAAAATTATAATCAAAGTTCCTGTTCTGAACGTAATTCAAACCATATAAATTGGGTGAAAACGGAAGCATAATAAGAGGATCAACTACACTTGTAATCGCCGTATCAGTAAAAGTATATCCTTCGCCGATAACATACAAACGGTTTGCAGGCGTTGCCCAGGCAACTTCATAATGCCGTGAGCCAACCATAAAAGCGGAAAGCAAAGAATCGGCAAAAAGGTAAACCAGCACAGGTGAAGCAAGAGCAACAACAGTATAAAATATCGCCTCAAAAGAGGTTCCCGTCAAAGCAAAGAGAAGGCAGGCAACAGCAAAAATATTCAATGAAAACAGAATGTAATTAAACAGTAAATATGCAAATGCCGTCCATAAATTTGAGCTTGAGCCTAAAACAGCACAGTTAAGGATGGCGGAAATAACAAGCGGCACTGAAACTGCAACCGTAAGCATAAGGCAACCCGCAGCAAATTTTGAGAGGAACATCGTGCTTCTTGAAACACCGAGGCTGAAATAAACGTTAACGGAGCTTTTATTCATAACATATCTGAATATCAGAAAAGCAAGTCCGAGCGGAGCAAGATACATAAATGCACTGAATAAAATCCAGAGCATATCTCTCGATGAATTAAAAAATACAAAGCTGATTTTTTCAAGGCCGTATTCAGCCGGCGAAATTCCGTTTTTGGCAATATCAAGAATAGGAGAAATATGAACAACAAGACTGATAACGAAAAGAACAATCGGCAACCAGCAGGTTTTTCTGATTGTTCTAAAAAAAGTAAAACCAAAAGCATTAGCCGAAGATTTCTTTGAAGTCATAATCAGAACCCTCCATTTCTTCAAGGAATATTTCTTCAAGTGAAAGCGGAAAACGTTCAATCAGAATGGGATTCAATTCATTAAGGCGTACTTCCGTTTCATCGGCATCCCCTTTTATTGATACAGTAATAATTCTGCCGTCAATATTCAGGCTGCTGTAATCAAATCCGGAAAACTTGTCTTTGGTTACTTCCTCATTAAAAACAAGTCTGAATTTGCACCTGCTGTCACTTATATCATCAACACAACAATCAAGAACAATTTTTTTGCCGTTAATGAGTGCAATATGGTCGCAGATATCAACCAGCTCGTGAAGATTATGCGATGAAACAATCACGCTGCAGCCTTTTTCAGCAACGTATTCAACAAGCATTTTATTCATAAGATTCCGTTTTGCAGGGTCAAGGCCGTCAAAACTTTCATCAAGCAAAAGAACCAACGGATTTGTTGACATTCCGAGTATCATTTCAGCCTGTCTTTGCATACCTTTTGAAAAAGAATTGAGCTTTGCGTTTTTATCCAGGCCAAACACCTCACAAAGCTTATCCAACGTATCGAAGCTGAAATCCGGATAATATCCGCTATAAAACTTCGCCATACTGTAAATCGTAGAGTTTGCTTCAAAATATATTTCATCCGGAACGTAAAACATTCTTTGCCTTTCGTGCACCGAATCAAAAACATTTTTGCCGTCTATTGTTACCTCGCCCCCGTCGGCTTTATAAATACCGCTGATAACCTTAAGCAAAGTAGTTTTGCCTGAGCCGTTATGACCAACAAGGCCGTAAACAGATGTTTTGCCAACCTTGAAGCTGACGTTTTCAAGTGCGGTAAAATCGCCGAACTTTTTTGTTAATGTATTAACTTCAATCATAATATCAACTCCTAAAATACAGAATTAACAAGGTCTGTAATCTCCTCTTTCGAAACGCCCAATGAACACACAACCTCCAGCGCCTGCTTTAAATCGTTCATTGCTTTATCGCAAAGTGCTGAATCATTGTGAGCGTTTTCACTGACAAAGCTGCCTGTGCCCGGAACGGAATAAATCGCACCGCTGAATTCAAGCTCAGCAAAAGCCTTTTTAACCGTGTTCACGTTGATTGCCGTGTCAGCCGAAATCTGCCTGATTGACGGCAGCTTTGAATGCGGTGGGTAAACCCCTACCCTGATTAACGTAATAATCTGATTTTTGATTTGTTCATAAACGGGCACTTTGCTCCGTTTATCAATTACAATCATTTAAGCACCTCCTTGATAAGTGTGCTATCTGTGATATCACACTTATATATTATCACAAATATTTCAAATGTCAATAGCCAGGCAAAAATTTTTTCTGCCACAAAATTTAGTATAATTTATGTAATATTTTGCAAAATATTATTGTATTTTGTGTTTGACTGTGATATATTATAGAAAGAAAAAAATGGAGGAGTAATTATGGACACCAAAGAATTATTTGAACGCAGCTCAGACGGCTTTAATTGTGATCAGGTTGAGCAATACATAACCATTCTCAAAGCACAATATAAAAAGGTTTTTGATTATGCAAAAACTATCGAAGCCAATAACGAAAAACTCAAAAAAATCTGCAAAGTTCTTTCTGAAGAAAACAAATCTTTAAAAGCAGCTAAAGCAGACGTGCCCGTTGCAGCACCTGCCAAGCAGGAATCAGACAGCGGCATTGAAAAAATCATCAGACTCAGCAAAGAAATAACTCTCGAA
>JAZSAH010000022.1:0-4207 GCA_045601745.1 Acutalibacteraceae bacterium
CGTGAAAGGTAGGTTACGGGCATGAAGCAGTCAAGCGTGCCGCCGTTGAAAAGATTCATTATGAAGGTTTCGGCAACGTCATCGAGATGATGACCGAGTGCAATTTTATTGCAGCCTGCCGCTTTTGCCGCATCGTGGAGAGCACCTCTGCGCATTCTTGCACACAGACTGCAGGGGTTGCTCTCTTTTCTGATGTCGAAAATAACCTCGGCAAGCTGCGTTCTTTTTATAATGTATTCGATATCGTACTTTTTGCAAAGCTCCTCAATCGCCGAATAATCAGCATCCTCACCGCCGAAACGGGGGTCAAGGGTTATTGCAACAAGCTCGAATTTTTCGGGATAGAATATGCGCAGATTTGCCATTGCCGCAAGAAGCGCAACCGAATCCTTGCCGCCCGATACTCCGACGGCAATTCTGTCGCCCTCTTTTATCATGTCATACTGCTGACAAGCGGAGCGCATATAGCTTAAAAGTTTTTGCATAACATCACTCTATGGTAACGGGTTCGATATTTGTTACCTTGCCCGTTTTGTTTTCAATTTCAAAAATACAGCCGTTCATCATGCTGTTTCCGTCGGCTGTGTCAAATCTTGCAGGCATTCCCGTGCGCAGCCAGTCAATCGAGATTTCGGGGTTTCCGCCTAAAACAGACTGCTTCGGACCCGTCATGCCGATATCGGTTATATATGCCGTGCCCTTTGGAAGTATCTGCGCATCGTTTGTCATAACATGGGTATGAGTGCCGAAAACGGCGGATACCTTGCCGTCGAGATAGAATCCCATCGCTCTTTTTTCGGCGGTTGCCTCTGCATGAAAATCAACGAGCTTTATTCTGCAGTCATTGATTTTCGGGAGGATTTCATCGATTGCGGTGAACGGGTTATCGCATTTATCCATATAAACCGTGCCTGCTAAATTCACTATTGCGATTTTGGCAAATCCCATATCCACAACGGAATATCCCTTGCCCGGATTTCTTTTATGAAAATTTGCGGGTCTTATGATATCATCTCTTTCGTCGAGCATTTCATAAAACTCACGGCGGCGGTAAACATGATTTCCCGTTGTTATGAAATCAACTCCGCTGTCAAAAAGATACTGCGCCGAAAACGGAGTTATTCCGTTGCCGACTGCCGAATTCTCGCCGTTGGCAATACAGAAATCGATTCCTTTTATTTTTTTGTATGACGGCAGAACGCTGCGGAGAAACTCACAGCCGTTTGCCGAAACAACATCGCCGATAACGAGAATATTCATTCTTTCCTCCAAAAAACATGGGACTGCATTGCTGCAGCCCCATTCGTAAATCAAAACAAGTACAGAGATTATTTTGCGTAATCAATAGTTCTGCTTTCTCTGATAAGGTTAACTTTAATCTGACCGGGATATTCCATGCTTTCTTCGATTTTCTTTGCAACATCTCTTGCAAGAAGAACCATCTTGTCGTCATTGATAACCTCGGGCTTAACCATAATTCTGACCTCACGGCCTGCCTGAATGGCAAATGAACGGTCAACGCCCTCGAATGAGCAAGCGATTTCTTCAAGCTTTTCAAGGCGCTTGATATAGTTCTGAACATCCTCGCGTCTTGCACCGGGTCTTGCGGCTGAAATTGCATCGGCAGCCTGAACAAGAACAGCGGTGATTGTTTTTGCTTCAATCTCACCGTGGTGAGCTCTGATTGCGTGGATGATATTATCGTTTTCTTTGAATTTCTTTGCAAAATCTGCGCCGAGGTCAACGTGTGAGCCTTCCATTTCGTGGTCAAGTGCTTTACCGATATCGTGGAGCAAGCCGGCTCTCTTTGCTGTCTTGACGTCGGTGCCAAGTTCCGATGCCATAAGACCTGCAATGTATGAAACCTCAAGCGAATGCTTGAGAACGTTCTGACCGTAGCTTGTGCGGTATCTGAGCTTACCGATGAGCTTGACGATTTCGGGATGAACGCCGTTTACGCCTGCATCGATAAGTGCGTGTTCACCTGTCTGCTTGATGGTTGTTTCAACCTCACGCTTTGCCTTTTCATACATCTCTTCGATTCTTGCAGGATGGATTCTTCCGTCTGCAATGAGCTTTTCGAGAGTGAGGCGTGCGATTTCTCTGCGAACGGGGTCAAAGCTGGAAACCGTTATTGCTTCGGGAGTGTCGTCAATAATGAGGTCAACGCCCGTTATCATTTCAAGAGTTCTGACATTTCTGCCTTCTCTGCCGATGATTCTGCCCTTCATTTCGTCATTGGGCAGGGCAACAACCGAAACAGCTGCTTCGGCGATATGGTCGGCAGCGCATCTCTGGATTGCGGTTGAAATAATTTCCTTTGCAATCTGGTCAGCTTCGTCTTTTGCTTTCTGTTCTGTTTCCTGAATTCTGACTGCCTTTTCGTGGTCAAGTTCGTTTGTGAGAGCATTGAGGATATATTCCTTTGCCTGCTCTTTTGTGAAGCCCGAAATTCTTTCAAGCATTTCGAATTCGCTTTTCTTGATGCTTTCGATTTCTTCGAGTTTAAGGTCTGCCGCCTTGATTTTTTCATTGAGGAGCTCATCCTTCTTTTCGAGGTTTTCGCTCTTCTTATCAAGGGATTCTTCCTTCTGGTTGATTCTGCGCTCCATGCGCTGAACCTCATTGCGTCTTTCACGCAATTCTTTTTCTGTTTCTGTTCTCTGCTTGTGGATTTCATCCTTGGCTTCAAGGATGGCTTCCTTTTTCTTTGCTTCTGCAGCTGCGATGGCATCGCTTACGATTTTGTTCGCTTCCTGCTCTGCCGAACCGATAGCTGCTTCCGCAACCTTTTTCCTATGTAAACCGCCCAGTACAAAGCCGACGGCAATGCCGACAGCGAGTGCAACAACGGCGGCAATAAGAACAATGATCCAATTATCCAATTGCGCAGGGTCCTCCTTTTCAGATTTTCTTGATTTTTGTCGATATAGAAAATTAATTAAAAATCAACCAATGGTGTTACAGAATGTAAAAACACTCATCTTGGCACAAAATAACACCATTGTATTAATAGTATACTTTTATAAGGATATTGTCAAGTTTTTTATGAATATTTCCTCATAATTTCTATTGACTTTGAAGGTTGTGAGTGATAATATAATGATAACATCGAAAAATCGTTGAAGCAGAAGGCTGTTTGCAACGGGTCTTTTTCAGAGAATCGCCTCTTGGCTGTGAGGGCGACAAAAGATTCGCATTCAGTTACCGCCTGCCGAGTGCCGCCGTAATCAAGGCGTGCCGTATAAGCTGCGTTAAGGCTTCCGAGAGCCGATTTTTATGTCGGAATGACGGGTGGAACCGTGGAGTTTTATGCTTCATCCTGTTTTTATGCAGGATGGAGCTTTTTTATTTGTAAATCAAGAAAGGATATGATAAATATGGTAAATGTAACCCTCAAAGGCGGAGTCGTAAAGGAATTTGAAAACGGCACAACCGCTATGGAAATCGCAAAAAGTCTCGGCATGGGTCTTTATAAGGCTGCCTGCGTTTGTAAAATCAACGGTGAGGTAAAAGACCTCAGAACTCCCGTTGAAAATGACTGCGAGCTTGAAATTCTCACATTTGATGATTCAGACGGAAAGTGGGCACTTCGTCATACTGTATCCCATGTTCTTGCTCAGGCTGTAAAAAGACTTTATCCCGATGCAAAGCTTGCAATCGGTCCTGCTATCGACAACGGTTTTTATTATGATTTCGATGTTGATGTTCCCTTCACACCCGAAGTTCTCGAAAAAATTGAAGCAGAGATGAAGAAAATCGTCAAGGAAGGTCTTGTTCTTGAACAGCATGAGCTTGACGCCGACGAAGCAATAAAGCTCATGGAAGAAAAGGGCGAAACCTTCAAGGTTGAGCTTATTCAGGAACACGCAGGCAAGGGCGAAAAGATTTCGTTCTATAAGCAGGGCGAATTTGACGAACTCTGCGCAGGTCCCCATATCCCCGACACAAGCAGAATCAAGGCTTTCAAGCTCACATCCTGCACGGGCGCATACTGGAGAGGCGACTCAAACAACAAGATGCTCCAGAGAGTTTACGGCACAGCCTTCACAAAGAAAGAAGACCCCGAAGCTCATCTTGAAGCAATCGAAGAAGCCAAGAAGCGTGACCACAACAAAATCGGCAGAGAACTCGGATACTTCACAACGGTTGAATCAATCGGACAGGGACTTCCCGTTCTCATGCCCAAGGGCGCAAGAGTTGTTCA
>JAZSAH010000023.1:0-2824 GCA_045601745.1 Acutalibacteraceae bacterium
CCGTTAAGAAAAGCCTTGTACTGCTCGGTTGTGGGATGAACCTTCTTTCCGTGCCAGAGATACTGGAAGGTGAAAAGAGGGATTTTGGTGGGTTCTTTATCCCATTCCTTGCCGAAAATGCCGTGTTCCGCAAAAGCAAGAATATCGAAATCGTTATCGTAAAAGCCCTCAATCATCTCGGTCATGGTAAAATTGGCATCGCTGTAGGTCGAGTGGGTATGAAGGTTTGTTTTATAATGATTATCGCTGTTTTTGATTAAATCGTTAATGTCAGCATAGGGATTTGTGATTTTGTAATCAACCATAATTAACCTCCGAACAACTTATTTCCATTTTAAAGTATACCACATCGGAGAAAAATATCAAGAAAAATGTGATTTGTTGACAATTCAATATTCTTTATGATAAAATCAGAACAGGAGGGATGAAGATGAAATGTCTTAACTGCGGTGCAAAGGTTAAAAAAAGCGAAGAAATCTGCCCCGAATGCGGTGCGTACATAAGCACGGAAACCAAGCCTTACACTCCCCCTTCTCAGCCTGAAAACGAAGAAGAAATCAACCTTGAAATTCTTGAAAAAGCGGAAGAAGCCGTCAGGAATATTGACGAAAGCAAATCCGAAGAATATAACTTCAGCGATTATCTCATTCTGCCGTCACTCGTCAGAATCGGCGGAGGACTGTTTATTCTTGCCATCGTTATTTTTTCATTCACGCTCTCTGCGATGAACAACGAAGCCACAATGATTATCGCCCTTCTCATCTCTGCATTTTCGATATTCAACGGCATCGCTTCGGCTGTTCAGGAGAGCAAATGCAAGCTGACGGTCAACGACGAAAAAGTTTACGGTACAATCCCCCAAGGCACCTTTGACACCGAAACAATTGATATTAATATTGAAGATATCATCGGCATCAACGAATCGGGTTTTCATTCAAAAAATTCACACCCGAAGGTGTATATCGTCACAAAGGAAAAAGAATATACCGTCAAAGGTTCATCAAAAATAATGCTCGGTGATCTGAGCGAAAATTTACAGAATAAAGTCAGAAAACTGAAAGGAGAATCGGAATGAACGACAGCTCAATCGCCATCATCGGAGGCGCAGACGGTCCGACTGCAATTTTTGTTGCCGAACCCAATCCCGCATTCCTTTATATTGCCCTCGGAGTTGCAATAATTTCAATTGCAATAATATCAATTGTTATTATAAAGAGAAGAAAGAAAAAGTAATAGCACATTTTACCAAAAAAGACCGCAAAAAACGGTCTTTTTTGTTTTTATAAGCATTGACTTTAAAATACAATTTGGTTATCATAATAGAGTAAAAATATTATAATGCGGGAGTTTTGGATATGATGAAAAATACCGAAAAAACCATGGAAAAAATCGTTGCTCTTTGTAAGGGCAGAGGCTTCATTTTTGCAGGCAGCGAAATCTACGGCGGTCTTGCAAACACATGGGACTACGGCCCCCTCGGCGCAAGAATGAAGAACAATGTCAAGGACACATGGCGCAAGCGTTTCATTCAGGAAAGAAAGAACAGCTACGAGGTTGATGCGGATATCCTCATGCATCCCAGAGTATGGGAAGCAAGCGGCCATGTCGGCAGCTTCTCCGACCCCCTTCTCGACTGCAAGGAATGCAAAATGCGTCACAGAGCAGACAACCTCATTGATGACTTCAATCCCGATGCTCATGCAGACGGCATGACAAAGGAAGAAATGTTTGAATACATCAAGGCAAACTCAATTCCCTGCCCCCACTGCGGCAAGCATAACTTCACCGACATCAGAGAATTCAACCTGATGTTCCAGACCTTCAGAGGCGTTACCAACGACAGCAAGAGCGTTATCTATCTCCGTCCCGAAAATGCTCAGGGCGAATATGTCAACTATCTCAACGTTCAGAGAACAATGAGAGCAAAGCTTCCCTTCAGCATCGGTCAGATAGGCAAGGCTTTCAGAAACGAAATCACTCCCGGTAACTTCACCTTCAGAACAATCGAATTCGAGCAGATGGAGTTCCAGACCTTCTGCAAAGAGGGAACAGACAGCGAGCTTTATGATTACTTCAAGGAATACGGCATGAAGTATTATCAGGATCTCGGCATCAATCCCGAGCATCTCCGTTTCCACGACCACGAAAAGCTTGCCCACTATGCAAAGGCTGCCTGCGACATTGAATTCCTTTTCCCCTTCGGCTGGGGCGAAATCAACGGCACCCACAACAGAACCAACTTCGACCTCACAAGACATCAGGAATACAGCGGCACAAAGATGGATTATCTTGACCCCGAAACCAACGAAAAATATATTCCCTTCATCATCGAATCAACCTACGGTCTTGACAGAACCGTTCTTGCTCTTCTCGTTGAAGCTTATGACGAAGAAGTTATCGATGCGGAAAAGAACGACACAAGAGTTGTTCTTCACTTAAGCCCCGCAATCGCTCCCTTCAAGGCAGCCGTTCTTCCTCTTTCAAAGAAGCTTTCACCCGATGCTCTCAAGGTTTACGAAAAGCTCCAGAAGAAATTCATGGTTGACTTCGACGAAACAGGCTCAATCGGCAAGAGATACCGCCGTGAAGACGAAATCGGCACTCCCATCTGCATCACCTTCGACTTTGATTCACTCGAAGATAACTGCGTAACAGTCCGTGACCGTGACACAATGCAGCAGGAAAGAATCTCAATCGATGCTCTCGAAGATTATATCGCAGCACGCATCGGATTCTGATTTGCCGTTAAATTTGGGTATAATTATTTCATTAATATAGAAAGGAACATGAGTTTTTATGAAAGTTAATTTCACCGAAACCGTGC
>JAZSAH010000024.1:0-13933 GCA_045601745.1 Acutalibacteraceae bacterium
TTCTCATTATTCCTCTGTTGTTTTGGTTACGGAAGGAATTGAAATGCAGCTTGAAACTGTTTCTACGCTTGCTGCGTTTGCCTCTTCAAATTCTTCGGCATAGATATTAAGAGTTGTTGTAATATCCTTATGACCTGCCGCTGCCGAAACTGAAACAACGTCGACATGATTTTTTATCATCAGAGAGATGTTGAAATGTCTGCAACAGTGAGTGCAAAGATATCGGATACCGTTTCTTTTACAGAACTCTCTGTACCAATTGAGGGGTGTGCTTGTGCCCATAGGCGCTCCGTTCCACTGTGTGAAAAGGCGGTCATTCTCAATCCATGCATCGCCGAGCATCTTCTTGTATTCATCCTGTTCGGCTTTGTACCGTTTCAGCAAATCAATAACGTCGCCCGAAACAACAACCGTTCTTCTTGAACCGACCGTCTTGGGGGTAGATGTATATGTACCGATATCGTTTGCGTAAAGAGAAGCTCTTCTGATTTTTATTTTTCTTTCTTCAAACGAAATGTCACCCCATTCAATGCCGAGCAATTCTCCACGTCTGAACCCACAGAAAAAAGCCAAAATGTGAAATAAAAAATATTTCAGGGGCTCGTCTGCCATCAGATTGAGGATTGTCTGAACTTCTTCTACCGAGTATATCTGTCTGGGTTTGGTCTCTTTTTTGACAATTTTAATATCTTTGCAGGGATTATCAAAAACATATTCATTGTCAATGGTATACTTATAAATGTTGGATATAACTGTTTTATAGTTTTTTTGAGATTTCTCAGAAGCACCCTTATTCTTCTTGTCGCCGGTGCCTATCTTCTTGATAAATGCCTGTATATCCTTTTTTCTGAGGTCAGACAAATAGTAATGCCCTAACTCTTCAACAAGACGCGGTCTGCAGGTTTTATATCTTTTAGCAGAGGCATGAGTAATAATATTCATTTCTTCTGCAAAAGCAATCCATTCATCGAACGCCTCTTCAAAGCGTATTTTTCTGTTGACAACCATACCCTTCTTGACCTGTTCCATAAAAAGAACACGCTGTCGAAGAAGCTCATTTTTAATTTGCTTTTCGGTCATTCCGGGTTCGGGGTGCCATGTCTTGTATCTCATTTTCTGTTTGTCATTTGAATCGTAGCCGTCGGAAACTCTGATACGGTAAGCATCGCCGCGAACATCAACATTGGGAATTTTAAAATCGGGAAGATTAACATTAGACTTGTTCATATATTTATTTTCCTTTCGTATTCAAGAGTTTTTATGTGGTATGTTTTGTTTTATGCCGCCAGAAAGTTGTTTTCGAGATATGCATAAACAACATCCATATCAACGAGATATTTCTTTCCTGCCATAACAGTTGGAATGTGCTTTGTCAAAATCGCTTTGCGAAGAGCGTGCTCCGTGAAGCAGCTGTTTGGGTCTAATTCTTTTATTTCCCTGATAGCCGCTGAAATTGTTCTCATTCTTGGAATTTTATTCATAATTGATATCCTTTCGTTATACAAAAATATTTATAAAAAATTGTGTCGGTTGCCTATAGTACAGTTTTACTCGCCTTTTTGTAAAAAACTAAATCCTTCTATGGTAGAGAGGAGGTCTTACAATAACACTCTTAACTGTAGAGAAACGATAATCGGGACATGTTGGTCTTGCCTTCTTCTTACCGTTATAATCGGAACATCTGCAGTTGATAATCTCTGTTGCTCTGTTTGTGAAACCGGAATATGGATTGTACTTAACAAACGAAGCATCAAGCTTCTTAATCGGTTCATCACGTTTAACGAGTACAACAGGCTCTGAAGGTTCAATGATTTCAGCGGCTTCAGTAGTTGCAGCAACTGTTTCTTCTTCGATATATTCGGAATCTGAACGGTAACAAACATTATCTATGAAGCTTATTCTGTAATTAAGCTTTGTGTAGAGAATGCTTATCTCTGCATCCTGTGCAAGATTAAGGCAAGCATTGTAAATAACACGGTTACCCTTCTGTGAATGAAACGAGTGACAGCCTTCTTCGTTTATCTGCATCATATTTGCAAGAAGGTGGTCAAGCTTAAACTTCAGATATGAAGGCTTCTCGCCTTTGGGGTTTGCGCTGTATTCAGCCTTCTTGGCGTTGTAGCAATCGGTTATTAGCTTTTCATATTCATTCTCTGGAACGAAATCATAAATCAGATTCCGAGAGGTAAGAAGATAAGCGAAACGGTTGTTGGCTTTCTTGAACATCTTTTCAACACTGCCGAATACCTTGCCGTCATAAGCACTGAACGGCTCCTTGCATCTCATTTCAAGCCTCAGCGTGTTTTTTATTTTATTTTGGTCTTCTTTCGCTTTATCATAAAGAACGATATCTAATTTCTTCGAAGTAAAGCAGTAACCGTCAATGTCATAATCATAGGTCTTGCTGCCTGAACGACCGGGCTTCAAATTTTTAAAGTACATATTCTGGAACAGTCGGCAGAATTCTTCCTGTTCTTCTATACCGTTGATGCGAAATGAAAAGCTGTGGTCGATTCTCCTTACATCAAAAACATCAAAATAAATCGGGTTCGCCGCAAGGTCAACGTTGATGTTGTAGCAGGTTAAAATATCCTTGGCTTCATAGTTCAGAATATTGCTGTCCTTATACAGAAAACCGGTTATGTTATCGCCATAATAAAGGACCTTCGGAACCGAAAACTCGATAAACACATTATCGTAGGGCTTGTCCTTCAGCTTCTTGTAAATGAACTTTGCGGTCGCATCGAGAAAAGGTATATCACCTAAGTAATGGTATTTGCGTTTGTTATCCCAAATCCATGTTCCTTTGACAGGAAGTATTTCTTCCGCCGGGTGGCAAGCTTTGATTGTGTCGACAAAAACTTCTTTCGGAAAAGGCTGTTTCAACTCTTTGATAAACTCTTTGTTCATGACATGTCTCCTTTTGTGTTTTTGCAAATTTTTTTGCAGCATTTTTAGAAAGAATGTCATTTTTTTGTTTCAGAGTTGGTTTCCAAATAAGATTTTTTGTAAATTCTGACATATTTTGTCATAAAATAGGTACGATTTTGTATATAACAAACAAATTTATATGAACTATAAGTTGATATTTTGGTGTGTTTGACAATAGGAAATTTCAAAAAATGCCCCGCAAATACCTTGCGTAGCACCATTATGTTTGTATGAGCATAAAGATGGTAATTAATTAAATAAATCACCTATAATACCCGTTGCAAGCATCAGCGGAATGCCTACAAACGGTTTTTTTCTACCTTGCAAATAATTGGACTGTATAAAAATATCCTTCGTCGGATTCTAAAACGCATATTCCTGAATAAGTCCACTTGCCCAAAAGAATTTTTTTGTGAGTTTCTGAGGATAACCAGAGACTTAACGCATATGACGAAGAAAAGGTCTTTTTAGAACGTATGATGACGATATTCTCGCCGTAAGCATCATAAACCATACCGTTTTCTTCAAAGACAGTATAGAATCTTGAAGAATCGGGTCTCAGGTGACCTTGGGCAGTAAGTTGCTCACAGGCCCGTATATAAGCAAGCTGCGAGATTTCACTGCTGTATACAAGTTTGTCCAACCCCGCGTCCTCTCTCGCCCGATTACAGAGCTCGAAGAGTTCGACGGCATCTTTGCCGTGAACAATGCCGGAAGAGCTCACAGAGCGTTCTGTGACATAATAAACGCTTTCTGCTGTTGTGGATTCGCCGAAAGGCATTAGGACAGCCTCTTTCTTTTCCGAAACAACGGATACCAGCGTTATAATGAGTGAAATAAGAATTGATAAAATCTTATTGATATCTATTTCTCCTCAGCATAATCAAAATCAAAAATAAGTTTGCCGTCATAGTCAATATACACGTGAGCCAAAATCTTGATTTCGCACGATTGATCAATAAAGAGCAGAAGAGCATCCGTAATAATACTTTCCCCATATTCGGGGTTTTGCAGAATCAGCATTCTGTTGTCGGATACGCCGAAGACATCGATGTGCGTGTCATCGTTTGATAAACTTCCTTTGAATTTAGTTTTAGGATCTTTGATGAGCCTTGCAACGATTTTGCTTTGACCGTCAGTCTCACAAAACAAAAGTCCTGATTGTTCAGTGTCAACAATTGAAGCTGCTATAGACTTTACGCCGCCTTTAATCCGGAAGAACGTTAATTTATTTTCAGATTGTAAAGCGTGTGCAAAATAAGCAGCTTTTGCGTTCATCAAAAACATATTCTGTGACATTTTCAATTCCTCCTTACGCAAACTCTATCATTAACATACCATCATTAATATAGCAACGAATGAAAAGTCGGGTTGATTTTCCGTCATAAAATCCGACCGTAACACCGTCAGATTTGATATCCTGATAATAGTCGTTTCTAAATATGAAGATTTTGTTGTTAGGCATCCGAATTTCCGATTGATCATCGAACGATCCGGGTTCGATGATGTATCTCCCACCGTCATAGGTCCATTTTTCTTCCGGCGGATATTCTTTCTTCTTCAGTTCAAAACCGTCTTCGGTTCGCTTAAAAAAGAGAAAATAGTTTTCAGAATCAAGGATGGAAGCTATGGGCTTACCGGAATGACAAGTATCGCAGAAAAAGTCCAACGAATTATGACCTTTGCCGGATAACTTGATTGAAAATGTGGCTTTTTCGCCTTTGCTTGAAACAGTGATTGCTTTGGTTAACATTGTGTTATTCCTCCTGATATTTGAATTTAAATTTTTACAAATCGTACTACGACATTTTTTCGTTTAGTACAAGTTACGAAAACTTCCCTGTCTTGCCCGCTGAAACAAGACAGGGATAAAGCTGTTGATTCTTCTGCAGATATCCAAAATGATATAAAAGACGATTTAATGTTGGAGATTGAATATCTGCTTCCGAATCGTTACGTTTAATCTTAAACAGTCAATAGGAGGTCGACATTTTAGAAAAAACATAAGGACAACAGCTATTACATCTCAACGGGTCAAGGGCTCCGTTGTTACGCTGAATTTTTTGATAAACATAATACAGCACTGCGTGGTGAATTATAAGGACGTATTGGTATGCTGCTCGCTTTTACAGGTTTGAGCGGTCGCTCAGGGCGGTGTTATAATATAAACCACCGTCCTTCGCAACAAGGTCTTCAACTCAATAAATATTCCTCCTCTTACATTCAGTTTGTAGATGATACAATTCGATAAAAAGGCAAGGTTATTACTTATCATCCAAGAAATCTCCCTTGACGATTTCTCAGATAAAACTCCTGTTGCCTCGTCGGTATCATACAAAGTATGTAAGATTGGAAATAACAATATATTTGAAAAAATTTATTACATTATATAATTTAAAAAATCAAGCAAAAATTCAAAAATAAAATCCCCTCCGAAACGGTCCTGTGCACCGTTCTTTGGGGACAATTCCTACATATAAAGTTTTATTTTTTTATTGAAATATATAAATTATAGTGATATACTATGTTTGCGACACATTCGAATAATTTTTTCGATTCGGTATATGCTTGGTAAAAGCGTATGCTTTGTTTATCATACCCGAATCGAAGGTTGAATTGTGTCGCAGCAATGGACGAGGCTACGTTTTTCGGTGCGTGGTTTCGGCTGCGCACTTTTTGTTTATTGTAAGGTTTGACTGCAGTGAATTCATCTTGTATTTAATAATAAAGGAGATACAAAAAATGAAAAAGCTTTTCAACAGGATCCTTTCCATAATAATGGTTATAACCATAACCTTTGTAGGTTTGCCGATTGTATCCGCAACGGATATTTCAGAAAACTCATCTCAGAATACATCTGATGTTTCTTTATCTAATGGTACGGCTCTTGACTTGATTGTGTCTAATTTATCAGAAGGCACAGATAGTGAAGATTTTTCGATTGTTTCTTTAGCAATGGATGAAAACACTGCTATTATTAATGTAAAGAATATTAAAGCATGCAGTGCTATTGTTGCAATATACAATGAGGACACTATGCAAATGTATGCTTCAGGACTTTCGAAAGTTCCTGTTGAGCATGAAGAAATTTTAGTTGGAATTAACATTGATGAAATGCCTGAATACTACGTTGTAAAGGCATTTCTTGTGGATTCTGATTATGCTCCTCTATGTAAATCATTTGAGAGCCTTGAATACACAAAAAAATATGAAGATTTTTTAAATTGCACGCCTGAAGATTTTGATAATGATCAGGTTATTATTTTTGATAACGAGAAAAATCAGGCAGATTTTGCTGTACTTGTGGACAATGCGGTTGTTACCAATACGCTTGGAAACATGACCTTTAAATATGACGATAAAGAATTGAAATATACCTTTTTTGATGCCGTTGATGAAGTTAAGAGTCTTGAAAAGGGTGATGTATATTATCTTAAATACGGCAAAAAATCGAATGAATTCATTTTAATAAAAGTCAAATCTGTTTCTTCATCAGGTTCAACAGTAACTGTTATTCAGGATTCTGATGTTACCTTGTCTGATGTTTTTTCCTTCATCCGAATAGATTCACAAGGAGAATACGATAGCATAAACGATGATATTGAATTAGGCCGTGCGTTGGTTCCTGTTGATGATACTGTTCAGACTATGAGCCTTAACGAAGAAGAAAAGTGGATCGGAACTTATGAGTTTGATATAAGTTCAGACGGAGTGGTAATAACCTTTTTAAAGATTGCTGCTTCAGATAATCCGTTAGAAAAACTTGAAGAAGAGATATTAATAGATGATAGTGTAGTTTGCGACAGCGGATTCTCCCTCTCTGGAACGCTTGAATATGAATTTGTAGTGAATTTAAAATTGTATTATGATCCGAAGCATATGGGTGAGGAATATTTTGATTTTAATCTTGACACGCATTATACAGTAAAACTCATTGATACTCGCTTAGAGGGATCGGTAAATTTGGATGGTCTGTTAAGAGAACTATTAACGGTAAACTTTAATGTCACGGTAGGTTGCATAACGTTAAATTGTCATATAGCTCCCATTCTTGAAATCTCTTCAGGATTAGAGTTTAATGCATTAAATTACGGATGTTTTATTGTTTCGGCAAACAATAAAAACGGGATCAAAAAAATTGATGAGTTAAAAAAAGAGTACGACGTTGAAGCAAATGTCGAAATAAAAACCGGTACTGAAATTGGAGTGTCATTTGATCTTACAAATATTCTAAGTTTATCACTAACAGGTGAGTTTGGCACGAAATGTGTTGTTTCAGCTGATAGTTCTTGTATGAATGCCGGAAAAAAGCTTCATCATTGTGACCGGTGTTATAGTCGGGCGGATTTTGATTTTATGACATTAAGCCTTAGCTTAAATTTTGTAATTCATCCTGATTTTAATCCATTATCAGTGCCGCCATTAGAATGGAAAAAAGATGATATTCTTTTGGATGAGTATTATACATCTTACAAAGACGGAATAAAAAACGGACCCAACAAGGGAATATGTCCTAATATCCTATTTAGAGCCAAAATCAATGTGGTTTCTTTGGATGGTGAATCCGTTTCCAATGCAAAGGTCTATTGTATCGACGGTATTTGTGATACTGACGGAGATAATAACTACGAAGAATTGAAAAATGTTATAAATACTGATCGTTACGGCACTGCTTTTTGCTATTTTAAGCCCGGGACATTTATCGTAAAAGCAATGTCTGAAAATAATAATTATGGGCAAACAAAATTTGAAGTCATACGAGATGAAGTTGAAGTTACGATTAAACAGGACGAAGCGTTAGATGATATAGAAACTTCCGGAACTTGTGGCGATAATGTTTATTGGGAGTTTGATATATTTAGAGGGGTTCTCACGATTTCGGGGAACGGAGAGATGATAGATTTCAACATCAAAAAAACTCCACCGTGGAATAGTTTTGGTCATCATATTAACGAAGTAGTTATCGAAAATGGAGTAAAAAGTATAGGAGACTATGCTTTTAAAAGTTTCGGTAATCTATTGAATGTTTACATAGCAGACAGTGTAAATCGTATCGGAACTTTTTCTTTTAGTGGCTGTTATCTTTTAAGAAGTATACATATTCCGGATTCGGTCAAAATCGTAGGAGATTATGCGTTCCAATCTTGCAGAGAACTTGAAACTGCATATTTAGGAAAAGGACTAACTAAAATACCAAAGCAAATGTTTGAGTCTTGCAGTAAACTTTCTTCGGTTACAATGAATGTAGGATTAACCGAAATAGGAGAATATGCATTTAAAGATGCAAACCTCAATGTTATAGATATCCCTCAAGGAGTAACACATATCGGTAAACAGGCATTCAGTTTTCAAGGCGGAGCGGGCAAGAAAACTCAAATAGACAAAATATATATTCCGGAAACAATAGAATATATAGGTGAAAGTGCTTTTTGGAATTCGGGTAGAGGTACAGAAATTGGCACTGTATATTTTGGTGGTTCCCAGTCTCGTTGGGATTCATTGGTAAAAGATTATTACATAGAACCGGATGGCAATCAGGTTCTTATAAACGCAAATATTGTCTTTAATTATAAGTTTGATCAAACCGGATATGTAAAGCCAACAGAGGTCTTCACCGGAACATTTGAAGAAAATTGTACTTGGTCATATGATTCTGCTACCTACACTCTGACTGTTGACGGAACCGGAGCAATGAAAAATTATAGCCAATCCGGATCTGTTCCTTGGCACCAACATATACCATATATAAAAAAAGTTGTCATTAAAGACGGCATAACGCATATTGGTAATTGTAATTTTGCTTCACATCAATTTCTCAAAACGATTGTGCTTGGTAAAGATATAGAAACAATTGGTGACTACGCAATTTCAGGCTGTTACAAATTACAGAATGTTAATCTTGAAGATTGTTTGAATTTGACTACAATAGGAGTTGGTGCTTTTTCGCTTTCGCACGGAACAAACACTGATATGACTGATGTTGATTTAAAACCAATTGTTTTACCCAACTCAGTTAGAACCATAAAAGATACAGCTTTTAAAGGTGCGAACCTTGTTAATATAACACTAAACGACGGATTAGAGTCAATAGGAACAAACGCATTTTACTTTACCGATTTAGAAGAAATAACTATTCCTGACAGTGTAAAGGTTATAGGTGATCAGGCATTTGAACTCTGTTCATCGCTTGAAACCGCATATTTAGGAAAAGGTATAACAAAAATACCCGATAGAATGTTTCGGTCGTGTAAAAGTCTTTCTTCGGTCACTATGAATGTGGGAATAACCGAAATAGGAGAATATGCATTTGAATCCGCAAACCTCAATGTTATAGCTATTCCTCAAGGAGTAACACATATTGGTAAACAGGCATTCAGTTTTCAAGGCGGAGCAGGTAAGAAATCTCAAATAGACAAAATATATATTCCGGAAACAATAGAATATATAGGTGAAAGTGCTTTTCGGAATTCTGCAAATGGTATAGAAATTGGCACACTATATTTTGGTGGTACTCAATCACAATGGGAATCACTTGTTGACAGCGGGAACATGGAGCCTAAAGGCAATCAGGATCTCATAAATGCTAATATTGTCTTCGGTTATAACGAGGATGTTTCGGTAGTCAGTGAAAAAAGGATTCGTGTGTGCAGTGTTGAACCAATAGTTTCTTTTTCAAGCGAATCAGAAGCGGAAATCATCTCTACCGACAGCATCAAGAATGTAAGTTTAATCTATGACAAGTGCATTGCCGGTAATCAGTATATTTTGCTAAATATTATGGACTATACTGATGATTTTAATCTCACAACAGAAAATCTTTGCTTTATAAACCAACTTGAAGCTGATGAAAACGGTGTGATTGAAACCGGTTTCAGAACAAAAGTAAACGGTGATAACAGTACCGTTTTACTTATAGGTGATTTTGGTAAAGGCGATGAAACTGTTGTTATTAATCCGTCAAATATTATTGATGAGTTTGAGATAACATGGATTGTTAATGATAAAGAATTCAGAGTATTAGCGGAAGAAGGAACTCCCATCATCAAGCCTGAAGTATTAGGTAAAACAGGTTATACATTTACTGGATGGACTCCTCAAGTTCCCGATTTAATGCCTGCCGAGAATTTAACATTTACCGCAACATGGTCAGCTAATATTTACAATGCTGTTTTCGATGCAAGCGGTGGCGTATGGAATGACGGTTCAACTAAGAAGGTGATTGCAACAGCATACGGTGATACAATTGTTGCTCCCGAAACACCTTCAAAATATGGATATGTATTTTCAAGTTGGACTCCTGAAATCGGTATAATGGATGATATTAACGGCAAAGTATTTATCGCAGAATGGATTCCGTCAGTAGAAACAACATACACGGTTGAAACTTACACAATGAACACTGTTGGTGAATACGAAAAGTCATTACAGATATTCGCCGGAACAACAGGAGAAACGGTAACAACTGATTATTCAGTTCCCACAGGATTCTCGCTTAATTCAGAAAAGAGTATACTCGATGGAACAATCGTTGCGGACGACTCTCTTGTTCTCAAAATTTATCTTGACAGAAACACTTACACATTCACAACTGTTGTTGATGGTGTTTCTACTCCTACTGCATATTTTTACGGTTCAATGGTTTCAGAACCTGCTGCACCGTCAAAGAGCGGTTATAAGTTTATAAAGTGGGATGGAGTAATTCCCGAAACAATGCCTGCTGAAAATATATCCGTAACCGCAGTGTTTGAAAAATCATATATCTGTCCTGGTTGTGGAAATGAAATTCTTGGCGAAGATGCAATTACCGAACATATTGCTGCGGAAGCAAGGATGAAGGCAATCGTCAAGATTAAGAACAATAACGGTTCAAACACAATCAAATATGGTGAAACACTTTGTCTTACCGCAATAACAACCAATATGCCTGCTGATGCAAAGATTTACTGGTACATTGACGGTGAAAAGAAAGGCGAAGGCGAAACCTTCAATGTCAGCTTTGAAAGCGAAACAAAGACCGTTGAAGTAAAGCTTGTAGATTCAAATGGTAATGTTCTTAAGAACGCAAGCGGAAACGAAATTAAAGATTCCGAAAGAGTAACAGTAAAGGGAGGCTTCTTCCAGAAGATCATCTCGTTCTTCAAGAACCTCTTTGGCATGAACAGAACTGTTGTGCAGGCAATCTTTAAGAGTGTATTCTAAAACAACAAAGAGCTCATCTTCGGATGGGCTCTTTTATATGCGTAACAGTAATTTTGTGCGCTATAGCCGGCCATGTTTTCAGAATAGCGTAATAATTCGTACGTTTTTGAACGTGACGTGGAGGGTTGATATCTGATAAAATAGGTATACAGAAAACGAAGCGGCGGAAAGAGGTTTTTATGGCTGGATTCATTGAGGATTTTTATTACAACAACATCGAAACGCAGAATTACACACCCGAATTCGGTGCGGAATTGAAACAGAAACTCAACGAGCTCACCGAACTTGAAAAACAAATCTCCGATAAACTGTCAGGCGAAGAAAAGGATTTATTTCTGAAATACACAGACAAGTATATTGAATTTACCGCCAGAAGTCTTACCGATGCTTTTGTTTCCGGTTTTCGTTTAGGCGCAAAATTTATACACGACACATTCATATAAAAATCCCTTCCTCCTTTCATTTGAGGGTCATGACATATCAAGCTCTGCAGAGTTTTCCTGCGGAGCTTGTGTGTTTTCCGTATGCAACCTGTTGCAACGAGAAAGGTTTGTGATATAATGTGATTATTATAATTCAACGATGGGATTGAGATAAAATGGTTCTTTTTCGTTTTTTGCTTTCGTTGCTGACGGTTTTTGGAACGCTGTTTCCGGGTGCCGGTCTGAATTTTGAATATAAGCATTTGCCGATTGAGTTTGAGGTTGAGTCTGTGAGCGATATATATGTTCCTGCGGATAACAACGCAAACGTGGTTGAATATCCCTCAATCATAAAGCTCCGCTATCAGAAGAATGAAGCTGATAACGGCAAGTTGCTCGCAACGTTTGAGAAGTGGGGCGACACTTATCCCATATATGAAAGCAACGATGATGCAGAAACATGGCAATATGTCTGCACGGTAAAAGATAATCTGAACGAAGGTTATTGGAACGAATGGATGCCGTTCCTTTATGAACTGCCTGCCGATATGGGCGATTTTGAAAAGGGAACAATCATTCTTGCCGCAACGTCAATATACGGCGAAGGCGTTACGGACAGCACGATAACTCTTTATTCAAGCAACGATGCAGGCAAATCATTCAACGCTTTCTGCAACGTTGATCACGCAGGCGGAATTGAATGGGGCGTATGGGAGCCGTATTTAATCTACGAGGAAGAAACGGGCAGACTTTTCTGTTTCTATTCGGATGATTCCGACCCCGAGCATTCACAGAAGCTTGTTTATAAATACACAACCGACCTTGTTAACTGGAGCGAGAAGTTTGAGTGCGTTGCCTGCTCCGATTCTTCACTCAGACCCGGTATGGTTTCAATTGCTAAAATGGGCAACGGCGAATATTTAATGGTTTACGAGATGGTCGGTATTTTTATGAATCCGATTTATTGCAAGAGAACGACTTCTCTTGATAATTGGGGCGACGTTTCGGATTACGGCAAGATAGTTTCTGCAGGCGGCAAAACTTTCGGATCATCTCCTTGCGTTGCGTGGACACCCGTCGGCGGCGAATGCGGAACACTTATTGTTACGGGTCGACACGCCATCAGAGGCGAAAGCGACACGGGTGCGGATATGTTCATCAGCTTTGATTACGGCAAAACCTTTGCGCCGATTGACAACCCCATTCCGTATCAGACCGGCGAACCTTTTGTGAAATGCGGTTACAGTCCGTCGCTCTTTTTCTCGGAGGACGGAACAACTCTTTACTACGTCAACAATCCTCCGTGTTATGAATCAACCTACAAAATAACGGTTGCAAAAATCAGAATTTCGGAGTGATGAAAGGGATATCGGAATAATACTATTGATATTGTTCCGATAATATGTTATACTACGTTTGGAGGCGATGATATGGATTTTATGACTACTGCCAAAGCTGCAGAAAAATGGAATATCAGCGACAGACGAGTGCGCACCCTTTGCAAAGAAGGCAAAATTGAAGGTGCGGTGCTTGTAGGCAAGACCTACAGAATCCCTGTTGATGCAAAAAAACCGATTGACGGAAGAATGAAAAATCCCGTCGGTCAGTTAGAGTTTTATCTTAAATGGGGTAACGATACTATCGGTCTTATCGACTCCGCTTACAATGTTCATTTCATCAGTCCCGAATATAATGAGGTTGTGAAGCTTTATACTCACGGTCAGAGTGATTGGACTCACGAACAGTTTGTCGGATTTCTTTCCGAAAGAGTTGTAAGCCGTGACAGACGTGATATTGAGAAAATCTTGTTCAGATGCGGACTTTCTGCATACGATGTTTTGAGGATTGCCAAGGTTACACGAGGCATTCATCCCAAGGATTTGCTCTGGATTGCTCACAACAAGGATGAAACTATCGATGAAATAATGACAGAGGTTTTTGAATCTGTCTTTCTGCAGAAAATCGACCTTGTCGGCGACAGCGTCGACACTCCTGAAGGCTACAACATCAAACGCTACGGAGTTATGGACGGTAAATACGGCATTTATAAGCAGCGAATCAGTCCTCTTGTGACCGATGTTGAATCTGAAATCGCTGTTTATAAACTCGCAGAGAAGCTCGGTGTGACTTGCTGTCCCGTTTATCTCCACGATAAAAACACAATTTTTTCGGAATTTCTTTATGATTTCTCAAATGAATATATCGTACACTTCCGCAGACTTTTTGACGGTGCTCGTTCTGATAACGAATATGAAAACCTGCTTGCTGTCAGACCTCAATATAAGGATGATTTTATCCGAATGATTCTGCTTGATTTCATAACAAGGCAGGATGACAGACATCTCTCAAACATGGCGGTCAAAGTGACATCCGAAGGTGAA
>JAZSAH010000025.1:0-4121 GCA_045601745.1 Acutalibacteraceae bacterium
ATGTATCCTTCTGTGGGGTCATAAAGTCGGCAGAGCAGTTTTATCATCGTTGTTTTACCGCTGCCGTTCATACCGACAACCGCAATTCTGTCACCGACCTTGAATTTAAGGTTGAGATTTTTTATTGCGTATTTATCGGTACCCGGATATTTGAAGCTGACATTGTGAAATTCAATGTCATATTTATTATCCATTCGTTTTTCGGTGGGAATGGTGCCGTAGTGCATTTCGGTGGGAATGTCAATATACTCAAAAACCTTTTCAAGATAAAGATTATTACTTTTGAGTGAAGCTGTGCTTTCGGCAAAGTGTGTTACACAGTACATCAGTCTTTCAAGAGGCTCAACGTACTTAATAAATCCTCCTAATCCGAATGCACCCACGTATGCTTTGAAAGCAACAAAAAGATAAATTATTGTAATAAGGGAACCGGTAATAATACTGTTAGTTGCGCCTTTTTTTAAGCCGATTTCAGCAGTTTGTTTGTTGAGTTCACGCCAATTCACAAAGGCGTTCTCAAAACTTTTAAGTATCAGATTTTTTTGATTAAAAATGTGAACATCTTTGCAGGATTTGCTGTCATCGAGATAATCATCCGTATAATATCTCATCATTCTTTCAACTACCGGTATTCTTCTTTGAACCGTGTAGATTTTTTTGCCGTATTTTTCGCTTATGAAATAAGAACCGACAGCCGCCGCAACCATCAAAATGAAAAAGCATACTGCACAGAGAGATGAATCGGCAAAGGCAGAAAAGCCCGTTAATATTTTGGGTGAACGCTTAACAATAAAATCGGAAAGAAGAATTAATCCGCCTATAATCTGAAATATATCGTAAAACAGTTCTATAAAAGTATTGACCAGAATATTCAGTCCGCCAACATCGGCATTTTTTGTGATAGACTGCCGTTCAAGACGGATTTTCGGGTCCTCCATATTCTTATAATCCATTGAAAAAGATTTGTTATTAAGATAGACCTCCGTCCATTGTTTTGAAATCAAATCTCCAACTCTCGCTTTATTATAGCAAAACTTACAGAGAACCATTAACGCAACCTGCGAAAAAGCAAGAAGACAGAGAAGAATAATCAGTCGCTGAAGACTGCGTTCACCCGTGACTTCATCCACCAATTCTGCAGCAAGAAAAACATTTAAGAACCAACTCAGACTATCAAAAAAGCTGTAACCTATTGAAAACGAAATAAAATGAGGTGTAAAAGTTGAAAACAGTTTTAATCCACGGATAATCAGGTTAATTTCCTGATTCAATGTTCTGCTTTTTTCCGAAGACTTCATCTGCCTGCACCTCCTTTTCGTAATATTTGCTCTGCACACGGAACATTTCAGCATATTTGCCGTCTTTTTTCATCAACTCCTCATGAGTGCCTGTTTCGGCAATAACAGTATTGTCAATAAGCACAATTCTGTCACAAAAACGGGTTGATGAAAGTCTGTGTGAAATATAAATTGAGGTTTTACCCCGGGAAAATTCATTGTATTTTAGGTACATATCATTTTCTGCAATTGGGTCCAGTGCAGCAGTCGGCTCATCAAGAATCAGAACCGGAACATCCTTGTAAATTGCTCTTGCCAGAAGCAACCTTTGAAGCTGACCGCCCGAAAGTTCAACCGCATCATCATTGATGTTTTTACCGAGAAGTGTATGTATTCCATCAGGTAAACTGCCTATTTTTTCGGAAAGTCCCGCAAGCTCAATACAATTCAAAACTCTTTCTATGTCGGTCTCTTCTTCGGGAAGCATTGAAATATTGGAAAGAATTGAGCAGGGCATAACGCGGACATCCTGAAAAACGGCGGAAATTGCAGCGTAGTATTCATCACGATTAAATTCGGCAATATCAACACCGTTTACAAGAATCTGACCGCTTGTAGGTCTGTAAAGTCCGCAAATGAGCTTTACGAGAGTTGTTTTACCTGCACCGTTTACACCGACAAAAGCTATGTTTTCACCTGCATTGATTTTCAGATTAATGTTATCAAGAATTTTATTTTCGGCTTCGGGATAGATGAACGAAACATTTTTCAGTTCTATTGAATAAGGCTTTTTGTCAGGCAAAGTTTTACCGTCTTTGTTTTTTAACCGGTTTTCAATGTCAAGAAATTCCCGTAAATCGTTGATATAATGGGTGCACCTGTTGACGCATTCAAAATTATAGCCTATGTCACGGCACCATACTCCGAAGGCAATCAAAGCAGAAGAATAAAGCACAAAATCCGCACCGCTCATACCGCTTTTGTACATCTTGTAAATCAGGAAAATATAAACACCGATTTCTGTAGCCGTTGAAATAACAAGACCAATGCTGTCGGTTATAAGATAATACTTGTATTTCTTTTTTACCCATTTAAATTTTTCAAAAATATAATGCTCGCTTAAGCTCTGTAAAAATGGACGCAAGCCGTAAATACGAACATCCTTTGCAACGGCAAAGTCCATTGAAGCCTTAGTAAGATAATTCAAATGTCTGTCTGCCATTGCTTCGGGATCTTTGGTTGTGTCCGTCAGTTTTTCTTCCAGAAATGCAACAAGTAAAGACAGCAACCTCATACCTATAACACAAATCAGAATTAACGGGTTTAGTGTCATAATAATGGCACCGAAGCTTCCGACACTCAGCAGAACAACAAAGAAATTGTAAAACTGCTCAAACACCGTATATATTCCGTAATATGAGAGCGAATTTTTTGCTTTCTGATATTTTGCCTTTCCATCGGGGGACTCCAGAAGCTCAAAATCCATATTCATAATTTTGTTGCTAAGCATCAAATCAAGGTGCTTGATAATCTGAGGGCGTCTTTTAAAGTCTTCTTTATAGTAATATTGACGAAGCACACCTATGGCAATATAGGTAAGCTGTATTCCAATTACGGCAGCAGCAATAATTCCAAAACTTGTTTTTTGTTCTATAAACCACACTAAAAGCGGGGCTAACAGTACGGTTACCATTTCCGAAAAAACCTTCAGCGGTACGTTGATAAGATGCATAAAGATAAAGCCTTTATCCCATCCGTAAAACAGCTTTGCTATAAATTTTAAATTATTGAATGCCGAATATTTTTTTGTTTTGGCTTTTTTCATCCGTTTCACCTCACAGTATGACTATACCAAAAAAGCAACCTCAGCGGGTTGCTTTTGCACGAACGGTTATTTGCTTTGCACGAACGGTAACATAATCTCCGTTCCAAACACTCCGTCTTCAAACTGACGGTTGACAAAGCCGTTGTACTTATCGGCAACCGAGTCAACTCTCATAAGTCCGAAGCCGTGATTTTCACCCTTTGAAGATTTATATACCTTGCCCTTTTTAGCAGGAGTGCCAATCATAGAGTTAGTCACATTTATGTAAAGCTGTTGTTTAAAAAGCCCGATATAAACACGGATAAATCTCTGTGTTTTGTCCTCGATTTTTTCGCAGGCTTCCATTGCATTGTCAAGCAAATTGCCGATGATAACGCAAAGTTCAACATCGTTTACACTGCATTCTTCGGGTATGGTTGCAGTAACTTCATAAGGGATATTTCTTGCCTTGCAGAGTGCAAGTTTACTGTTGAGAATGGCATCCGCCATAACATTTCCCGTTTTCACAACCGTATCAACGGTGTTGAGGTCAACCGTCAGTTCACCGAGATAGTTGCCGAGTTCGGTAAGATTACCCATTTCAAGAGAAGCTCGCATAACCTGAATGTGATTTTTATAGTCGTGACGCCAGCCACGCATTGTTTTGTAAATATTCTGAACTTCCTCGCAATGCTTCGTGATGAGGTCGTTCTGATATTCGGCAATACGCTTGTCCGTAAAATTACGTATATATCTTCTTGTGAAAACAACTGCCAGAACTATTACAAGCAAAACTCCTGCAACCGCTGCGGCAATAATCCAGTAATTCATTGATTGATACCTCTGTAAAAATTGATGAAAGCCATATTGACATCGTTATACATTCGTCTTGAAACGGGAATGCTTTTGCCGTTATCAAAGACTACATCTGTTTTTGTGATTCTTGAAATATGCTGAAGATTTGCTATGTATGAACGGTGACATTGAGCGAAGCTCTCATCAAGCATTTTGGCAATATCCGAAATCGGGAGCTTAACATT
>JAZSAH010000026.1:0-9570 GCA_045601745.1 Acutalibacteraceae bacterium
ACTGCAAGAAGAGCAGCGAGCATCATGAGACCCTGGAAGAAGTCTGTCCAGCAAACAGCCTTGAAGCCGCCGAGGAATGTGTAAACAATAATAATTGCCGCAAAGATAAGGAGAGCGATGTTGGGATTGCTTTCAAGCTGGGGAACAACCTGAATGAATACCTTCTGACCTGCAACAAAGCTTGATGCAACATAGATGGTAAAGAAGATAAGGAAAACAACCGCACAGATTATCTGAAGAGCAGGGTTCTTTGTAAGAAATCTGTTTGAGAGATACTGGGGAACGGTGATTGCATCGTTTGCAGCCTGTGAAAATTTACGGAGTCTGCGTGCGATGAAAATCCAGTTAGCGGCTGTGCCGAGTGCAAGGCCGATACCGATCCATACCTGGCCCATACCGAAAGCAAGGATGCTGCCGGGGAAGCCCATAGGAAGCCATCCGCTCATGTCGGAAGCCTGTGCCCTGAGAGCTGTTACCCAGGGACCCATTGAACGTCCGCCGAGGAAATAATCTTTTTCGCCTGTTCCCTTCGATTTTAAGAAGAAAACAAGACCGATTGCGAGAACTGCTGCAAAATAAACTATAAATGCCGCAATCTGAGGAGTCATAGAAATCAAAATCCTTTCCTTTAAAAAATACTGTAAGCGATATATTAACAGAAAATGAACACATATGCAATACAGACTGAATTACAGAATTTAGTTTGTACCATAATACAATAAAAAAAGAAAAAGCATTGAAAAACCAATGCTTTTAAGCAGAACTGAATATTAAACTCAAATTTTTAACAAAAAAAGACTTTGAAAAAACAAAAGGGTCGATGAAGGCATCGACCCCTACGCAATAAAATTTATTTTGATTTGAACCCGTCAAGAAACATCGGCAGAAGGCTCTGCGAATAATTACAGAGCGAATAGTTTCCGTTGCAAAGGCACCAATCATAGAGCAGCGCTCTTTCAAAAAGTGCATAAGCCTTCAGAATTTCGTTGGTGGAAATGTCTGAACGAAGAATGCCGTTCTGCTGACCTCTGGAGATGATTTTGCGAAGAAGCTTGAAGTAGGTTCTGTTGTTATCCATCAGGTGTTTTTCTCCGGCGGTGACGAGCTGGGTTGAATACATTCTTGCAAGCAAATCAAGGGAAACACGGTTTTCTATCATGAAGAAAAGCTCTTTGTTCAGGTCGATGAGAGTCTGAAAAGCGTCGCCGTCAAGGTCGATATCGCTTTCAAGAGCTTCATATTTATCGTCGAAAAGATAGGAAAGAGTTGAAAGAAGGGCATCCTTGCCGCTGAAATGATGATAGAATGAGCCTTTTGAGGTTTCGGAACGCTCAACGATATCCTCGATGGTTGTGTTTTCATAGCCGTTTTCATAAAACAGCTCCCATGCGGCGTTGACTATCTTCATTTTTGTGTTGCGTGAGTCTTTTCTGGGCATGGTTTCACCCCTTAAAAATTAATGATTCCGAGATGTTCAAGCAGAATTTTGAGTCCCATGAGAATGAGGATAAGACCGCCTGCAAATTCGGCTTTGGACTTGAATTTTGCGCCGAAAATATTGCCGATTTTGATGCCGGCAGCCGAGAGTAAAAATGTTATGACTCCGATAAATCCGACCGCCGCACCGATGTTGACATCGGGGAGAAGCGCAAAGGTTATTCCGACGGCGAGAGCATCGATGCTTGTTGCAACGGCGAGGGTGAACATCTCCTTGATGTGCATATATCCGCCCGTGTCGCCGCAGTCGCAGTCATCCTTTTTTGAGAAGGATTCCTTAATCATGTTTGCGCCGATGATTCCGAGAAGAACAAAGGCTATCCAGTGGTCGATTTTTGTTATGTAGCTTTCAAAGGTTGAACCGAGAAAATAGCCGATTAAGGGCATAAGACCCTGAAATCCGCCGAACCAGAGTCCTGCTTTTGCCATTTCTTTTATGCCTGCTTTTCTGACTGAAAGACCCTTGCAGACTGCAACGGCGAATGCATCCATCGAAAGACCGACGGCTATGATGAAAAGTTCTGTCAAAGACATGATTTTTCCTCCGGAGAAAATAAAAATTCCGATTAAACATTATTGTATCATGCAGCAAAAAGGTTTGTCAATCCTAACCTTTTCTTTCGGCGGTAACAACAAAATAAATGTAATATTGTTATTTATTTTTTATTTAAAAAGTATTGAAAATATACATAAGTATATAGTATAATCTTTTATGATATCAATAAAAGGAGGATAACCATGAAAAAAGTCGGAATTATCATGGGAAGCGACAGCGATTTGCCTGTTGTTGAAAAAGCAATAAATACCCTTGCGGAATACGGTGTGCCTTATGAGGTTCATGTATATTCGGCTCACAGAACACCCGAGCAGTCCAAGGATTTTGCACAGAATGCAAAGAACAACGGTTTCGGCGCAATAATTGCAGCCGCAGGTAAGGCAGCCCATCTTGCAGGTGCAGTTGCAGCCAATACCACCCTTCCTGTTATCGGTATACCCGTAAAATCATCAACTCTTGACGGCATGGACGCACTTCTTTCAACCGTACAGATGCCTGCAGGCATTCCTGTTGCAACGGTTGCCATTGACGGTGCGGTTAATGCCGCTTTGTTGTCTATACAGATTCTTGCAGTGTCGGATGATGAGCTTGCAAAGAAGCTTTCCGATGCAAGAGCAGCCGCAACCGAAAAGGTTCTTGCGGCAAATAAGAACATTGAGGAAAAATTTAATAAATAATTTTTAATGAATTGCCTTGCGGCATGAATTGACTTTGTCATGAGTTGCAATAAATTGCATGATTTGCACTTGCGTGCAACAATTCATGCTCCGAAGGAGCAAATCATTAATCATGTGCACAGCACATTTCACTTAATTTACCGGAGGTAATATCTATGGGAGGATTTTTCGGCGCAACATCAAACAGAGATGTTGTTCTGGATGTATTCTTCGGAGTTGACTACCATTCCCATCTCGGCACACGCAGAGGCGGTATGGCGGCAGTCAATGAAGAAAAAGGTTTTCAGAGAGATATACATAACATTGAAAACTCTCCTTTCCGCACAAAGTTTGCGGGAATAACGGATGAAATGCACGGCAACGCCTGCATCGGCTGCATCAGCGACAGCGACCCTCAGCCCATTCTCATCCGTTCAAATTTAGGTGTTTATGCGATAACAACCATCGGCTGCATCAACAATGCCGATGAGCTTATAGATGAATTTCTTTCTCTCAGCGGCGGTCATTTCACAACAATGACCTCAGGTAAAATCAATTCAACCGAGCTTGTTGCCGCACTTATCAATCAGAAGGATAATTTCGTTGACGGCATCCGTTTTGCTCAGGAAAAAATCGACGGCTCGCTTTCCGTTCTCATTCTTCTTGAAGACGGAAGCATCATCGCCGCAAGAGATAAGGTGGGCAGACTTCCCATTCTTATCGGCAAGGATACTGACGGCAGATGCGTTTCGTTTGAATCCTTTGCCTTTGAAAAGCTCGATTATATTCTCGAAAAGGAGCTCGGTCCTGCAGAAATCGTCAGAATTTATCCCGACAGAGTTCATACTCTTGCAGAGCCGCAGAAGAAGCTCAAAATCTGCGCCTTCCTCTGGAGCTACTACGGTTATCCCACCGCAAGATATGAGGGAATCGGCGTTGAAGCGATGAGAACAAAGAACGGCGCCGTCATGGCGAGGGAAGATAAGGCAAACGGACTTTGCGACGGCATCGACTATGTAAGCGGCGTTCCCGATTCGGGAACACCCCATGCAATCGGCTATGCAAACGAAAGCGGAATTCCCTTTGCAAGACCTTTCATCAAATACACTCCTACCTGGCCGAGAAGCTTTATGCCGACCAACCAGAGCGAGCGCAACAAGGTTGCGAAGATGAAGATGATTCCCGTTCATGACCTCATCCAGAACAAGAGTCTGCTCTTTGTTGACGATTCAATCGTAAGAGGAACACAGATGCGTGAAACCATCGATTTCCTTTATACCCACGGTGCAAAGGAAGTTCATATGCGCTCTGCCTGTCCTCCGATTATGTACGGCTGCAGATATCTCAACTTCTCACGCAACACCTCCGATGATGACCTCATTGCAAGGCGTATTATCCACGACCTTGAAGGTCCCGAAGGAGATAAATATATCGATGAATATTGCGATGCTTCAACCGAAAGAGGCAAGAAGCTTCGTGAAATCATCTGCAAGGAGCTCAAGCTCACAACACTCGGCTATCAGTCAATCGCAGGGCTTATCGAAGCAATCGGACTTCCCGAGGACTGCGTATGCACTTATTGCTGGAACGGCAAGGGTTGATTTTGCTTTGCAAAATCAATGATTTGGCATTGCCATGAATTGACTTTGTCATGATTTCTCGTTTCACTCCATGATTTGAATTACTGCGTAATTCATTTATATAATGGTCATAGGCGAAGCCTATCCTTAGTGCACGGAGTGCAAATCATGCAATTTATTGCAATTCATGATGCAATCAATTCATGCTGTAAGGCAATTCATCAAATAAAAAAATGTGATTTTCACAGGAGGAATAAATTATGGAAAAAAGCTTCAGCGAAAGCTATGCAGCAGCAGGCGTTGACATTACTGCGGGTTACAAAGCGGTAGAGCTCATGAAAACCCACATCAAGAGAACTCTCACAGCGGGTGCAATGTCCGATATCGGCGGCTTCGGCGGGCTTTTCGAGCTTGACCTTACAGGCATCTCAAAGCCCGTTCTCGTAAGCGGCACCGACGGCGTCGGCACAAAGCTCAAGCTTGCATTCATCATGGACAAGCATGACACGGTCGGTATCGACTGCGTTGCAATGTGTGCAAACGATATCATCTGCTGCGGCGCAAAGCCCCTTCTTTTCCTTGACTATATTGCTTGCGGAAAGAACGTTCCCGAAAAAATTGCTGAAATCGTTTCGGGCATCGCAGAAGGCTGCGTTCAGTCGGGCGCATCGCTCATCGGCGGCGAAACAGCTGAAATGCCCGGCTTCTATCCCATTGACGAATATGACCTTGCAGGCTTCTGCGTAGGCGTTGTTGATAAGGATAAGGTTCTTGACAACTCAAAGATGAAGGAAGGCGATGTTGTTATCGCTCTCCCCTCAAGCGGCGTTCACTCAAACGGTTTCTCACTTGTAAGAAAAGTTTTTGATGTTGACAATGCCGATATCAAAACTCCCGTTGCAGAGCTCGGCGGCAAGTCAGTCGGCGAAACTCTCCTCACTCCCACAAAGATATATGTTAAGCCCATGCTTGCTCTCTTTGAAGAAGTAACCGTCAAGGCTGTTTCTCATATCACGGGCGGCGGCTTCTATGAAAACATTCCCAGAAGCATTCCCGACGGCTTCGGCGCAAAGATTGATAAATCTGCTCTTAAGATTCTTCCCATCTTTGACCTCATTGCAAAGACAGGCAACATTCCCGAAAGAGATATGTTCAACACCTTTAACATGGGTGTCGGCATGAGCATCGTTGTTGCAAAGGAAGATGCCGAAAAGGCTCTCGAAGTTCTCAAGGCAAACGGCGAAGATGCATATATCATCGGCGAAATTATTGCAGGTGACGAAAAGGTAGTTATTGCATAAGAATGATTTGGCGTTGCCATGAATCGACTTTGTCATGATTTCTCGTTTCACTCCATGATTTGAATTACTGCGTAATTCATTTATATATAATGGTTATAGGCGGAGCCTATCCTTAATGCACGGAGTGCAAATCATGCAATTTATTGCAATTCATGATAAAATCAATTCATGCCGTAAGGCAATTCATAAAAAGGAGAAAAAACATGAATAAAGCTCGCATTGCCGTTCTCGTTTCGGGCGGCGGAACAAATCTTCAGGCGCTGATTGATGCCGAGGCGGCAGGAATTATCAGCAGCGGCGAAATAACCCTTGTTATTTCCAACAAAGCAGGCGCATATGCGCTTGAAAGAGCAGCAAAGGCAAATATCAGAACAGAAACCGTTCTCAAAAAGGAAACCCCCGATTTCGAGGGCAAGCTTATTGAGCTTTTAGACGGTGACGGCATTGACCTGATTGTTCTTGCAGGCTTTATGAGCATTCTCTCCGAGAGATTCACAAATCACTATAAAGACAGAATAATCAACGTTCATCCCTCGCTTATTCCGTCATTCTGCGGCGAAGGCTTTTACGGTCTTCGTGTGCATGAGGCGGCACTCGGCTATGGCGTCAAGGTGACGGGTGCAACGGTTCATTTTGTTAACGAAATCCCCGACGGCGGACGCATCATCATGCAGAAAGCCGTTGACATAGAGCCTGACGATACTCCCGAAACGCTCCAGAAGCGTGTTATGGAGCAGGCAGAATGGATAATTCTTCCGCAGTCTGCGGAAAAGGTATGCAAAGAAATTTTGGAGGCAAAAAAATGAAGGTTCTTGTTGTCGGCGGCGGCGGACGTGAGCACGCCATTATAAAAAAGCTTAAAGAAAACAAAGAAATCGAAAAAATATATGCGCTTCCCGGTAACGGCGGCATGGCAAACGATGCCGAATGCGTTGCAATCGGTGCAAAGGATATCCCCGCAATCGTTGATTTTGCAAAGAATAACGATATCGGATTTGCCGTTGTTGCACCCGATGACCCCCTTGTTCTCGGCGCAGTTGATGAGCTTTCAAAGCTCGGAATTCCCTGCTTCGGTCCCGAGGCAAAGGCGGCTATTATCGAGGGAAGCAAGGTTTTCTCGAAAAACCTTATGAAGAAATACGGCATTCCCACGGCGGCTTACGAAGTGTTCGACGATGCTGAAAAAGCTCTCGCTTATCTCGAAAGCGCACCGATTCCCACCGTTATCAAGGCAGACGGTCTTGCGCTCGGTAAGGGCGTTATCATCGCCATGACCCGTGAAGAAGCAAAGAATGCCGTTGTTTCAATCATGCAGGATAAGCAGTTCGGCGAAAGCGGTAATCAGATTGTTATTGAGGAATTCCTTGAAGGTCCCGAGGTTTCCGTTCTTTCATTCACCGACGGCAAGACAGTTGTTCCGATGATTTCTTCAATGGACCATAAGAGAGCAAAGGATAACGACGAAGGTCTCAACACGGGCGGCATGGGAACAATCGCTCCCAACCCTTACTATACACCCGATGTTGCGGACAGATGCATGAAGGAAATCTTCCTTCCCACAATCAACGCAATGAATGCCGAGGGCAGAACATTCAAGGGCTGCCTCTATTTCGGACTTATGATAACAAAGAACGGCCCCAAGGTTATTGAATATAACTGCCGTTTCGGTGACCCCGAAACCCAGGTTGTTCTTCCTCTCCTTGAAAGCGACCTTTTCGAAATCATGAAGAGCGTTGCTGCAGGAACTCTTACCGAAGAACAGGTTAAGTTCAGCGATAAGAGCGCTTGCTGTGTTGTTATGGCATCCGACGGCTATCCTCAGAAATATGAAAGCGGCTTTGAAATAACAATGCCTGCCGATAAAAATATATATGTTGCGGGTGCAAAGCTTTCCGACGGCAAGCTTCTCACCGCAGGCGGCAGAGTTCTCGGCGTAACCGAAACCGCAGACACTCTTGAAAACGCAATTGCAAAGGCATATGAAACAGTTAAAACAGTTAATTTTGCAAATGCCTATTACAGAAAAGACATCGGCAAAAAAGCTTTGGAGGTTTGATAATCATGGTATACAGAGCGTATGTTGAAAAGAAAAGCGGACTTGATAACGAAGCCCGTTCACTCAGAAACGAGCTTGTTTCACTTCTCGGAATTGCAAGTCTTGAGAAGGTGAGAGTTCTCAACCGTTATGATATTGAAAATATCGAAAAAGAGCTTTTCGATTATTCAAAGGGCACGGTTCTTTCCGAACCCCAGCTTGACGATATCAGCGAAAATCCCGATCTTGAATGCGACAGACTTTTTGCCGTTGAATTCCTTCCCGGTCAGTTTGACCAGAGAGCAAATTCATGCGCAGAATGCATTCAGATTATCTCGAAGGGCGAAAGACCCCTTGTCAGAACAGCAAAGGTTTATTGCCTTTACGGCAGCATCACCGATGATGAGCTTGCACAGATAAAGAAGTTTGTTATCAACCCCGTTGAATCAAGAGAAGCTTCGCTTGAAGAATACGAAACTCTTGTTATGGACTATGTTGTTCCCGAAACAGTCAGAACTCTTGACGGCTTCATCGCTCTTGACGAAGCAGGTCTTAAGGCTTTTGTTGATGATTACGGTCTTGCAATGGACCTTGACGATATCAAGTTCTGCCAGAAATATTTCATCAGCGAGCAGAGAGACCCGACCATCACCGAAATCAGAATGATTGACACATATTGGTCGGACCACTGCCGTCATACAACCTTCCTCACAAACATCGATTCCGTTAAGTTTGAGGACGAGCTTCTCCAGAAGGCATATGACGAATATATCGAAACAAGAAAGGCTTGCAACAGAACAAAGCCTGTAAATCTTATGGATATCGGCACTATTGCCGCAAGATATCTCAAGCAGCAGGGACTTCTTCCCAAGCTCGACGAAAGCGAAGAAATCAACGCCTGCACAGTTAAAATCGACGTTAACGTTGAAGGTGAAACCCAGAAATGGCTTCTCCTTTTCAAGAACGAAACACATAACCATCCCACGGAAATCGAGCCCTTCGGCGGTGCCGCAACCTGCATCGGCGGCGCAATCCGTGACCCCCTTTCAGGCAGAAGCTATGTTTATGCGGCTATGCGTGTAACGGGCGCAGGCGACCCCACGGTTCCCGTGAGCGAAACAATCGAGGGCAAGCTTCCCCAGAGAAAAATCGTTCAGACTGCAGCAGCAGGCTACAGCTCATACGGTAATCAGATTGGTCTTGCAACAGGCATCGTTGATGAACTCTATCATCCCGGCTATGTTGCAAAGAGAATGGAAATCGGTGCCGTTATCGCAGCTGCTCCCGAAGAAAATGTACGCCGTGAATGTCCTCAGGACGGCGACGTTGTTATCCTCCTCGGCGGAAGAACGGGCCGTGACGGCTGCGGCGGTGCAACAGGTTCATCGAAGTCACATAACCTCAAGTCACTCGAAAGCTGCGGTGCCGAAGTTCAGAAGGGTAATGCTCCCGAAGAAAGAAAGCTCCAGAGACTTTTCAGAAACAAAGAAGCATCTCAGCTCATCAAACGCTGCAATGACTTCGGTGCAGGCGGTGTTTCCGTTGCTATCGGCGAGCTTGCAGACGGTCTTGAAATAAATCTCAACGCTGTTCCCAAGAAGTATGAAGGTCTTGACGGAACAGAGCTTGCAATTTCGGAAAGCCAGGAAAGAATGGCGGTTGTTGTTGAAGCAAAGGATGCGGCAAGATTCATCGAGCTTGCAACAAGCGAAAACCCTGAAGCAACAATCGTTGCTGAAGTTAAAGAAAAGCCCTATCTTGTCATGAACTGGAACGGCAAGGCAATCTGCAACATCAGCCGTGAATTCCTCAACTCAAACGGCGCTGAAAAGCATATCGATATCGCTCCCGCAAAGCTTGAAGACTATTCAAAGAAGGTTGACGGCTCATTCAGCGATATGTATACGGCTCTTGCAGGCGACCTCAACATCTGCTCAAAGAGAGG
>JAZSAH010000027.1:0-26585 GCA_045601745.1 Acutalibacteraceae bacterium
CATACCGAACATATTCTGTTCTGCAATACCTACGTTGAAATATCTGTCGGGGAATTTTTCGCCGAACATACCGATTTTTGTTGATTTACCAAGGTCTGCCGTGAGAGCAACAACCTCAGGATGCTTTTCGCCGAGCTCGCAGAGAGCCTTACCGTAAATTTCAGCTGTTGAGAAAGCTGTTGATTCGGTAGCGGTATATGTAAGTCCTCCTGCCATGATCAGATGCCCTCCTTTTCTGCACGAGCAACACGCTGTGCATAATGCTTTTCAAGGCTTGCCTTTGCAAGCTCATATTTTTCATCGTTAAGTGCGCCGTAGTGCCACTTATAGTCGCCTTCCATATAGTCAACGCCGCAGCCCTTGATTGTGTCAGCGATAATCATGCAGGGCTTGCCTTTTGTTGCAAGAGCTGTATCAATAGCGTCTGCAAGAGCGTTCATGTTGTGACCGTCAACTTCGATAACCTCAAAACCGAATGAACGCCACTTGTCTGCAAGGGGTTCAAGCTTCATAACTTCTTCTGTGGGACCGTCAATCATGCACTTGTTGCGGTCAACGAAAGAAATGAGGTTGTCTGCCTTGAAATGTGCGGCAGCCATACCTGCTTCCCAGTTTGAACCTTCGTCGCATTCGCCGTCGCCGAGAATGCAGAATGTCTTATAATCCTTGCCGAGCACCTTTGCTGCAAGAGCAGTGCCGAGAGCGATTGAAAGACCGTGACCGAGTGAGCCTGTTGAAGCGTCAACGCCCTTAACCTTATTTGAGTCAAGATGGATACCCATTGTTGAGTTTGAAAGGTTGAAGGTCTTGAGCTTTTCCTTGTCGTCAAATCCGAGGTGGCATACAAGGCTTGCAAGAGCAACGCCTGCGTGACCCTTACTGAGAATGAAGCGATCTCTGTCTTCCCACTGGGGATTCTGAATATCATACTTCATATACTTGTAATAAAGAATGGCGAGCATATCCATAACACTCATGCCGCCGCCGATATGGGCGGAGCCTGCCCAGAAGGTTGTGTCAAGGCAAAGCTTACGAAGCTCATATGCCTGTTTTTCAAGCTCGAGCCATTCCTGCTTGGTTAATGCCATAGTGAATTCCTCCTTAATTTATAAAGTGAATCAGCCGAGTTCGGGGTGATTCTTTCTTACTGCTTTGAATGCATCCTCTGCAACTTCGATTGTGAACTTGATGTCCTCGTCAGAAAGTGATGCGTTGATGAAGTGGTTGTGGTGGTTGGTCATATAAACGCCTCTCTTGACAACCTCTGCAATCCATTCCTGATGAAGCATAAGCGAATCGTCGTCCTTAAGCATGAGATAGAAGAGTGCGGGTTCACCGGAAACCTTGAGGTTGAAGCCGTTGTTTGCAGCAGCAGCCTTAAGACCGTCGCAGAGCATTGTGCCCTTATCAAGACAAATCTTGGGAAGGTCAATCTTCTTCATCTTTTCGATACAAGCAATTGCAGCCGCAAAGGGAACTGCGCTCATCCAGTAGCTGCCTGTGTATGAAAGACCGCTGATGGAGCTCTTGAGCCAATCCTTACCGCAGAGACCCGAAACATTCCAGCCGTTTGCAAGAGCTTTGCAGAAGCAGATGAGGTCTGCTTCAAAGCCGTAGTGATGGTCGGAGCCTGCAAGGTCAAGTCTGAAGCCGCAGCGAACGTCGTCTACGATAAGAACGATGCCCTTATCCGTGCAGAGCTTGCGCACCTTCTGCCAATAGCCTTCTGCAGGAAGAACGTTATCGATGAAGTTGCCGTGCATATAGGGAGTTGAAATGAATGCGGCAATTTCGCCTTCGTTTTCTTCAACAAGTCTTTCGAGAGCTTCGAAATCGTTCCAGTCAACATAGAGATTATTTGAAACATGCTCGGGAATAACGCCGGGATAGTCAACCTTCTGGCACCAGGGAGCAACGCCGTGGTAATAACCCTTAACGAAGATAATCTTCTTTCTGTGGGTTGCTGCTCTTGCAGTCATGATAGCTGCGGTTGTTGTGTCGCCGCCGTTCTTTGCAAAGAATGCCCAGTCTGCGGAAGCAACGGTATCAACCATAAGCTCTGCAAAGTCGATGATTTTTGTTGAAGGTGCGGTAACGCAGTTTTCAATCTTCATCTGCTCCATAACGGCAGCATCAACATCGGGGTCGTTATAACCGAGAACGTTGGGACCGTATGCGCACATATAGTCGATATATCTGTTACCGTCAACATCCCAGAAATATGTACCCTCTGCCTTCTGGCTGAAAAGAGGATATGCGGAAACGGGAATGCAGCAGCCTTCTGCAGGACCCTGATGACCGTAAAGACCTGAGGGAATTACTTTTGCGGCTCTCTGAAAGAGCTCGGCGCTTTTAGCGTGTGTGTTGATTTTCATACTCATTTCAGATACCTCCTTATGCAAGATACAGAGCAACTCTGTCGAGAATTCTGTTGAGATTGTCGAGCATTGAAATCATGCCCTTCATAACTATATCGCCCGTACCGATGCAGGCAATTGCATTAACATTGCCGTCAAACAAATCTCTTGCGAGTCTGATGTTTGCGAATTCCATAACTGCTCTGGGTGATTCGCTGGGCTTCTTGATTGCAAGAAGTCTGTGATTCTTGACTCTGACTGTTGCGGAAGGACCGTCTTTGATGCTGAATGCAATTTCGCCGTCAACCATGTTGCTTGCGGAGAATTTGCCGATTTCATCATTGTTGCCTATCTGTGCGATTGCAACGGAAATCGTATACATCATAAGAGTTGTGCTGATTCTGAAGAAATCCTCATCCTCAAGGTCAGCGGGGTCGGGACGCATATACTTATTGAGCAAATCGGTGAGCTTTGTGAAATCCTTAAGCAGGAAACCGATGTGGTGGAAACCCTTTGAGGGGATGGGAGTAACGGTGCCGTCGATAAGACCGTTGAACTTTTCACATGAGCTGAAAGGAAGCTTCACGTCGCACTTTGCGCAGCCCTGCTCCATTCTGCATCTGCCCTTATAAAAAGTAATAGTTGCGCTGGGACCGCCCTTTACTTCAAAGCCAATTGAGATGGGCTTTTTGTTTGTGAGAATGCTTTCCGCTTCGGGAGCAAGCTCACAGAGATTTTCAAGAGTACCCAGCACGCCGTACAAATTGATGTACGCCAGAGTTCTTTGATCAATCATTCTGATTTCCTCCTTTTTAATATACGGATATAGATTCGCATACTAAAATATATTCAGTTTATTTTAACAAATATATTATATAATGTCAACAAATTAGAATATATTATTTTGAATATTGGGCATTTTCAACAAAAAATAAACGGCGGTTTTGTTACCGCCGCTTGATGATTATCTGTTTTTTACGAAATATTCGATAAGCTTTGCCGCATTGGCAGCCGCTACGGGCAGGAATTCACCGTAGTCCATATGAGATGAGCCGTCGGCACAGTCGGAAACAGCTCTCACAACTCCGAAGGGTACGCTGTTTGTGAAGCAAACCTGAGCGATGCTTGCGCCCTCCATTTCACACACGATTGCGCCGAAATTATCGGTTATGAATTTCTTCTTTTCTTCGCTTGCGATAAACTGGTCGCCCGATGCAATAACGCCCCTCATACCCTTAACATTTTCAAGGGTTTCAATGCCTTCGGAGAGGAGATTTATAACATCATCGTCGGCAGGAATATTGACGATATTTATGCCCGAAACAAGACCTATCGGGTCGCCCAAGGGAGAGGTGTCCATATCGTGCTGAACAAGGCTTTCGGCAACTGCGATATCGCCGATTGCAAGAGCAGTTGAAAGGCTTCCTCCGACGCCCGTGTTTATGATGCAGTCAGGCGCATATTTCAGTATCATCGTCTGTGCGCACATCGCCGCCGCAACCTTGCCGATTCCGCAGACTGCAATAACGATTTCCTTGCCGTGCAAAGTACCCTTTACATATTCAACACCGCTTATTTTTTCAATGGTTTTGTTTTCCATAAGCGACTTTATTGTTTCAACTTCAATGTGCATTGCACCGATAATTCCTACCACAAAAACACCTCTTTTTCTGATATTTCATATATTATAGCATAAAAAACGCAGATTTCAATACGGATATTCATCAAAAAAGTATCCTGCGGTATTGATATTATTTATTATTCATGTTATTATATACCATATATAGATAAAATGGAGGATAATGCGTTGGAATCATACATAATCATTGCTCTGCTTGCGGCAGTAATAATTCTTCTGATTATAATTCTTGCAAATCAGGGCAAAAGCAAAAATCCCGTTCTTGAAAATAAGATTGACGGTTTATCCGAAAAAACAGCCAATCTTGCCAATTCACTCGGAACGGAATTTGAACGCAGCCGCCGTGAAATGCAGACGGGTCAATATAATATGCGCGTTGAAACATCAAAATCCCTCGGCGATATGAACGAAAAGATTGAAAAACTGAGGCTCGACAACACAGAATATCAGGGCAGAACGGAAAAAGCTCTTTCCGACTCCCTTAACACCATAAGGCTCAACAATATCGAGCAGAACGAGAAGCAGAGCAAGGCTTTGACCGAAGCGGTTGACAAAATGCGCGAAAGCAACGAAAAAAAGCTTGAGCAGATGCGTCTTACCGTTGACGAAAAGCTCAATGAAACCCTCACGCAGAGGCTCGACTCCTCCTTCAAGACCGTTTCCGACAGACTCGAAAATGTTTATAAATCCCTCGGCGAAATGAAGGAGCTTTCAAACGGCGTTACGGCAAACGTGACAAGTCTTAACCGTATTCTCACAAATGTCAAGGCAAGAGGCACATGGGCAGAGGTTCAGCTCGGAGCTATTCTTGACCAGACAATTCCGGGAATGTATGAAACCAACTTCATCTGCGTTCCGGGTTCAAAAGACAGAGTTGAATTTGCCGTTCACATTCCGTCAAGCGACGGCGGTGAAATGACATATCTCCCCATCGACTCAAAATTTCCCATGGAGGATTATGTCCGCCTTTGCAACGCTGCGGATTCGGCAGACCCCGTTGCACTTGACGCCGCAAGAAAAGCTCTTGAAGCAAGAGTTCTCGGCGAAGCGAAAACAATCACTAAATATATCAATGTTCCCCTCACAACACCCTTCGCAATCATGTATCTCGCAACCGAAGGTCTTTATGCCGAAATAACATCCTCACGCTCGGGCATTGCCGAAAAAATCCAGAGCGAATTCAATGTTATGATAGCAGGCCCTTCAACAATAACGGCTCTTCTCAATTCGCTCTCCCTCGGATTCAGGGCGGTTGCGATAAATGAAAAAGCAAACGAGGTCAGAGTTCTTCTTGCCGCAGCAAAGGTTCAGTATGATAAATTCGGAACCGTTCTTCAGAAGGCAAGACAAAAGATTGACGAAGCAGGCAAATCCCTCGATGAAGCAGGCAAACGCAACGAAATCATCCGCAAAAAACTCAGAAATGTTGAAGAAATCGACGGCGACAGCGCCGAAGAAATATTAGGAATTAATGAAAGCGTAAACATATAAGGAGGAAAAACTTATGAAAGACCCCAAGGAAATTCTTGCCCAGATGACCCTCGAAGAAAAAGCATCTCTTTGCGACGGTGCGGATTTCTGGCACATGAAGGGCATGGAAAAATATGACATTCCCTGCATCATGGTATGCGACGGCCCTCACGGACTCCGCAAGAAAGACTACAGCAAGAAGGGCGACAGCCTTTCAAACAGCGTTCCCGCAATCAGCTATCCCACAGCGGCAACAACAGCCTGCTCATGGGACCCCGAGCTTCTCTACGAAATGGGCGTTGCTCTCGGTAAAAAATGCCTCAAAGAAGAAGTCGGCGTTCTTCTCGGACCCGGTATCAACATGAAGCGTTCTCCCCTTTGCGGAAGAAACTTTGAATATTTCTCGGAAGACCCCATTCTTGCAGGTGAACTTGCCGCGGGTTTCATCAACGGCGTTCAGTCCATGGGTGTCGGCACATCTCTCAAGCATTTCTGCGCAAACAGCCAGGAAACACGCAGAATGACCTGCGATTCCGTTGTTGACGAAAGAACTTTGCGTGAAATTTATCTCACGGCATTTGAAATTGCCGTCAAGAAGGCAAAGCCCTGGACCGTTATGAATTCATATAACAAAATCAACGGTATGCACGGCTCCGAAAACAAGCACACACAGCTTGAAATTCTCCGCAACGAATGGGGATATGACGGCGTTGTTGTAAGTGACTGGGGCGCAGTAAACGACAGAGTTCTCGGTCTTAAAAACGGTAACGACCTTGAAATGCCCTCATCATCGGGTTCAGGCACAAAGAGAATAGTTGACGCCGTAAGAAGCGGCGCGCTCGACGAAGCTGTTGTTGATGAAAGAGCGCTCAACATTCTCAACCTCATCAAAAAAGCCGCTGACGGTGCAAAGGCAAACTATGCATATAACGATGCAGACGACCAGCCTTTTGCAAGAAAGGTTGCTGCTCAGTCGATGGTTCTTCTCAAGAACAACGGCATTCTTCCTCTTAAGAAAAGCGGCAAAATCGCTGTTATCGGCGAGCTTGCAAGAACTCCCAGATACCAGGGCGCAGGTTCATCGCATATCAATCCCACTCAGCTTGACAACGCTCTCGATGAGCTTCAGAAAATCGGTTATAATGTTGAATTTGCTCAGGGCTATGAGCTCAAGCAGAAGAAAGCAAAGAAAAACGCCGAGCATCTTCAGAAGGCAATCGAAGTTGCAGGCAGATGCGAAACTGTTGTTCTTTTCATCGGTCTGACAGACGACTATGAAGCAGAAGGCTTTGACAGAACTCATATGGCTCTTCCCGCAGCTCATGACACACTCGTCGGCGAAATTCTCAAGGTGAACAAGAATGTTGTTATCGTTCTTGCAGGCGGTTCACCTGTTGAAATGCCCTGGAATGACGGCGTAGCTGCAATCCTTCATTCATATCTCGGCGGTCAGGCAGGCGCAGGCGCAGTTGCAGATATCCTTTCGGGCGCAGTCAACCCCTGCGGTAAGCTCTCCGAAACCTATCCCGTTACATATTCCGACACACCTGCAAAGAATAACTTCCCCGGCAATCCCGCATCGGTTGAATACCGTGAGAGCATCTATATCGGCTACAGATATTATGAAAAAGTCAACAAGACTGTCCGTTATCCCTTCGGCTACGGTCTTTCATACACAACATTCGGTTATTCCGACATAAAGCTCGATAAAACCACAATGAACGAAAACGACATCCTCAATGTTTCATTCAAGGTCAAAAACACAGGCGGAGTTCCCGGCTATGAAATTGCACAGCTTTATGTTTCCGATAAGGAAAGCACAATCTACAGACCCGTCAAGGAACTCAAGGCATTCAAGAAGGTATGGCTCAATCCCGGCGAAACAAAGGAAATAACCCTTTCGCTCAACAAGAGAGCTTTTGCGTTCTATAACGTAAACATCAACGACTGGTGCGTTGAAAGCGGCGATTTCGATATTCTCGTCGGTGCATCAAGTGCAGATATCAGACTTTCCGCAACAGTCAACGTTACTGCTCCCGAAGTTTCAATTCCCGATTATTCACAGACTGCTCCCCGTTACTACACAGGCAACGTTCAGTCCGTTCCCGAAGAACAGTTTGTTGCCGTTCTCGGCAGAGACCTTCCTCCCGCTGACTACGACCCCAACAGAAAGCTCAGCATTCAGGACACCTTTGAAAGCTGCCGCCATGCAAAGAACGGCAAGAAGTTCTATAAGCTTCTCTCAACTCTTATTCCTGCAGGCTTTGCTCAGGCAATCGCACTTCAGACTCCCTTCCGTGATTTCATCAGCATGAGTGGCGGAGTTATGAGCGAAGATATGGCAAACGGTCTTGTTATGTGGATAAGCGGCGAAAAAGGCGGTATCCGCAAGATTCTCAAGGGAATTCCCGGTGCAATCAAGGGCATCGGTCCCCTTCTTAAAAATATCTGATGGCGGATGGAGGAAAAATGAAAAAGAATTTGATTTTAAAAATACTCAGCGCAGTTCTCGTTGTTGCGCTTATTGCGGCTTGCATCCCCATGACGGTAAGCGCAAACTCATCGGAAATACGCTTCGGAGTTATTTCGGATATCCATTATATTGCCCCTTCTCTCAAAAATGCGCAGAGCAAAGAATGGCAGGAATTTGTCTATAACAAACACAAGGAATATAACGAGCTTGATTCGTTAATTGACAATGCACTCGACGGTGTTTTCAGAAATGCCGTCGAGAACGGCGAAAACTACGTTCTCATTCCGGGCGACCTGACAAAAGACGGTGAGCTTGAAAGTCACACCGTTCTTGCTGAAAAATTCAGAGCTTTTGAAGAAAAAACGGGCATTCAGGTGCTTGTTGTCCCCGGTAACCATGACATCAACAACAGCAACGCCGTAACATATGAGAACGGCAAGAAAGAACCGACCGCAACAACTTCACCCGAACAGTTCAGAGAAATCTACAGCGATTTCGGTTTTGACCTTGCAGACAGCTTCTTTGTTCCCGGAGAGGGCAAAAAAGGCGGTATGCTTTCATATGCCGCAACTCTCGGGAACTACAGACTCATTGCCATCGACAGTCTTATCTACAGCAACGACAACGGTGCAAAGGATAACGAGCATGAAACCGCAGGTCAGCTTGCGGAAGGTCTGCTTGACTGGATAAAAGCCGAATGTGCATCGGCAAAAGAAAACGGTCTTACCGTTATCGGTATGCAGCATCACAACCTTGTTCCTCACTCAAACATCGAGGAGGCAACACTGTTTGCCTTTGTCATCAACGATTGGCTTAAGGTTGCCGATGCATATGCCGACGCAGGTATGCACTATGTTTTCACGGGACATCTTCATGCAAACGATGTTGCAAAGCATATATCCGACAACGGCGAAGCTGTTTACGATATTCTTACCCCCACTCTCACGGGCTTCCCCAACTGCTATAAGACGGTTGATTTCATAACCGACGGCGATAAAGTCACAATGGATATGAAAACCCATGACATCGATGAATTTCAGCCTGTTGTGAGCGATGACGGAACAGTTCATGAAAAGCCCTTCAGACTCACATATTCATACGGAAGAACCTTCGGTGAAAACAGCATAAAAGATATGGCAATGGGTGCAATCAAAAACGTGCTCAACGACTATCTCCCTGCAATTCAGGAAGCAGGCGGTCTGCTCGGATTCCTCAAAACAATGAATCTTGACCTCGAACAGATTATTATCGATGCTCTCGGAACAAACGGTCTTCAGCTCGGCAATGTTGAAATTCTGACCGTCAGCTCAAACATCATGGGCTTCATAAACGACCTTGCAAATCAGCTTGACGAAGCTTATGTCAACGACCCCGACAAGCTCATGAGCCTTGTTGAGAATATTCTCGACGAAGTTTTCAACTATAAAATCTCCGATATGCCCGCAACCATGCTGACCGATGTTCTCGGAAAACCCGTTTCCGGAAACGGCTGCACAATCGGCGAATTTGCCGAAACCGCCGTTTACTGCTACTACGGCGGCGATGAGGATGTTTCGGAATATCCCTATGTTGAGAATGTTCTTGACCGTTTCTACAGCGGTGAGCTTGCTCAGGAGATATTCAATCTTCTTCGCAAAATCGTTGTAACAGACCTCGTTCAGGGCGAAATTCTTGCAACTCTCAAATTCAATCCCGGTGAGCTTTTCCCCGAAGGAAATGTTTTCTATGTTTTCGGCAGAATTCTCCAGGGCATAACCGAAGCTCTCCTCGGAGGCGACAACAGCTTCGGAAATCTCGTTGATTCCGTTCTTTCCATCCCTCTTGTTCCCGAAAACTACAGCTCTCTCGATGCGATAATCGACCATCTTATGGGCGAATACATCACTCAGAGCCAGTATGAATCATGGGGCTACACAATCAGATGGATGATTGTAACCTTCCTTTTTGACTCCGACCCCGCAGAAAAAGCCGATAACGATTATGTTATCGTTTATGACGGCAGGGAAGACATTGAGGTAACAAAAGAAAACTACCGTGCGCCCTCTCACATCGCCGTTTCTCTCGGCGAAGATTCATCTTCGGAAATGAGCATCACATGGCTCACAAAATACAGCGTTACGGGAACGGATATCGAGCTTGTTCCCTACAGCGAAAACCCGAAGTTTACGGGTGTACCCACAAGCGGCAAAAAGGTCAATGCATCATATGAAAAGGTTGATAAGACCTATTTCGGCGCAGACCTCGGTATTCTCGGTCTTCTCCCCTATACCAAAGATTATGTGAAGCATACCATAAAGCTTTCGGGTCTTGAAAAAGGAACGAAATACTGCTACCGTGTCGGCGATGCAAAACGCGGCTGGTGGAGCGATGCAGGCGTTATTGAAACCGCACAGGGCAGCGATGAAGGCTTCACCTTCTTCTATGTCACCGACCCCCAGGCACAGCGACCCGACCACTACGACAGATTCGCTGAAGTTATCGAAACCGCATCTGCGGAATTCCCCGATGCAAAATTCATCGTTACCGCAGGCGATAATGTTGATGAAGGCAAAAATGTTAAGCACTGGAGCTATCTTCTCAATTCAACCGACAGGCTTCTCAGCCTTCCCGTGATGCCGACAACGGGCAACCACGAGGATGAAGAAGCGGTTATTACCGAAAACTTCGTTCTTCCCGGTATTCCCGAACAGACCCTCGATTCAGGCGTTTATTATTCATACGATTATAACGATGTTCATTTCACCGTTCTCAACACAAACGATATTGAAGATGACAAGCTCGGCGCTGCACAGCTTGAATGGCTCAAAAACGATATCAAGGAAAGCGATGCAAAATGGAAAATCGTTGTTCTTCATAAGGCACTCTATTCCAACGGCTCCCACTTTGATGACGGCGATGTTGAAGGAATGAGAAAACAGCTCGGCACCCTTCTCCCCTATCTCGGAGTTGACCTTGTTCTCCAGGGTCACGACCATGTTTATCTGAGAACAGATGCAATGGTTGCAAACTCCGTTGTTCCCTCAACAACAAGCGTTGCCGAATTCGACGGACTTGAATATTTCGTCAAGCATAATCCCAAGGGCACGATTTATTCAATCTGCGGAACCTCGGGCGTTAAGGTTTATCAGACCAAGGATGAAGCGGAAACCGATAAATCCTTCCCCAGAGCCGAAAAGCTCAACACGGAAAACACCGAGAACTCCATGTTTACGGCAATCACCGTTGAGGGTGACAGCCTTTATTACAATGCATATGAGGTTGAAGACGGCGAGGCTGTCAGAATTGATAACTTCGCAATTGAAAAGACCGAAACCGACTCTGCAGCCGACAAAGCAGGTGCATTCGGCGGCATAATCGAAAATCTTCTCACAAGCATCGACCTCGGCTTTGCATGGCAGTTCACGAATTTCGTTATCTCTGCCGTTGCAAGAGTCATGCAGTTCTTCAACAGCATCCTCGGATAATATATAATATGGTATAAAATAAAACAAGCTGTCCTGCATAAGCAAGACAGCTTGTTTTATTGATGAAATCGCTCGCGAAGAAATCCGAAACATATTTCGGATGAAATTTTCTGCTGACGCAGAAAGTGAAATGAAATAAATCCACCCTCCGCCGCAGCGATTTCGTGTTGCGAAGCAACATTTCACACGCACAGCGTATTTCATAAATCCCAAAGGGATTTATTTCGTTGAAAAAAACACCTTTTGTCTGTTGACAAAAGGTGTTTTTTCTGGCGGAGAAGGGGAGACTCGAACTCCCGCGCCGGTTACCCGACCTACGCCCTTAGCAGGGGCGCCTCGTCACCAACTTGAGTACTTCTCCATTGGTAACTATATAAAAATATATAATTAATAAAAATGGCGGAGAGAGTGGGATTCGAACCCACGGTACCCGTAAGGGTACGACGGTTTTCAAGACCGTTCCGTTATGACCACTTCGGTATCTCTCCGTTTGTTGCTACGATATTCTATCATATCATTTTGACTATGTCAATAGATTTTTTGAAATTATGTTTATTTTTTCTCGGGGAAAAGCCGAGGGAGCTTCCTTTTGAGGAAACTCCCTTATGCGACTCTTGTAATAAACAATTGAAAGGATGGATGGGGAATCCGATTGACGCTTGCACTTCGTCACCGGATGAATTCTTCATTAATATATTCATATTATATTACATGAGCTGTGACAATACCACCTTATTAAATTACAATATGGTTACAAAATAGTTACAAAACCAGCCGCAATTGTTACAAATTGTAACCATTTTATTGTTTTGCGGTGCATATATTATATAAAAGTATATTTTCACGGGGAGATTAATAATGAAAAGAGGAAAAATAAAACATACTGACCTTGTAACCTTTTTCGTTACCTGCGCAATAATTTCCGCGCTTGTTTTAAGCGGCAGCATGGGAAAGCTTTCGCTTGCAATGGCATCCGTTGTGCTTTTTACGGGCATTGACTCCGCATCGGAAACAAAGATAATTCCGACAGAAGAAACAACCGTGCCGACAACCGCAAAAGCCGTAAAAGAAACACACCGAAGCGAAGATATAACCGAAACGCCGTCGGATATAAAGGAACTCATCAAAAAATACACGAAGCTTTTTGCCGATGACAAAAAAGACGGTCCCATCAAATCCGTCACCTATGAGCAAAAAGGCGCAACCCATTCATTCGGAAATGTCCGCGTTAAAAACAACACCGACTCAAAGCCTCTTGATATCGAAAAAATTCTTTCACAAAAGCTCGGTTTATCAATCGATAAATCAAAGCCTGCCGTTCTGATTTTTCACAGTCACACCTCCGAGGGCTATGAAATGATTGAAAGAGACTGGTATGCCTGCGACTACACAGCAAGAAGCAACGATGAAAACCGCAACATTGTCAGAGTCGGCACGGAAATTGCGGATTATCTGACCGCTTCGGGGTATACTGTTATTCATGACAAAACAATTCATGACGATAACTATTCCGATTCATATCCGAATTCGAGAAAAACGGTTGAAAAGCATCTGAAGGAGCATCCGGAGATTCAGATTGTTCTTGATATCCACAGAGATGCCATAACCCAGGATAACGGCGAAAAAATAAAGCCGGTCAACACGATAAGCGGAAAAAAAGCGGCTCAGCTTATGATAATAACAGGCGTTGAGGAGGGCAAGGTTGAGGATTTCCCCGATTGGGAATATAACCTGAAATTCGCCCTGCATCTGCAAAACAAATGCGAAACGATGTTTCCCGGACTAATGAGACCCGTTCTTTTTTCGCAGAGAAAATACAACATGGATATGACCCGTTTCAGCCTGCTTATTGAAATGGGAAGCGAGGCAAACACGCTTGAAGAAGCCTGTTATTCGGGCAGAATGCTCGGCGCCGCACTTTGTTCACTGATGGAGGACTACACAAAATGAAATTATTCAGGGCATATATATTGACGGTTATCATCTGCATAAGCATTTCATCTGTTATTTCCTGCATATTCATAGCCGATGAAAACGCAAGAAAAATCAGCCTCGGAGAAGAATACGCCGTTGTTTCTGCGGATGATATCAACCCCCTGCTTCATGAAATAAAAAGGGCGGTGAAATCAATCCACCGCCCCTATTCCTATGCAAAAAATATCAATGAGTCAAATATAAATATCTTGTAGCCTTCAATTTCCAGAACATCTTTGATATATGCATCAAACAAAGCCCAGTCGTCGGTTTGCTGGAGAATCGAAAGCTCATAATCCGAAACAAGAACAAAATAATTTTCAACGCCCTCCTTCTCGGTGAACCATTCACGGTTTGACTGATAAAAAGCGGGGGCAATTCCGTTTTCATTGATATCTGTATTTGCAACCTTTACTCTTGAATCGGATAAAACCGTTATCGCCTGCGAATTCCAGAAGGTTGCATAGCCGTATTCAAGACCGTTTTCCTCAAGAACCTTTGCAAGCTGATAATTTTTGTTGAGCTCTATACCGTTTTTCTCCATGCCGGCAATTGTCTTGACCGAAACTGCACTCATGAGAACAAGAACGCAGGCGGCAAGAACGGAAAATCTGACCGCAACCGCATGAGGCTTTGCTGCTCTGAAGGCTGCAAAGCAAACCATTATTCCCGTGCATATCATCGGACTCAGACGCCAGTTTGCGGCAGAAAGAATGCCGAAAATATAGCCGAACATGATAACGGCGCTCACTCCGTAATGCGACAGAATGAGAATTTTTGAAGGATAATCGAATTTCTTGAAGAATATAAGCGCAATAACGGGAACAATTGCGACTATCGCACCTGCCGCAATTCTGATTATGTTGACAATCGATTCGATTGAGAAAATTCCCATTCCGTAGGCAAGCTCAACTCCGAAAAGCGCAAACCATTGCTCCGGGAATTTTCCGAGATTTGTGAGCCACTCGTTCATGTTGGCATACTGTGAATATGCGCCTGCATAGCCTGCCGAAACGCCGTTGCTCAAAACAGCAAGAAGCCACATTCCGATAACGGTTGAAACTCCGCAGATAATACAGAAATAAATTGTTTTTCTGTTTTCTTTATCGAAAAGCTTTCTGTCTTTTTCAAGGAAGATTTCCGCAACAGCCGCAAACAAAACAGGGAAAATACCCGTTGCAATAACCTGCATACCGTCAAGTGCGGATAATGCACAAAAAATAACAGTTGCAAAAACGGTAACCGCCAGCCTGACGGTTGATGCATTGCCGCCGAGCTGTTCTCTGAAACGGACAAGAAGAGATAAAAGAACAAAAATAATCGCAACGGCTATGCTGTAATATATAACGTGTTCAAAATAAATTTCACGGAGCTTTGCGGACGAACAAAGAATCAGAGCAAAAACTCCGACTGCAGAAAACGAGGTCGGAAGACTGAATTTCAGGCTTCTGCAGAGAAGCCACGCCGAAGCGAAAAAAAGCAATGTAAAAAGCACCATTCCGATGTGGTGGGTCGTCATCGTCACGCCGAAAATTCCGATGAACGGTATCATCAGCATCGTGCCGCCGAAGGGAAGCATTGCCGCATAGCCGAAATCGGGATTGAAAAGTGCGCCTGCATCATGGCTTGCCTGCGCCCAGAGAAGCGTGTCAGTGCAGTCGGAATGGAAAAACTGCGCCGAGGGACAAATTATATAGTATATAACGGCAGAAATTGCACCGAGGGCAAATAATGCCGTCAGTGCAAGCCATATTTTTTTGAGACATTTCATAACATTATCTTTCATAAATCATCCTCAATTCCAGAAAACAAAGAAATCTCTTATCGCCATATGAATTTCGGGATTGAACGGAACAAGATTTTTATTGACCATAACCGCCGCAAGAGAACAAATCACCGCCGTTGATGCCGTCAGGGCACAAGCGCATTTTTTGGCGGCACGGGATACACGGTCTTGATAATCCCTCTGAATAATAAGGCAGATTTCCGATATGATTTCCGCAGAAACAAATGCCGCTGCAACGGTTAAATCCGCAGTATATCTGAATATAACTCCGCCGTAGCAGAAGTCGAGATATGCCGTTGCGAGAATCGCAATGAGCGAAGAAGCGAGCATTATTTTTCCGCAGACCGTAGTTTTCTTGGTTTTAAAAAGCACGGGACTCAAAAGAATCGCAAGCATGAACGGCATTGCAAAAATGCCGAAATTGCTGTCGATATAGGCAAGCTTTCCGTAGTCATTCAATCCGACAAGCGAAAAGCTGAAATAAGGAAATTCCTGTGAAAAAGCAAACGGCTGAAGAAAATAATGAATAATTGCAGGGATAATTCCGTTTGCACCGCCGTCATAAAGCGAGGTGTTCGCAAGGGTCAGCTGATAATCCGTTCCGAATTGGAGAGCATCTCCGAAACGGATATAATTATAATAAAGCGAAAAAGCAACAGCTGCCGCAACGGGAATTCCGAGAGGAAGCATATCGCCGATAAAAGCTGCCGGCTTTTTCTCTTTTATTGCCTTAACAAAATAAATCGCTGCAAATACCGCCGTTACGACTGCAACGGGAAAAACCGTATTTATCCTTGAAAGGAAACCAAGCGCAAAGCTTATACCTGCAAGCACCATTGAAACAGCACGCAGGCTTTTCTTTGACCCGAGAGCTTTTATCAGACAGAAAAGATATGCCGAAACAAAAGCCATCGACGCCGCACTTGCAACATAATAAAACGGCGTTCTGCCTCTTTGGATAATAAGCGCGCAGCTTGCAAAAAATGCTCCGACGGCAACAACGCAGGAAAGCCACGGTCTCATGCCCGACTTTCTGAATCTGCACCATTCAACAACGGCAAGAGGCAAAAACGCCGCAGTTATAAGTGAGAAAAAGCCCATGACCGCACTGTCAACAGGGAAATTTCCCGTCATAAGATAATAGGGATAATAAAATACAAGTATCGGTGCTATGCCGAAATACGAATAATATTTTCCGTCATAAAAAGCTCTGTCATAAACGAAATCAACCCCTGTCCTGTTATCGGGAGTATAGGGATTTTCGAGTGCAAGAAGCTCTGCTGACGGCTGAATATCGAGATGCAGCTGTCCTTTCAGGAAAGCATCAAGCTGTTGGATATAGGGCGAATAATATCTTATCTGACCTTCAAGAGGATATTGATGGTACGCACCCGTTTCGCCCGATGATGCAAATGACCACAGCATAATAACCGCTGCGCCGCATATTGCGCACGAAAGAATCTGAGCCTGCGAGAAGGTCATTTCATCCCGAAGCTGTTTTCCTTTCGCTGATTTCAGAAAAAAGATAAAAGCCGTCGCTATGAGCATCGCCGCAAACCTCACGGAATTGAACGAAAACTCATACTGCGGATTTATCACAATATCCGAAACCTCGCAGTTTTTATCAACATCCCTGATTTCGATGCTGAAGCCCGTCATGTTACCCCGTGAATTGAGATAAAAAGTATAGCTTCGGGGAATATTCCCGACGGCTATTCTCTCTTTTTTGACAAGATTTGCAGAGCTGATGTTGTTTTCATCAAAAACATAAAAACTCACGGTTGCAAGGGACTCCATGCTCATTTCTTCCGACACAACGGTAAATCTCATCGAATTGAGAGGGAATTCACCGCAATGCAAATCAATAAAAGGCAAATCTTTGTTGACCGTGAACACTTCGCCCTCGGCAGGCTTTATTTCCGATGCATCGGTTTTTCCTGCAACAAAGGCAAACCACACGAAATTCGAAAGCAACGCTTCAAGTAGGAATATCCCTGCAACAACTCCGATGACGGCAAGAAAAAACTTACTGCTTTTTGCCGTCTTCATCTTTCGACTCCTCATGATATTCGGCTTCGGTGTTGACGCTCCAGATGTTTTCCTTTGTTTTCTTGCCGCTTACGATATTGGAAACAGCTTCAAATGAAGTCACCATGGAGTGGTCCATATTGTTATATCTGTGCTGACCGTTTCTGCCGACACAGTAAAGATTTTCAAAGGTATCAAGATAACCGACAAGCTCGTCAATTCTGTTGTAGGTGTCAAAATATGCAGGATAAGCCTTCTGCACCTTTTCACGGTGGCTGTCAAGCACTCTTGCATCGGCATTGATAACGCCCATCTTTTTAAGCTCGTTTACGGCAAAATCGACGCATTCCTTTTCATTCATATTCCAGAAAGAATCGCCCTCGTCGCAGAAATATTCAAGACCTATCCAGACTGTATTCTGAGGGTCTTTGACAAGATATGGCGACCAGTTGTTGAAAATCTGAATTCTGCCGAGTTTAACTCCCACATCCTGAACATAAATCCAGCAATCGGGAACAATATTATTGAGGGTTTTTATGCCCGTTTCATTTTTGAGATTGAGTTTATCGAGAAGCAAACCGACAGTTACGAAATCTCTGTAAGGAAGTCCCTTTGCAATTTCTGCAGGTGCTGCAGGTACCGTTTCGCCCATGCCTGCAACCAAATCCTTGACAGGCATTGAGGAAATGAAGATATCGCCGTCATAGGTTTCGCCGTTTTCGCATCTGACACAGTTTACCCTGCCGTCTGTGATATCGATATCCGTTACCTTGCTGTTATAAATAATCTTACCGCCCATTTTTTCAAATTCCGCACCTACGGTTTCCCAGAGCTGACCGGGCCCGAATTTGGGATACTGGAATTCTTCAATAAGTGAGGTTTCAACCTTCCTGTCCTTGTTGGGAACAAGCTTTGAAAGCATATCCTTTATAACCGCAAGAATCGAAAGACCTTTAACTCTCTGTGCACCCCAGTCTGCGGAGATTTCGCTCGGATGTCTGCCCCAGAGCTTTTCGGTGTAGCCCTCAAAAAACATTGAATAAAGCACTTTGCCGAAACGGTTTATATAGAAATTCTCAAGCGAGGTTTCCTCTTTTTTGCTGACGGTTGATTTGAGATAACTGCAGCCTGCCTTGACCGTTTTGACAAGACCCATGTTGATGAAGGTCTGAGGCTTCATTGAAATGGGATAGTCAAAGAATTTGTTGAGATAGTAAATTCTTGAAATACGGCGGCGGATAAGCATGACTCTGTCCTCTTTTTCGGGGTCGGGACCGCCTTTTGAAAGAGGCTTCTCTCTGCCTAAAAGCTTATCGTCAAAGGACTGTTCGCCCTGAACGGGCATAAGCTTTGTCCAGAAATCGGTAACATTCTTATCCTTCGAGAAAAACCTGTGACCGCCAATATCCATTCTGTTGCCGTTATACTTAACGGTTCTGGAAATACCGCCGAGAACATCGCTCTGTTCAAGAATAACAACTTCATAATCATTTGATTTTTTAAGCAGCTCATAGCCTGCGGTAAGACCTGCGGGACCTCCGCCGATAATAATGCATTTTTTCATATGCTCTCCCCCGTTCAAAAGGTAATTTTATACTATTTTAGATTATACCACTATATATGCAAAAATACAATTAAAAAAATATTACGAATAAATTAATATTTATATATTATTCGTCTGAACAACGCAAAACACTCATAAAATAATAAAACCGCAGGGGTCATTGCCAATATCGCCCCGAAAAAAAATCGGCCTGAACAGGTCAATACCCATTCAAGCCGACTGTTATTTATTCAATTCCTCCGAAAACATCGGACTCGATATAATCAACTCCGAGGGTGAGGCAGTAGTCAAGCGAAACCTTATCGTTGACTGTCCAGAGAGCCACCTCAAGACCGTTATCATGAAATTCCTTAATCATTTCCTCTGTAATATTCTTATAATATGCATCAATCGAAAATCCGCATTCGAGACAGCGTTTGTAGTCGCCGTCTTTCGATGAGCCGTAAGTAAACATAAGAGGGAGCTCAGGGAACATTTCGCGTGCCTTAAGAAGATTATCAAACTCAAACGACTGCATGATGCACTTTTTGAGGTCATAAACTCTGTCGCACATCTCAAAAACAGCTCTCACCTGCTCGTCCGTGTATTCTCCTTTGAGTTCAATGAAGCAAATCATGTTGTTATCCCTCATGATTTCAAGATAACGCTCAAAAGTGCAGAGATAAACAACATCGTCGGACTCGTCGTTTTCCAAAGGCTTTTCCGTAAGCTCTGCATAAGTATGCTCTGCAACAGGCATTTCCGTTCCGTCAATGAAAGTTGCCTCATCGTTGTGGTTGGTAACAAAAACCCCGTCTTTGGTGATGCGCACATCCGTTTCTGCGCCTCCCGAACCGTTTTCGACAGCTTTGATGAAGGCAATTTCGGTGTTGTCGGGATATTTTGAGCTGTAGCCTCTGTGGCCAATCATGCAAACTTTTTTCTCTGACATATCATTATCCTCCAAAAAATTATATGTTCAGTTTATCATTCAAGGAGATAAATGTCAATTATATTGAAATATCAAACGGAATATGATAACATGATATTATACGGAAGGAGCGATATTATGAGCGCAAATGTTTATTTTTCACGCATAATCACACCTGAAAAGGTTGTTGAGCTTTATAAAATGCTCGGAAAAGAGCTTGAAGGCAGGGTTGCCGTTAAAGTTCATTCGGGCGAAAAGGGCAATCAGAATTTTCTGAAACCCGATTTCTGGAAACCGGTTATCGACCATGTCGGCGGTACGGTTACGGAATGCAACACCGCCTATGACGGCGCAAGAAACACAACAGAAAAGCACCTTGAGCTTTTCAGAGAACACGGCTGGGATATCTTCCCCGTTGACCTGCTTGATGCAGAAGGACCCGACCTTGTTCTGGATATTCCCGAAGGCAGGAAAATCAAGAAGAATTTCGTAGGTAAAAACATTGCAGGCTATGATTCAATGCTTGTTCTTTCGCATTTCAAGGGTCATCCCATGGGCGGCTACGGCGGTGCGATAAAACAGCTTTCAATCGGCGTTGCATCATCATACGGCAAGGGCTATATCCACGGAGTGGGCGACCCTGCAAACTTCTGGACATCCGACCATGATTCATTCCTCGAATCCATGGCAGACGCCGCAAAATCGGTTGTTGATTTATTCAAAGGAAACATTGTTTATGTGAACGTCATGAAAAACATGAGCGTTGACTGCGACTGCTGTGCAAAAGCGGAAGGCCCCTGCATCGCCGACATCGGCATTCTTGTTTCCGACGACCCCATAGCAATCGATCAGGCTTGCATCGACCTTGTTTATGCATCATCCGACCCCGGCAAGCCTCATCTCATCGAAAGAATCGAAAGCCGCAACGGCATTCACACAATTGAAGCGGCAGCCAACCTCGGCTACGGCACGAGAGAATATAAGCTTATTGAGGTTTAACATCAAATCCATCCACCGCCGCAGCGATTTCACAAGGGTGGATTTAACTGAAAAAAGCACCGACAGTGTCGGTGCTTTTTTTCAATGGTGGACATTAACGGACTCGAACCGCTGACCCTTCGCACGTCAAGCGAATGCTCTACCAGCTGAGCTAAATGTCCTTATCTGCACCATTAACAAGGTGCAGGAGATATTATATTAAATAGCATCGGTTTTGTCAAGCGTTTTTTCAATTATATTTTAATCATAAGAAAAAAGTTCTCTTTTTCCGTCGTGCGGTTCATAATATGTTTTCAGGTATTCCGATATTTCCTTTGCATCCCTCTGCTCGGCATAGAGAATTTTAAGTTCACTTTTGAGAAGATAAGCTTCATTGGAGCATATGCTGTTTCTCAGAGCACGGAGTTCTGCTCTTTTATGAGCAATTCTCTCCTTAAGAATAATCAGAGCCGACTCATATTCCTCGCCAAGCTCCCTCAGAGTTTTTTCAGACATTGTTTTCTCCTTTCAGAATAAAATCAACAGTAACCGCAAAAAATCCGCTGAAAACAAGAAGTTCATCCGTTCCGGGCATATCGCCCTTTTCAATCTCCTCAATTCTTTTTTTATTGATACCCGTCGCTTTGCTGAGCATTACGAGTGACAATCCGCAGCCGAGTCTTAAATTCCGGATACGCTCACCCGTTTTATCCGCTTTGTTATTTCTTGCCGACGCTATAACTCTCGCTCTTGCAACCGCTGCAGGAACAACGCTCTCCTCCATGATGTTGTTCTGATAAAACACAACATATTTCAGCACTCTTTCAAGTTTTTCGAGCGCTCTCTCCGATGTGCGTTTGACCGCCGAGGGTGTTATACCCCTTTCACGGGCAACCTGCGAAAACGAAAGCGAATTGTACCATACCTCCCCGACAATCAGCTTCTCGTTTTCAGTCAGCTCATCTTCTATTGCTTTTTCAAGAAGCAATGCCAGGTCAACCTCTCTTTTTCTCCATGCATAGGCCGCCGGGATTTCGCATTCCTTACACACCCGTCCGCAGCATAAAAGCTGTGCCGACCTGACCTCTTCCTCTGTCGGATATATAATATCGGTGATTTGTTCCTTTTCCATTTCTCCTCCAAATCAATAGTTCTGCTATTGATTATAGTGAACATTTGTTCGTTTGTCAAGGGAGAAATTGAAATTTTTCGATAAAGGGTTGACATTTTTAATAGTTATGCTAATATTATCACATAAACAATCGGGGAGATTTATATGAATCTGATAAGAGAACTGAGAATAAAAAAAGGACTTTCACAGCAGGAACTTGCAAAGCTCTGCAATGTTCATCAGACAGCTGTGAGTCAATGGGAAAAGGGGCGCACCATGCCGGACAGAGACAGTCTGCGTCTTCTTTCAAAGGTTTTTGAGGTTTCTGTTGACACGCTTCTCGGAGAAGAAAAAAACAGTGACGATAACAAAATCCCTGTTTTTTCTCAGATAACCGCCGCTGCTCTTTGCAGCAAAATCGGCAGCAGCGAACACTATGCATTAAGCATTGTCGACAGCAGTATGTCGCCGCTTATCATCAAGGGTGACACCGTTGTTGTCTGCCGTTCAGGCGAAGTCGGAAACGGCGAAACGGGTGTTTTTGCAATCGGAAACGGAGCTGCTTTTATCCGTAAGATAATAAAAAAAGACACAAGCATTATGCTTGTGCCTGAAAATACATCTTATGAACCTTTTGTTTTTTCAAAAGAAGAATGCGATGCCCTGCCCGTTTATGTGCTTGGCAAGGCTGTTGAACTCAGAAGAAAACTCGGTTAATTCCTTCAGGTGTGTCACCGGGAGGAAAGCAGGTTAAATGCAGTTATAAACTGATTATCCTGTTCAAAGGTGAGCAATTCTATATCAACCTCGTCACCCGATGCAAGACTTACTTCTTTAGTGGGGCTGACACCCGTTTCATTATAAACTGCGCTTTCGCCTTTATTCGGTTCAACAATTGCAACGGTCAGAAGAACAGCGCCTCCGTCTTCAAGTGGGAAAGTCTGCTGATAGGTTCCGTTTCCTGCCGTTGTTGTTCCGACAAGCTCAGCCTGACAGATATCGCGAAGGTCGCAAGCGAAAAGCTCTGCAGGTCCGCTTGTTCTGCCGTTGATAAGAACGATAAACGGCATTGTTATTTTGTTATGTCCTTCTGCGGCAAAACTGTTCTTGATTCCGTCTTTTTTATCCTTGAGGGTAGCGATATTCCCCTGGATGCTGGGAACAATGATATCGATAACCTGCGCCGCATATTCAATTGTTCCGTCAGATGTATCTCTGACATCAACAATCATGCTTTCTGCACCAAGTTCGATAAGCTTTTCCGCCTCTTCCTTGAATTCGGAGGCGGTATTTTTATAGAATCCTCTTATTTTTATATAGCCTACATTATTTTCAAGTCTGCCGCTGACACTGGGAATACGGAATCCGAGCATGGGCTCAACAACCTTCGTTTCGTTGTTTCTTTCGTATTCAACCTTAACAGCGGAAAGACGGTCACCGTAAAGACTTTCCTGAAGAACGGAATAATTTATTCTGTCAACGGGAATATCCGCAACAGCCGTTATAATATCAAGAGCCTGAAGACCTGCCTTTTCCGCAGGAGAATCTTCATAGACATGAGTGATAACAAAGTCGCCCGTAAAATAGTTGAAGGCTGTTTCCACTCCGATACCGGTTACACCGCCCTCAATCTTTGAGTTATATGCGGCATAGCTTTCGGAATCGAGGTAACGGCTGTAGGGGTCGCCGAGACCTTTGATATATCCCTCTGCAAGAGACTGGTCGAGCAAGCTCTGCATTTCATCTTTATTATAGAAGTTTGCATTTACGATATTATCGATTTCTTCAACCGTTTCATAGTTACTTGTACGCTGTGAAAGACCGCTGATAATTCCGTCATATATACGAGAAGAAATAACCATCGTCAGCGCAAAAGTTGCGGTTATCGCAATAATAACCAACGAAAGGCAGATACCCATCGAAACTTTTTTATTCATAAATTTCACCCTTTTATAAACTGCCGACCGAATTAAAAACTCGGTCGGTGATTATTTTATACGACAGTTTTTATATAATATGACGGCTTGGAAACATAATTGAGTGGGTTTTCTCTGCTTACGCTTCCGTCAGACTTTTTGATTCTGACTTCAAAATGAAGATGAGGACCGGTAACATTGCCCGTGTCACCCATCAGACCGAGCTGCTGACCCTTCTTTACAACATCGCCCTTCTTGACATTGAGCGATTTTGAATGTGCATAAAGAGTCTGTTTACCGTCACCGTGGTCAACAACAACATAGTTGCCGAAGCTCTTGTGCCAGTCAGCGATGATTACCTCACCGCCCTGCGATGCATAATAGGGCTTGCCGTATGAAAGGCTGTTGCCGTTTGAGTCTCTGGTGCTGCCGCTTTCGGTGCAAAGACAGATATCAATGCCGTTATGTTTGCCGCCGCTGGGATATGTGGGGTATCCTGCGGTGATGGTGCATCTTTCTTTGAGGGGCCAACCGAGGGTGCCGTCGTTCTCATATTCGGCATCGGGAGTATCGCCTTCCTGCGAACCCTCCTGCTGAATAATTCTGTCGATTTCGGCTTCAAGAGCCTCTCGCTCGGCTTCTTTTTTCTTGATTTGCTTTTTATATTCTGCGCTGTCTTTATCGAGCTCTTCTATGAGATTTTCAACCTCACTGTATTTCTCCGCAGCTTGTTCCTGTTTCTTCTGCTGGGATTTTTTGTTGCTTTCAAGCTCATTCTGTCTTGTGCTGAGAGTATTCATCTGGGAATCAAGCTCAGCCTTTTTGCCTTCAAGAGCTTCCTTGGTTGTTTCAAGCTCTTTCTGAAGGTCGGCAAGCTCATTTATCTTTTCGGTAAGGTCGGTGATAAGCTTTGCATCGTTTTCCGAAACTCTCTTGACAAGCTCCTGTCTTGCAAAGAAGGTTGCAAGGTCGGTGCTTGTGAAAAGAAGCTCAACCGATGATGCTTCGCCTGCCATATAATTCTCACGGATTCTTGCAAGAAGAATCTCTCTTGTTGAAGCCATGAGGGCTTCGGTATCCGCAATCTGCGCTTCGATTTGCGCAATCTGCAAATTAATTTCTTTTATGTCATTTGAGGTAACGTTGATATCGCCCTGCAAATCCTTGATATCTCCGTTGAGAATATCAATGCTGTCTTTGAGAAGGTCAACCTGCTGTGAAATTTTATCAAGCTGGTCATTGAGATTATCAAGCTTTTTCTCGTTATTCTTGATATCCTTTTCAACTTCCGCCAGAGCTTTGTTATCTTCAACGATATCCTTTTCGATTTCATCAATCTGATTTCTCAAATCCTCAAGGCTTTCTTCTGCCGAAGCAGGAGGAACCGAGTAAGGAGCCGCAACCGAGAATACACAGACAAAAGCCATAATAAGGCAAAGAACTTTTCTTGTTATGGTTTTTCCATTATTCTTCAAGCTCAACAAACTTCCTTTCCTTAAGATATTTTCTTATTGATGTTGCACTGCCGAAGATACCCGTGAAAATGCCGATGCCGACAAATGCAGCGGCAAGATAAAGAGCATAATCGATGAATTCAATCTTTGCGGAGCTGCCGAAGCCCGAAAGCATTGCGGTGAATGAACCGAGAGCGAATTCATAAATACCCCATACTGCTCCCGTTGCAAGAATGCCTGCAATTATGCCGATTATGATACCTTCAACCATAAAGGGAAGACGGATAAACGAATTTGTTGCACCGACGCTCTTCATGATACTGATTTCGAGACGGCGGCTGAACATCGTTACTTTGATTGTATTTGAAATAATAAAGAGCGATACAACAAGCAGCAGAGCAATCATGCCTATACTTATATAGGTAACTGAATCTCTGATGCCCTGAAGCTGTCTTGCAAGAACGCTGTTTTCATAGACTCTTTCTATGCCGTTGACCTTCCTTATCTCGGAAACAACTTCTTCAAATCCCGCCATATCAGCAACCGTCACTCTGTAAGCATCGGGAAGGGGATTTTCATCAATTGAAGTGAGATATGTTCTCAGACCCTCGTCAAGCTCTGCAAGAATATCTTCATATGCCTGTTCTTTTTTGACTTCTTCGATTGAAGCAATATTTTCTATCGCTTCAAGCTCTTCGCCGAGTGAAATATAGGCAAGCTCATCAGCTTCCACATCGGCATAAACCATGATAACGTTTTCCGCTTCTATTCCGCCGATGAATGCTTCAATATTGACAAGAAGCATGAATGCAATGCCGATAAGCATAAGGCAGCTGAAAAGCACGGTTACGGAAGCAACCGACATGAGCTTGTTGACCTTGAGATTGCGGAAGCCTTCTTTGATAAGATAACCGAATTTACCCATTATAAATCGCCTCCCGCAGCAGTTTTTTCTTCATCGGCAGTTTCAGCGGTTTCTTCATCGGAGGAAATATCAATATATTCATCTTCAATATTGATGATTTCTTCTTCAAGATTGATAATCTCTTCTTCCGTGAGCTCAGCGGTTTCTGCAGTTTCTTCCGCAGATTCAGCCTGAGGCATCTCTGTGTATGCCGAATAATCCTCTTCGGGAGGAATAACATATTCATTGGATATCTCGCTCATGGGATTGATATGAGCTGTTGCCGCTTCGCGGATAATTGCTCCGCCGTCGGAAACAACCGCACCCTTGTCGAGAATAATGACTCTCTTATCAAAGCAGCGCACAAGGCTGTGTTCGTGGGTTACCATGATAACCGTTGTGCCCGCTTCGTTGAGTCGCATAAGCAAATCAACGATTTCATAGCTCATCTGCGGGTCAACGTTACCCGTAGGTTCGTCGGCAATGATGATTTCGGCGTTGTTTGCAAGCGCACGTGCAAGCGCAACTCTCTGCTGTTCACCGCCCGATAATTCCTT
>JAZSAH010000028.1:0-6700 GCA_045601745.1 Acutalibacteraceae bacterium
AGTTCAGTCTATCGTCGTCTTTTCGTCGTCGAAAGTGGGGTTTGAGTATACTTTACTGTGAGGGAAAGCATAAGAAAAACCCCACAGAAGCCTTAACTTCTATGGGGTTCTGGCGGAGAGCAAGGGATTCGAACCCTCGAACAGGTTATAGCCCGTTACACGATTTCCAATCGTGCTCCTTCGACCAGCTCGGACAACTCTCCGTATCTGCAAATCAAATGCTTATATATTATATATGACACATCTCAAAAAATCAAGTGTTTTTTATTATTTTTTTAAATAAAAGTAAAACCGCCGAAGCAATTAAGCAACGGCGGTCAGTTTTACCACTCACCATTAACGGTTAATCCGTCAACTGTATATGTTACGTCGTGCATATAATGACTGTCAATCGAGTTGCAGAATGCTTCAAGCATTTCCTCATCGGTCATTTTTATACAAAATTTCATTGTCAGACTTTCGGGTAAATACATTCTTGTGCCAAGATTAAAACCGTTCATCCACCAATGAAGTTCCGGGCCGACATCAACAAGCACTTTATCGTTATGAAGAATCTGCATTGACATTTCAAGCATCTGTTCATCATTTGCACAATCATAATATGAACCGAACTTTGATTTGTCACGGCAATAAACTCCGACTTCACCGCCATTTGAAACGGTATAATTACCTTTCCAAATCTGAATCATATATTCAAGATCATTATATTCAAACTTAAATCTTCTTGTGTTGTAATTAAAGAAAACGGGCATGGTGCAAGCAATCACATCATACAAATAGCAAAATCCGTAATCACGCATCCAGCAATCAACGGTTGCATAAACAAGCATTTCGGAAAGATTCATATTGAATCCTATCCCGAACATCCCGTCTGTTCCGACATTTGAGCATTCACCTGTTTCGGAATTGATAATCAGACCCGGAAAAAACTCTTCGGTACCGCCGTCCTTATAGGTTACTCTGATATAAGTATTATAAAGTATAGGGTCATTTTCGTCAGGAACTGCATATATTTCACATTTTGTAATAACGCTCATATACATACCGATCATACCGTAAACAATCGAAAGCGGTAAATTACCCTGTTCGGAATATTCATCTTTTTTGAGATACATCTGTCTTCTGAATTCAGCGGTATCAATTTCAAAAACGGTTGTGATTATATCGGCAAACTGATTGGTTTCGGGTAAATTGTTTATTATTGCCGCAAAATCAAGACCGCTGTTTAACGCAATATGTTCACTGACATCGGATAAATACTCATCGATTTCAACATTGAATTTCTGCTCGGGAAAGATCCAGGCTCCGGTGAGAAAGCGGAAAGCTGTTGACATAGCATTGAAAACTCCGATAAATTTCGAAGTAGTAATAACCGGATATCCCTCATCCATAAGATATTCTTTATAATCGGAAATGCTGTTAAGGACAGGTTCATTATTATCCTCGATGGCGAAAACACATATGTTTGAAGTAAACACAGTAGCCACAATCAGAACAATAGAAATAAGTTTTTTAATCATTTTATATTTGTCTCCTGTTGCAAATTCTAATGAATTGTATCACAAAAGAATGAATTTATCAACAGACAATTCGAACAAAATGTTGATAATTTGTTTAACAATTGTTAATATTATATATAAATGCCGCAACAGTCGATCTGCCGCGGCATAAATTATTACCATATCGCATTAACGGTCAGACCGTCAACAGTATATGAAATATCATGTTTATAATGTTTATCAATTGCGTTGCAAAAAGCTTCAAGCATTTCTTTATCTGTCATAACAACAGAGAATTTCATTGTAAGGCTTTCAGGAAGATACATTCTGTTGCTCAGATTGAATCCGTTAATCCACCAGTGGAGCATAGGACCTTCATCAACGAGCACCTTATCTCCGTGAAGAATCTGCATGGACATTTCAAGCATCTGTTCATCATTTGCAGAATCATAATACGAACCGAACTTTGATTTGTCACGGCAATAAATTCCGACTTCACCGCCGTTAGCGATATTATAGTTTCCTTTCCATATCTGAATCATATATTCAAGGTCATTATATTCAAATTTTAATCTGCGGGTATCATAATTGAAGAAAACGGGAAGCATTCCCGCAACAATATCATAAAAAAGACAGAAGCCGTATTCACGCATCCAGCAATTGATTGTTGCATAAACAAGCATCTCGGAAAGATTAAAATTAAAACCGGTTTTAACAAGACCGCTTCCGTCTTTATTGGTTACATTTCCGGTTTTTGTGTTGAAAACTATTCCGGGATACATAATCTGTTCGCCGCCGTCTTTGAAAACAAGACGCATATAAACTTCATAAATATCAGGATCGTTTTCTGAAGGCAGAGTATAAAATTCACAAAGCTCAATAACACTCAGATAAACACCGAGGAAATATGTTAAGTAATAAAGAACTGTATTTCCGTTATTATTAAAATAATCACGAACTTCAAACATTTGCTTGCGGAATTCGACAGTATCAATCTGAAATACGGTTGTTATCAAATCGGAATATTGATTTGTTTCGGGAAGATTATTGAGGATTGCAATAATATCCAATCCACTTTCTTTAACAATCTTATTACAAACATCCTCAATAAACGGGTCAACCTTAATATTGAAATAGTCTTCGGGGAAAATCCAATGTCCCGTCATCAGACGAAAAACCTGATTGATAATATCGGTTACTGCAAGAAAATCTGAGGTTGTAATAACAGGATATCCTTCTTCCATCAGATATTCTTTATACTCCCCTATTCCTTTAATACCGGATGATGAATTATTAAAGGAAAAGGCATTGACCGAAACACAGGCTGAAAATGCAATTATAAGAGATAAAAATAACGAAACAATTCTTTTCGTGGTTTTCATTGTTCACACTCCTGTCACAAAAATCCTATATATAGTATCATATTATAACACAAATTACAATATGCATTTAACAATTAAATATTAAGATTTTATTAAAAAAGCAGCCGTCAGATGACGACTGCAAAATTTATTTAATATCAGAAAAGTCCGCTGATTTTACCGTTTTCATCAACATCAATTTTTTCAGCTGCAGGAACTCTGGGAAGACCGGGCATTGTCATTATGTCGCCGGTAAGAACAACGATAAACCCTGCACCTGCGGAAATTTTGACATTTTTGATTGTGACGGTAAAGTTATCGGGTGCACCAAGCTTTGTGGGATCATCCGAAAAACTATACTGTGTTTTTGCCATGCAAACGGGAAGGTTTGCATATCCCATTGCCTCAAGAGCTGCAATCTGCTTCTTTGCAGCAGGAAGAACGCTGATTCCGTCACCGCCGTATACCTTCTTGACCACAGCCTCGATTTTATCTTCGATTGAGCCATCGAGTTCATATGAAAACGTGAATTCGTTGGGCTGTTCACAAAGATTTACAACTTCTTTTGCAAGTTCTTCTCCGCCCTTGCCGCCTTCTGCCCATACATTGGAAAGAATAACATTAACGCCGAGTTTCTTGCATTTTTCAATGATAAGATTTACTTCGGCATCTGTATCGGTCGGGAATCTGTTGACTGCCACAACGCTCGGGAGCTTATAAACATTCTTGATATTTGAAACATGTCTGAGAAGATTCGGAATACCCTTTTCAAGAGCCTCAAGATTTTCTCCCGAAAGCTCTGTTTTGGGAACACCGCCATGCATTTTAAGAGCTCTGATGGTTGCAACAATAACAACAGCGGAGGGTGTAAGACCTGCATAACGGCACTTGATATCAAGGAACTTTTCAGCACCGAGATCAGCACCGAATCCAGCTTCGGTGATTGCATAATCGCCGAGCTTCATTGCAAGCTTTGTTGCCATAACGGAGTTACAGCCATGTGCTATATTGGCAAAGGGACCGCCGTGAACAAGTGCGGGAGTTCCTTCAAGCGTCTGAACAAGATTGGGTTTGAGCGCATCCTTGAGCAGAGCAGTCATGGCACCTGCAGCATTAAGCTGACCTGCGGTAACGGGTTTCTCATCATATGTATATCCGACAATGATTCTTGAAAGTCTTTCCTTGAGGTCGGTAATTGATGTTGCAAGGCAAAGAACTGCCATGATTTCGGATGCAACGGTGATATCATACCCATCTTCTCTGGGCACACCGTTGACTCTGCCGCCGAGACCGTCTGTTACAAAACGGAGCTGTCTGTCGTTCATATCAACGCAGCGCTTCCATGTTATTCTTCTGGGGTCTATATTAAGGGAGTTTCCTTGATAGATATGATTATCAAGCATAGCTGCAAGAAGGTTGTTAGCTACACCGATAGCGTGGAAGTCACCTGTGAAATGAAGATTTATATCTTCCATGGGAACAACCTGAGCATATCCGCCGCCTGCAGCACCGCCTTTTACTCCGAAAACAGGTCCGAGAGAAGGTTCACGAAGCGCAACCATAACATTTTTTCCGATTCTTTTAAGACCGTCGGCAAGACCGATGGTTGTTGTTGTTTTACCCTCACCTGCCGGAGTGGGAGTTATTGCGGTTACGAGAACAAGTTTACCGTCTTTTTTATTGTTTTCATTTAAAAGTGAAAGATCAACCTTTGCTTTATAGTTTCCGTACTGTTCAAGATATTTGCGGTCAATACCTGCAGCATCAGCAATTTCTGTTATAGGTTTCATTTCAACGGACTGAGCAATTTCGATATCGGTCATCATAATAACAACTTCCTTTCTTTATTGAATTTGAGTTTATCACAATCATAATTTCTTGTCAAGCATCATGAAACCCATGGATAAAGCTACAATAAATAATTTTACAATTTACTAAAATTTCAGTTGTTTTATATAATTTTATATGCTATAATTTAAAAAGCATACAAAATCGGAGGTTATGTCAATGAAATACGATATTGCCGTTGTTGGAGCAGGTGTTATCGGTTCTCTTATCGCAAGAGAACTCAGCCGCTACAACCTTAAAATCGCTCTCGTTGAAAAATGCAACGACATGGCGATGGGCACATCAAAAGCAAACAGCGCAATAGTTCACGCCGGATTCGATGCAAAACCCGGAACACTCAAAGCAAAGCTCAATGTTGAAGGTACAGCTCTCATGCCCGAACTTTGCAAAAAGCTTTCAGTTCCTTTCAAACCTATCGGTTCGCTTGTTGTTGCTTTCTCAGATGAAGAAACGGTTACACTTAATGAGCTTCTTGAAAGAGGTATTTCAAACGGTGTTCCCGGTCTCGAAATATATGATGCCGAAAAGCTCCGTGAAGCAGAACCCAACATCAGCAAAGAAGCAAAGGCTGCTCTCTGGGCGCCTACAGCAGGAATAGTTTGTCCTTATGAACTTACGATTGCAGCAGCGGAAAATGCAGTTGTTAACGGAACGGATTTTATCAGGAATTTTGAAGTTAAATCCATTGAAACCCGTGATGAAACATTTGTTATTTCTGACGGTATTAATGAAATATCTGCTAAGTATATAATTAATGCAGCCGGTGTTTATTGCGATGAAATTGCATCGCTTATCGGAGACACATCGGTTCACACTATGCCCAGAAAAGGCGAATATATGCTTTGTGACAAATCGGTCGGCAATCTTGCAAAACATACAATTTTCCAATGTCCATCCAAAATGGGTAAAGGAATTCTTGTTACTCCCACTGTTGACGGCAATCTCCTTCTCGGACCGAGTGCTTTGGATATTGAAGATAAATCCGATGTTGCAACAACTGCAAACACTCTTTCGGATGTTCTCGAAATTGCAAAGAAATCCGTTCCCGTTCTTACTTCTCGCGAAGTTATTACCTCATTTGCAGGGTTAAGAGCACATTGCGACAGAAACGATTTTATTATTGAACCGAGTGAAAAGAACGATAGATTTATAAATGTTGCAGGCATCGAATCACCCGGTCTTTCTTCTGCACCTGCAATTGCGCTTTATGTCAGAGATATCATTCTCGGTAAAATTGACGCAACCGAAAAGGACGGTTTTATTGACGAAAGAGAAGAACCCGTGCGTTTCAGACACATGACCAACGAAGAAAGAAAAGCTCTTATCGAAAAGAATCCTGCCTATGGCAGAATTATCTGCAGATGCGAAACAATAACCGAAGGCGAAATTCTTGATGCAATCAAAGCTCCCGCAGGAGCAAGAGATGTTGACGGCGTCAAGCGCAGAACAAGAGCAGGAATGGGCAGATGTCAGGGCGGTTTCTGCGGTTCAAAGGTTGTTGAGCTTCTTGCAAGAGAGCTTGGCGTTGAAATCAATGAAATTACAAAATGCGGCGGAAATTCAAAGATTCTTTATGAAAGAACAAAGTGAGGCGGGTAAAAATGCTTAATTATGATATAGTTGTTATCGGCGGCGGTCCCGCAGGAATGGCCGCAGCATTAAAAGCAAAAGAATGCGGTGTTGACAGTATTCTTATTCTTGAAAGAGCCGAAACTCTCGGCGGAATTCTTGAACAGTGTATTCACACCGGTTTCGGTCTTCATTATTTCGGAGAAGAACTTTCGGGACCCGAATACGCTGACAGATTTATTTCACTTGTCAACGAAAAAGAAATTGAATATAAACCCGACACCATGGCACTTGAAATCACTGAAAACAATGTTGTTTATGCTGTTAATAAAACAGACGGACTTCTTGAAATTCAGTCAAAAGCAATTATTCTTGCAATGGGATGCCGTGAAAGACCCAGAGGTGCGCTCAACATTGCAGGCA
>JAZSAH010000029.1:0-2776 GCA_045601745.1 Acutalibacteraceae bacterium
TATCTTTTAAGAAGGGTCATTGTATCCTCGTGAGCTTCTCTGTCATGGATAATAACGGGCAGATCAAGCTCTTTTGCAAGAACGAGCTGCTGTTCAAAAACTTTTTTCTGGATATCGCGGGGCGAAAAATCATAGTGATAATCAAGTCCGATTTCACCGACAGCAACGCATTTTTCTTCCATACAGAGTTTTTTCAGAACAGAAAGGTAGCCATCTTTACAGCCTTCGGCTTCATGGGGATGAACTCCGCACGCAGCATAGACAAACGGAAATTCATCGGCAAGTTCAAGACTTGTGAGGCTTGACGCCATATCGCTTGCACAATTTATGATACCGCAAACGCCCCGCTCGGGCAGGGCGCTTACAAGCTCTTTGCGGTCAGCATCAAATGCATCGCTGTCATAATGTGCATGACTGTCAAAGATATTATTCATTTTATCTTACCTTACTTCCTGCAGGAATTCCGTCAACGAAAATAACCTTGACATCATCCTCGCCTGCATCAGCCGCAAGAATCATTCCGCAGCTTTCAACGCCGCAGAGAACAGCGGGCTTGAGATTGGAAACAAGAATTATGCTCTTTCCGATAAGCTCCTCAGGTTTATAGTAAAGAGCAATTCCCGATGCAACCGTTCTGGGGTCGCCCGTTCCGTCATCAAGAGTAAGCTTGAGAAGCTTCTTTGCCTTCTTGACTGGTTCGCATTCAACAATTTTTGCAACTCTGAGGTCAACCTTTGCAAAATCATCAATGCCGATTCTTGCAACACCCTGAATTTCTTCCTTGAGAGGATTTACGGGGTTTGCCGCAGCCTTTGCGGCTTCAAGCTCTGCAAGCTCCTTTTCAAGGTCAATTCTGGGGAAGATAATTCCGCCCTTTGAAACTGTATATGTTGCTTCTTTGCCGAAAACGCCGCTTTCTTCCCAGCTGAATTCAGCAGGAACGCCTATCTGCTTTCTGATTTCGTCGGCAGTATAAGGCATGAAGGGGGCAATAAGAACGGAAATCATTCTTATGCATTCGCAAAGGTTATACATAACCTCTGCAAGTCTTGCCTTATTTGCTTCATCCTTTGCAAGAGCCCAGGGAGCTGTTTCGTCAATATATTTGTTTGTTCTGGAAACAAGCTTCCAGATATTTGTCAGAGCGATTGAATAGTTGAACTTATCAAGCTCTTTTTCCGCATCGCCTTTGGTCTGAAGCGCAAGAGATTTGAGGTCATCGTCAAATTCGCCTGCTTCTCTCTCAGCAGGAATTGTTCCGCCGAAATACTTTTCAACCATGGAAACTGTTCTCGAAACGAGATTTCCGAGGTCGTTGGCAAGATCGGAATTAATTCTGTTGATAAGGTTTTCATTTGAGAATGAGCCGTCTGAACCGAAGGTAAACTCACGGAGAAGGTAGTAACGGAGTGCATCAACGCCGTATCTTTCAGCAAGAATAACGGGGTCAACAACGTTACCTACGGATTTGCTCATCTTACCGCCGTCAATAAGCACCCAACCGTGGGCAAAAACCTTTTCGGGAAGGGGTTCTTCAATCGACATAAGGAATGCAGGCCAGTAAATCATATGGAAACGGATGATGTCCTTACCGATAAGATGAACATCAACAGGCCAGAATTTCTTATAGAGAGAATCATCTTCACTGCCGTAGCCGAGAGCAGTTATATAGTTTGTGAGTGCATCAAGCCAGACATAGATGACATGGTCCTCGTTAACGGGAACGGGAATTCCCCATTTGAAGGATGAACGGGAAACACACAAATCCTGAAGACCGGGCTTGATGAAATTATTGACCATTTCATTCTGACGGCTGAGGGGTTCAATAAAACCGGGATGCTCATCATAATATTTTGCAAGCTTATCTGCATATGCGGAAAGCTTGAAGAAATAAGCTTCTTCTCTTTCTTTTGTTACGGGTCTGCCGCAGTCGGGACATTTGCCGTCAACTGCCTGGGTTTCTGTCCAGAAGGATTCGCAGGGCTTGCAGTAAAGACCTTCATAGTGACCCTTATAGATATCACCCTTGTCATACATCTTCTTAAAAATCTTCTGAACTGCTTTTTCGTGATAATCATCGGTTGTTCTGATGAATTTATCATAGGAAATATTCATGAGTTCCCAGAGCTCTTTGATGCCGACAACAATATTGTCAACATAAGCCTGAGGAGTTACGCCTGCAGCCTTTGCTTTGTCTTCAATCTTCTGACCGTGTTCATCGGTACCTGTGAGGAAGAAGGTGTCAAAGCCCTGAAAACGCTTGTAGCGAGCCATTGTATCAGCTGCAACGGTTGAGTAAGTATGGCCGATATGAAGTTTATCCGAGGGATAATATATCGGCGTTGAAATATAGAAAGTTTTTTTATCCATTGTTTTTCACCTCGTAAAGGGATTAAAGAAGGCTTGCAGCTGCCTCATCAAGGAAGATAACAACATCCTGATGCTGCTGAAGAATTGATGCGGGAAGCTGAGGAGTAACTTCACCCTTAATCATGCCTTTAACCGCTTCCGCTTTTGAAGCTCCGGTTGCAATAAGAACAATTTTCTTTGCCTTCATGATTGAACCGATACCCATTGTCATTGCATAACGGGGCATGGGAATATCGTCAAAATAAATTGAATTTGCGTCGATTGTGCTCTGTGTGAGAGCGATTTTGAAGCTTTCGCCGGTAAATGCATCGGAGGGTTCATTGAAAGCGATGTGACCGTTTCTGCCGATACCGAGAAGCTGAACATCGATTCCGCCCTTTGAAGCGATTGCAGCTGCATATCTTGC